>NZ_FOQW01000007.1:0-336787 GCF_900113845.1 Methylobacterium brachiatum | reverse complement strand
CTGGCCGCCCCCGGCGCCGAGCCGGTGCGGACCTGCCTGGAGGCGCTGCGAACCTGCCTCGACACCCAGATCCAGGCCCTCGGCGCCGCCATCGCCGCGCTGGTGCGCGCCGCCGCCGAACTCGTCCGCGCCGAGCGGGTCCTGCGCGCCATCCCGGGCATCGGCGCCACCACCGCCGCCCTGATTGGTCTCATGCCCGAACTCGGCCGCATCGACCGCCGTCAGGCCGCCGCCCTGGCCGGCGTCGCCCCCCACCGCAACCAGAGCGGTGCCACCGACGCCTATCGCCGAACCCGCGTCGGCAGGCCCGAGGTCAAGCGCACCCTGTTCATGGCCGCGATGGCGGCCAGCCGCCACAACCCCATCCTCCGGGACGCCTACCGGCGCCTGCGCGACGCCGGAAAGAAGCCCATCGTCGCCATCACAGCCCTCATGCGACGCCTCATCGTCACCGCAAACGCACGCCTGCGCGACGCATACGCTCAAGCCGCCGCCAACTGAGTTGATGACAGGGTGGCGCTTGAGCTGCCTCTGCGAGGGCTTGGTGTAGGCCGACAGCCTAAGGCAGACACCCCAACGAGCAGAGCGTCCACACATCGCACGGCTGGCTGGAGGGGTCGCTGGATGCGGCGCCGCACGACAAAATCGTCGGTGAGAGAGGCCGCGCTCGGACCCGCTCCGAGCATCTGCACTTCCTCGATCGATAAACCGAAACGGGAGCCCCACGGCTCCCGTTTCGCGTTTCCGCCGACAGATTGAATTCGTGCCCACCCCCCTCGACGCACGGTTGCCTTCCGGTGCAAGAGGCGTTTGAATAACGAATACCAAAGAGCGCCCGTCCCCGTGACGAGGCGCCGGGCGACCGGAAAACCCGGCGCCGTCAGAGCGGAGGAACCGTCGATGCTCAAGCGCATGAGCGCCACCAATGGCGTGCTCGGCCTGCTCTGCGTGATGTATTTCATCACCTATCTGGACCGGGTGAACATCGCGACCGCCGGCGCCGAGATCATTCGCGAATTCGGCATGTCGAAGACCGATTTCGGCCTGATCCTCTCGGCCTTCGCCTATCCCTACGCGATCTTCCAGGTCATCGGCGGCTCGGTCGGCGACAAGTTCGGCGCCCGGCGCACGCTCCTCGTCTGCGGCATGATCTGGGCCTCGGCCACGATCCTTACCGGCCTGGTCGGCGGGCTGATCAGCCTGTTCCTGGCCCGGGTGCTGCTGGGCTTCGGCGAGGGCGCGACCTTCCCGACCGCCACCCGGGCGATGCAGAACTGGACGGCGCCGGGCAAGCGCGGCTTCGCCCAGGGCATCACCCACGCCTTCGCCCGGCTCGGCAACGCGGTGGCGCCGCCGATCGTGGCCTTCCTGATGTACCATTTCGGCTGGCGCACCAGCTTCGTGATCCTGGGCGGGGTCAGCTTCGTCTGGGTCGCGATCTGGTACCTGTATTTCCGCGACGACCCGTCCGATCACCCGACCATCACGGCCAAGGAGCTCGAGGCCCTGCCGCCGCCCAAGAAGGTCGGGGCCAAGCAATCGGTGCCGTGGGGCGCGCTGACCCGGCGCATGCTGCCGGTGACCATCACGTATTTCTGCTACGGCTGGACCCTGTGGCTGTTCCTCGGCTGGCTGCCGAGCTTCTTCAAGGAGAATTACGGCCTCGATCTCAAGAACTCGGCCCTGTTCGCCTCCGGGGTCTTCTTTGCCGGCGTCGTCGGCGATACGGTCGGCGGCATGCTGAGCGACTCGATCCTCCATCGCACCGGCAACGTGAAGCTCGCCCGCCTCTCGGTGATCGTGGTGGGCTTCCTCGGCGCGGCCGCGAGCCTGGCCGGGGTCTTCCTCACCCGCGACCTGACCCTGGTGGCTTTGCTGCTCTCCTCCGGCTTCTTCTTCGCCGAGCTGGTGATCGGGCCGATCTGGTCGGTGCCGATGGATATCGCCCCGAAATATGCCGGCACCGCCAGCGGGCTGATGAATACTGGCTCGGCGGTGGCGGCGATCGTCTCGCCGATCGTGTTCGGGCTGATCGTCGACCTAACCGGCAGCTGGACCTTGCCCTTCGTCGGCTCGGTCGGGCTCTGCCTGCTCGGCGCCGCCCTGGCCTTCACGATGCATCCCGAGCGCGAATTCGTGGATCCCGTCACTGGGCCGGTCGGCCCCGTGGCGACCGTGCCGGCCGGGGAGTAGCGCCGCGATGGCGGAACAGATGGGACGTTCGGGGCCGCTCGCCGGCATGCGGGTGATCGAGCTGGCCCACATCATGGCCGGCCCGGTCTGCGGGCTGATGCTCGCCGACATGGGCGCGGAGGTGATCAAGGTCGAGAAGATGGAGGGCGACGACACCCGTCGCACCGTCCCGCCGGCGCTCGAGGGTGAGAGCGCCGCCTATATGATGATGAACCGCGGCAAGCGCGGCCTCAGCCTCGACCTCAAGAACCCGGACGGCGTCGCGGTGCTGCGCCGCCTGCTCGCCAACGCCGACGCGCTCATCGAGAATTACCGCGGCGGCACCATGGAGCGGCTGGGCATCGGCTACGAGACCCTGCGGCAGGAATTCCCGGCGCTGGTCTATTGCTCGCTCTCGGGCTTCGGCCGCACCGGGCCCTATGCCGACCGGGCTGGGTTCGACCTGGTCGCGCAGGGCATGAGCGGGCTCATGTCGGTGACCGGGGAGGGGCCCGGCCGGCCGCCGATGAAATGCGGGCCGCCCGTAACCGACATCACCGCCGGGATCCTGGCCGCCATGGGCGTGCTCGCCGCCTATGCCCACCGGCTCCGGACCGGCCAGGGCCAGGCGGTGGACACCTCGCTGTTCGAGGCCGGGATCACCCACACCTACTGGCAATCGGCCATCGCCATGGCGACCGGCATCGCCCCGGGTCCGATGGGCTCGGCCCATCCGCTGAACGCGCCCTACGAGGCGTTCGAGACGGCGGACGGCTGGATCACCATCGGGGCGGCCAACCAGACCAACTGGCTGCGGTTGCTCAAGGCGATCGGCTCGGAGGCGCTCGCCGAGGATCCGCGCTTCGCGCTCAACCGCGACCGCATGGCCAACCGCCACGACCTCGCCGCCACCCTGGCGCCGATCTTCAGGGCGGAGACGTCCGAGGCCTGGCTCGCCCGCCTCGAAGCTGGCGGCGTCCCGGCGGGGCCGGTGCTCGACGTCAACGCCATGCACCGCGATCCGCAGACGCTCGCCCGCGCGATGGTGGTGGAGGTCGAGCACAGCCGGGTCGGCCGGATGAAGACGCTGGGCCTGCCGGTGAAGTTCTCGGACACGCCCGGCCGGGTCCACGGCCCGGCGCCGTTGCTCGGCGAGCATTCCCGGGCGATCCTGGCGGAAGCCGGCTACACCGCCTCCGAGATCGACGGCCTGATCGACCGGGGCGTGGTCCGCGAGACCGTGGCCTGAACCCCAGAGGACCTGCGATGAGTGCCACGCCCGCCACCGACGAGCTGCTGTTCACCACCGACGAGGCCGGGATCGCCCGGATCGTCCTCAACCGGCCGCAGGCCCGCAACGCGCTCACCTTCGCGATGTACCAGGGGCTGATCACCTGCTGCGAGGCGATCGCCGCCGACCCGGCCGTGAAGGCGCTGATCATCACCGGCGCCGGCGACAAGGCCTTCGCGGCCGGCACCGACATCGCCCAGTTCCGCGGCTTCGCGACCGCCGACGACGCGCTGGGCTACGAGCGCTTCATGGACCGGGTGCTCGGCGCCCTGGAGCGGCTGCGGGTGCCGACCATCGCGGCGATCGCGGGTGCCTGCACGGGCGGCGGTGCGGCCATCGCGGCGGCCTGCGACCTGCGGGTCGCGACCCGCGACGCCCGGTTCGGCTTCCCCATCGCCCGGACGCTCGGCAATTGCCTGAGCCAGGGCAATCTCAAGCGGCTCTCCGGGCTGATCGGCCCGGCCCGGGTCAAGGACATCATCTTCACCGCCCGGCTCGTGGGCGCCGAGGAGGCGCTGGCCATCGGCCTCGTCGGCGAGGTCGTGGACGATTGCGCGGCGCTGACCGTCCGGGTCGACGCCCTGGCGCAGCTCCTGGCCGGCCACGCGCCGCTGACCATGCAGGCCACCAAGGAAGGCTTGCGCCGCCTCGCCGAGGAGGAGCCGACCGCCGACGGCGCCCCGCATCCCGGCGATGACCTGATCCTGATGTGCTACATGAGCCAGGATTTCCGCGAGGGCATGGAGGCGTTCCTGGGCAAGCGCACCCCGGCCTGGAGCGGGCGTTGAAGGCCTGACGGCGCGGCGTTACATGGGTTGAGTTGACCAGAGAGACACGGCCCTTCGGCGATGGCGCTGTCCGATCTTCCCCGCACTCGACCGATGGAGACCGACGCACAGAGGCGTGCGCGGGAGGATGCAGCACGGGTTGAAATCGCGCGCCGGAATTTCGACCGCGTGGCAAGCCTGATCGCGAAGGCGCGCCCGCTCGCCCCCCGGACGGAAGATGTGAGCGACCTCGACCTGCTCGAGACTGCCACCGCTCTCAGCACACCGAAGAGGTGAGTGCGGGCATCGAGACCGCCGACGGCCAAGCGCCGTCCCGGTCGGTGCTGCGCATCTGCCTCGATGTGAATGTCTGGATCGCCTACCTACTCGCCCTGCAGCATGGGCGCACAGGCACGGCGCCGATGCGCTTGGTCGCGATGGTACAGGCCTTTGCAGCCGGGGAGATCCCTCTTCAGCTGACGGTGTCGCAGGAGATGCTCGGAACCCTCGAAACCGTGCTTCGGCGGCAAGGCCTTCCGCATCGCCTCGCCGACGCGTTTCCCCGGGTTGTCGACGGTCTGATGCGTGTCGGTCCCGAGAAGCTCAATCCGCCTGTACTGACAGCAGGACGGGACCAACTCGCCATGAACGACCGCGAGGATGCGGGCGTGCTGGCCTTCTGTATCGCCGATCGAGTCGATCTGTTGGTCACCGACAACCTCGCGGATTTTGCCACGAACGATTCCGAACGCCGCGAGACGCAGCGCGTCCGCCGCTCGAACGGCACGATCCGCCAGCTCTTCACCCTGCTGCACGAGCGGGCTGACGGGATCTCGCTCGTCGTGGCGCACCCGATCGATGCCGTCACCTGGCTCGAAAGCGGCTTCCGGCCGACGCCGGCATGGTTGCGCCAGCGCTATCCCTGACCTCCCTCGCCGGGAAATGCCCGCTCACCCCGGCTCCTGGCAGACATCGACCCAGGCGGCTCCGGTCAGCGTTGCCATGCGGTCCGGTGCGATGCGGACCGCGCTATGGGTGCTGCCGGCCGCGGGGACGACCTCGTCGAAGGTCTTGAGCGACACGTCGCAATAGATCGGCAGCGGCGCGATCAGCCCGAACGGGCAGACCCCGCCGACCGGGTGGCCGGTCGCCGCCTCGACCTCGGCGAGGTCGAGCATCCGGACCTTGCCGCCGAACACGGCCTTGGCCTTCCTGTTGTCGAGCCGCGCGTCGCCCCGGGTGACCACGAGGGCGACCTGGTCGCCGATCCGGATCGACAGCGTCTTGGCGATCTGCGCGGGGGCGACGCCGTGGCCGGCAGCGGCCTCGGCCACGGTGGCGGTGCTGGTGGTCAGCTCGATCACCGCGATGTCGGGCGCCCTCTCGGCGAAGAACGCCCTGACGGATTCGAGGCTCATGCAAGTGTCCCTGGAATAGAGGCGGCCCGAGCGGCGATGCGCGCCAGATCAGCCACGCATTATGGCAAAGCTTGTGCCGTGCGCCAGGGCCGTTCGGAAGGGTTGCGGCCGAACAGGCTTCGCGTGGTGAGGACACTATCTTTTGCGGTCGTTCGGGCGCAGGCTCGCCGCATTACCGGAACGGCGGCTTCAGGCTCCGGTGACTGCGGATCGGAGGTCCCCGCCTGTGACGGGCGGCCGTACGGGTCGGCCCGACGCGAAAAGCCGCCGTCACGCTCCGGAGGACGGCCCCATGAGCATCGAGAAGCAACGCGGCAACCGCGAGACGAAGAAGCCGAAGAAGCCGGTGCCGAAGATGAATGCCGCGGCCCCGTCCCAGAAGAACACCGTCGCATCGGTTGTGAAGCGGTCCGAGGGGCGCTGAGCCGGATCGCAGCCCGGGGCGCCGTTGCGGTCCAAGAACACCCGCGGCCCCGGGTTGCTTCGCTGCGCTCGCAATGACGGGATTGGCGCTGTCGAAGCGGGCGAGATCCGAGATGCTCTCCTCGTCCTGAGGTGGCGCCTACTTTGCGGGCGCATCTCAGGATGAGAGCGTGCGCGGGCGACGCGCGCTCACCCCTTCATCGGCCGCGCCTGCAAAATCGCCGCCCGCACGAACGGCCGCTTCAACAGGGTGCCGACATTCGCCCGGCCGACGAATTCCTGCGCCCCGGGATGGCTGCGCACCGCCTTGACCAAGTTGAGGCGGTGGCCGCTGCGGAAGCGGTAGGGCTCGGACACCGCCCCGCTCAGGAACGCCTCGACGCTGGCGTCGATCTCGTCCTCGGCGATCACGTTCGCCGTGTGCAGCATTTGGATGGTCTGAAGGTCGGTCATCGTCGATAGATAGGGCGGCGGCGCCGGTCACGCAGCCAAGGTTACCGGCGCCGCCGTTCGCGGGGAAGCCTTTCCTACCGCGTCGTCGCCAGCAGCAGGTCCGGCAGCCACATGGCGATGCTCGGGACCAGGCACAGGATCAGGATCGCCACCGCCATCAGCATCACGAAGGGCAGGGTGCCCCAGATGATGTCCGAGAGCGGGATGTCGGGGGCGATGTTCTTGATGACGAAGATGTTCAGGCCCACCGGCGGATGGATCAGGCCCATCTCCATGGTGATGGTCATCACCACGCCGAACCACACCAGATCGAAGCCCGCGGCCTTGAGCGGCGGCAGGATGATCGGCGCGGTCATCAGGATGATCGAAACCGGCGGCAGGAAGAAGCCGAGCACGATCACCAGGGCGAGGATCGTCACAAGCAGCACCCAGGGCGAGAGCTGCATCGCCACGATCGCGGCCGCGGCCGATTGCGACAGGTGCAGGTAGCTCATCACGTAGGCGTAGAGCAGCGACATGCCGATGATCAGCATCAGCATGGTCGATTCCCGCAGGGTCGCGACCAGGATCGGGCTGACGTCCCGGAACCGCCACACGCCGTAGATCGCCGCGATCAGGCCGAGCGCCAGCAGGCCGCCGAGGCCGGCGGTCTCCGAGGGGGTCGCGTAGCCGCCGTAGAGCGCCACCATCACGCCGGTGAGCAGGATCACGAAGGGCAGCACCCGCGGCAGCGTCGAGAAGCGCTGGGCCATGCTGTACTGCTCGTCGGCCAGGATCGGCGAGGCCGGGCCGCCGCGCTCCACCACCGCCTTGGCGGCGGAGAATTCCGAGCGGAACCGGTACATCGCCCAGGCGGCGAACAGGGCGACCAGCAGCAGCCCCGGCCCGATCCCGGCCAGGAACAGGCGCCCGAGCGATTGCTCGGAGGCGACCGCGTACAGGATCATGGTGATCGAGGGCGGCAGCAGGATGCCGAGCGTGCCGCCGGCCGCGATGATCCCGGCGGCGAAGCCCGGCGAGTAGCCGCGCTTGCGCATCTCCGGAATGCCGGCCGAGCCGATCGCCGAGCAGGTCGCCGGGCTGGAACCCGCCATGGCGGCGAACAGCGCGCAGGCGAAGACGTTGGCGATGCCGAGCCCGCCGGGAATGCGGTGCATCCAGGCATGCATCGCCGAGTAGAGGTCCTGGCCGGCCCGGGACCGCCCGATCGCCGCGCCCTTCAGGATGAACAGCGGGATCGACAGCAGGGTGATCGAGGCCATCTCCTCGTAGACGTTCTGGGCCACCGTATCGAGGGAGGCACCCGGCATGAACACGACCATGAAGGCCAGGGCCACGGCGCCGAGCGCGAACGCGATGGGGATGCCCGACAGCATCGCCCCGAGGGTGGCCCCCGCGTAGAGGAAGCCGATCGCCGCCGTGCTCATCACTTCACCCTCGCGTCGATCGTCTGGCCCATCGGATCGGGCCCCCGGGGCGTGACCCCGGGCGCGCCGTGCATGTCCTTGTTGACGTCGGCGCCGATGCCGATCTTCGGCTTGGCCCAGCCGGCCGCCCGAGGCCCGTAGAGCAGCGCCTCGGCGATCTGCAGGATGAACTGGAGGCACAGCAGGCTCATGCCGGCGGCCATCAGCGTGTAGGGGATCCAGAGCGGCGGCCCCCAGGTCGATTGCGAGGTCTGGCCGTCGATCCAGGCCTCGTGGTCCAGCGTCCAGCTCTTCCAGGCGAAGAACGCGCAGAAGGCGAGGCTGACCACGTCGACGAAGATCAGCCGCATCCGGTTGACCGCCGGCGGCAGCAGGCCGGTCAACGCCTCGATCGCGACGTGGCCGCGCTTGGCCTGGACCCCGGCGGCCGAGAAGAAGGTCGCCCCGACGATCAGGAAGACCGCCATCTCGTCCTGCCAGTCGGTCGGCTCCTTCAACAGGTAGCGGACGACGACGCTGTGGCTCAGCACCAGGCAGGCCGCGACGAGGCAGAGCCCGCCCAGCCCGAGGATCACGCGGTTGATGCCGCGCAGGGCCCGGTCGAACAGGCCGAGGAGGCCGGGGAGCCCGGGCTCCTCCGCGCCTTTCGCATCCGGAATCGCGGTGGCCGCGTCGAAGCCGTGGCTCACGCGACCTGCTCCGCGAGCTTCAGCAGTTCCGCGCAGCTCGCGTTGCGGCCGGCATAGTCCTTCCAGGCGGTCTCGCGGGCGAGTTCGCGCCACTGGCCGAGCACCTGCTCGTCGAGCTGCGAGACCTTGGCGCCGGCCTTGGAGAAGATCTGCTCGACCCGGGTGTCGTCCTCCTTGGCCCCGGTCTGGCCGAAGGCTTCGAGCTCCGCGCCCACCGCCATGATCAGGTCCTGCTGGTCCTTCGGCAGGCCGGAGAACACGGTCTTGGACATCATGATCGGCTCGAGCATGAACCAGTAGGAGCGCTCCCGGCCCGAGGTCAGCGCCTTCGAGAGCTCTTCCAGCCGGAACGAGATCAGGCTGGTGGACGAGGTGATCACCGCGTCGCAGGCGCCGGTCTGCATGGCCGCGTAGGATTCGTTCGACGGGATCGAGAGCGTCGCGGCGCCGGCCTGCTTCATCATCAGGTCCATCTCACGGGAGCCGCCGCGGACCTTCATGCCCTTGGCGTCGGACGGGGCGACCAGCGGCCGCTCGCGGCTGGCGACGCCGCCGGCCTGCCAGACCCACGAGACCAGGACGATGCCCTTCGATTCCAGCAGCTCGGTCAGCTTCCGGCCCACGGGCGCCGACTTCCACGCCACCGCCTGGGCGTAGGAGGTCACCAGCGCCGGCATCAGGCCGATATTCAGCTCCGCCACCTCGCCGCCCGCGTACGGGCTGGGGTAGAGCGACATGTCCAGGGCGCCCTTGCGCATGGCGCCGAACTGGGCGTTCGTCTTCATCAGCGACGAGCCGGGATAGACCTGGACCTCCAGGGCGCCCTGCGAGCGCTCGTTGATCGCCTTCGCGAATTTCCGGCACATGCGGTCGCGGAAATCGCCCTCGTCGATCGTCCCGCCCGGGAACTGGTGCGACAGCTTCAGGGTCGTGGCGGCCTGGGCGGCGCCGAGGCCGAATCTCAGGATGGCGGGCGCCGTGAGGGCGGCCGCGACCAGCGTGCGACGTGTCGGCGTCATTGCTCTCTCCCGCGCCGCACTCTTGGCGGCAATGATTTTGTGCGCCGCAATATTGTCTTGCAGTGCTTGTATGCAAGAAAAACCGTCTTGTATATTTTGTCAACGGTGGAGCATATGTGATTGGCATCAAGCCCGGCGGTCAGCCAGGAACCGGGCAGATGCGGCGCCGGCCTGTCGGCGCGGAGGGACCGGAGGGATGAGTCACGCCCAGCGGCTGCGGCAGCGGATCGAGGACGAGATCGTCTCGGGCGAGCTCGCCCTCGGGTCGCGGCTCGACGAGAACCAGCTCGCGGCGCGCTTCGGGGTCTCACGCACCCCGATCCGGGAGGCGTTGCTCCAGCTCGCGGCCACCGGCCTCGTCCAGGCCAAGCCGCGGCGCGGCGCCATCGTGAGCGCGCCGGAACCGCACCTGCTGCTCGCCATGTTCGAGGCCATGGCGGAGATGGAAGCCGCCTGCGGCCGGCTCGCCGCCCGCCGCCTGGTTCCGGAGGATTCGGAGGCCCTGCAGGCCGCGCTCGCCGGCTGCAAGGCGGCGATGGCCCAGGAGGATACCGAGAGCTACTACGCCGAGAATTATGTGTTCCACACGGTGGTCTACCGGGCGAGCCGCAACGCCTTCCTGGCCGAGCAGGCATTGTCGCTGCATCGCCGCCTGGCGCCCTACCGCAGGTTGCAGCTGCGGGTCCGCCAACGACTCCCGCAATCGCTCGCCGAGCACGAGGCGATCGTCGCCGCGATCGTCGCCGGCGACGAGATCCGCGCGGCCGAGGCCCTGCGCAGCCACGTCATCGTCCAGGGCGACCGCTTCACCGATCTGGTGGCCGGCCTCTGGGCGCCGAACGCCGCCTGAGCGGGCGAAGGCGCGCCCTATCGTGCGCACCGAGACGATTGCGTAGCCCCGCGTTCTGACTCGACTAGAAGTTGCAGCTTGAGCAAGGTCGCCTCGTGAGAACGAGGACGGGCATGCTGAAGGACATCGTGAGAAGCGCGGGGCGCCGGGCCGGCGTCGATATCTTCCGGGCGAGCACGGAGCCGTTCCGCTGGAGCCACACGGTCCACGATTACCACCCGGTGGTGCCGTCCTCCCGCTGGACGCCCGGCAGCCCGCCGCACGGCCAGCTGCGCTCGGTCCTCGCCCGGGAGAGCGCGGCCTACGAAGCCTTCCTCGACGCGCTGGAGGGCCAGGCCGACCTGCTCCACAGCGTCCCGCACGAATCCCGCCTCGCCGACCCGGTGACGCCGCACTGGGACAACACCTGGTTCACCGCGCTCGACGCGGCCGCCTTGATGACGATGCTGGCCTGGAAACGGCCTGCCCGCTACCTCGAGATCGGCTCCGGCTGCTCGACCTGCTTTGCCCGCTACACGATCCACGCGCTGAACCTGCCGACCACGATCACCTCGATCGACCCGATGCCCCGGCGGGAGATCGACGCGATCTGCGACCGGACCCTTCGCGCGCCCCTCGAGGGCTGCGACCTCACACTCTTCGAAGAGCTGCGGGCCGGGGACATCGTCTTCTTCGACGGATCGCACCGCTCCTTCGCGAATTCCGACGTGACGGTGTTCTTCTTCGAAGTGATGCCGCGGCTCGCGCCGGGCGTGATCGTCCAGATCCACGACATCTTCATCCCGGACGACTACCCGGCTGCGTGGAACTGCCGCCTCTACAACGAGCAGTACCTGCTGGCCGCCATGCTGTTATGCGGCGCCCCGCCGTTCCGGGTGACCGCCCCGGTGATGTATCTCTGCCAGGATCCGGCGATGCGCGCCCGGGTCACGGCGGTCTTCGCCGCCCGCGGGGCCGGCCCCGACATCCCGTTCCTCTACCCGAACGATTCCCGCACGCCGGGCGCCTCGTTCTGGTTCGAGATGACCGCTCAGCCGGCCTCTGCAACCCCGTAATTGGCGGCGATGACGGACTTCTTCCCGCGGATGTGCTCGCGCATCAGCACCGCCAGGGCGGCCCCGTCCCGGGCGCGCAGCAGCGCGATCATGCGCTCGTGCTCCGACACGGCCCGGGCCCATTGGTCCGGGGTCTGCCGGGCAGAGTAGCGCGACCGCTGGATCCGGCCCGACAGGCTCTCGTAGATGTTGGCCAGCACGCCGTTGCGGCTGGCCGCCATGATGCCTTCGTGGATCCGCCGGTTGTAGCTGAAATACCCGGCCTCGTCGCCGCTCTTCCAGGCCGCCACCATCGCGTTGTGATCGACCTCGATCGCGTCGATCTCGGCCTCGGAGATCGTCCGGCAGGCCAGGTCGCCGGCGGTGGCCTCGAGCCCGGCGATCACCTCCATCATCTCCTCGAGCTCCGTCTCGGAGATGCTGGCGACCCGCGCCCCGCGGTTCGGCAGCAGCTCGAGGAGCCCCTCGGTCGCCAGGATCTTGATCGCCTCCCGCAGCGGCGTGCGCGAGATGCCGAAGCGCTCGGTCAGCTCGCCCTCGTTGATGCGCGCCTTGGGCTCCATCTCCCCGGAGCGGATCAGTTCCCGCATCCGGTCCGCCACCTCGTCATGGAGATAGCGGCGGCTGATTCCGATGCCGGTGTCGATTTTGTTCATGAGCCGACGGTGCACGCAAGGTCAAAGCAACCCGTCCGGCATGTGTAGGTGCACGACAATTCAGTGTCGAGGCAGGGGGGCGTGCACGAGAGCGTCATCGAGAACGCGCGCCACGTGTTGAGCCTCCAGCCCCAAGCCGTCATGGATCTGGTGGCGACAGCTGGTCCCGTCGGCCACGACAAGGTCGTCCGGCCCGGCCGCGCGCAGCGCCGGGAACAGCGACAGCTCCGCCATGGCGAAGGAGGTCTCGATCGTCTCGGCTCCGTAGCCGAAGGCGCCGGCCATGCCGCAGCAGCTCGACTCGATGACCCGCACGTCGAGGCCCGGCACCGACCGCAGCACGGTCTCCACCGAGCCCATCACGCCGAACGATTTCTGGTGACAATGCCCGTGCAGATGCGCGACCCGGCCGCCCTGGTCCGCCAGCGGCAGCGCGATCCGGCCGGCCGCGAGGTCGCCGGCCAGCAATTCCTCGAACAGCAGCGACTGCCTGGCCAGCAGCGCCGTGTCCTCGCCCGGCAGCAAGGCGGAAAACTCGTCCCGGAAGGTCAGCAGGCAGGACGGCTCCAGGCCGACCACCCGGGCGCCGGCCCGGACGAAGGGCAGCAGCGTGTCGAGGGTCCGCCGCGCCTCGGCGCGGGCCCGGTCGGTCTGGCCCGAGGCCAGCCAGGTCCGGCCGCAGCAGAGCGGCCGCCGCCCGCGCGACGGGTAGGCCCGGTGGATGCGGTAGCCGGCAGCGCGAAGAACCCGCTCGGCGGCTTCCAGGTTCTCCCGCTCGAAGGCGCGGTTGAACGTGTCGCCGAACAGGATGACGTCGCGGAAATCCCCGGTCACGTCGCCGGGATGGGCCGCCTCGCCCTGCTCGCTCCACGGCCGCCGCCAGCGCGGCAGCGAGCGCTTGGCCGAGAGCCCGACCATCCGCTCCGACAGGGCGGCCAGCGCCGGGTGCCGGTCGCGCAGGTTGAGGAGCGGCGCGAGCTTGGCGGCGATCCCTGCGTAATGCGGCATCAGGCCGATGATCCGGTCGCGCAGGGGTAGCCCGTGGCGGGCATGGTAGTGGTGCAGGAACTCGACCTTCATCTTGGCCATGTCGACGCCCGTCGGGCATTCCCGGCGGCAGGCCTTGCAGGAGACGCAGAGGTCGAGGGTGCGCTTCATCGCCTTGCTGGTGAAGGCATCCGGTCCGAGCTGGCCCGAGATCGCGAGGCGCAGGGAATTGGCCCGGCCGCGGGTGAGGTGCTCCTCCTCCCGGGTCGCCCGGTAGGATGGGCACATCGCGCCGCCGGCGAGCTTCCGGCAGGTGCCGTTGTTATTGCACATCTCGACCGCCGCGCCGAAGCCGCCCCAATCCGACCAGTCGAGGGCGGGCTTGAGCGGCTGGGTCACGGCGTAGTCGGGCTTGAACCGGAACAGGCTCCGGTCGTCCATGGTCAGCGGCCGGACGATCTTGCCGGGATTGAGCCTGTTCTCCGGGTCGAACGCGTCCTTCACGGTCTCGAAGGCGCCGGTCAGGACTGGGCCGAAGAGCGGCGCGATGTATTCCGAGCGCGAGATGCCGTCGCCGTGCTCGCCGGAATAGGAGCCCTTGTAGCGGCGCACCAGCTCGGAGGTCTCCTCCGCGATGGCGCGCATCCGCTTCACGTCGCCTCCGTCCTTCATGTCGAGGATCGGGCGGACATGGAGGCAGCCGACGGAGGCGTGGGCGTACCAGGTGCCGCGGGTGCCGTGCCTGGTGAACACGTCCGTCACCGCATCCGTGTAATCGGCCAGATGCTCCAGCGGCACCGCGCAATCCTCGATGAACGAGACAGGCTTCGCGTCGCCCTTCATCGACATCATGATGTTGAGGCAGGCCTCGCGTACCTCCCAGACGGAGCGCTGGCGCGCCGGCTCCAGGATCTCGACGACGGCGTCCGGGAAGCCGTGATCGGCCATGCAGGCATCGAGGCGCTTCAGGTCGCGCTTTAGAACGGCAAGGTCGTCCCCGGCGAACTCCGCCAACAGCAGGCAGTTCGGCTTGCCGCGGGTGATGTCGGCGAGCGTGGTCCGGAACAGCGGGATGTCGGCGCCCAGCACCAGCACGTTGTTGTCCACCAGCTCCACCGCCACGGGGTCGAGGGCGACGATATGCTGCGTCGTCTCCATGGCGGCCCGGAACGACGGGAAGTGGCAGACACCCATGACCCGGTGGGCCGGCAGGCGCGACAGCTTGAGGGTCACCGAGGTCGTGGCGGCGAGCGTCCCCTCAGAGCCGACGAGGAGATGCGCGAGATTCGGGCGCGGCTCGACCAGGGCGTCGAGATTGTAGCCACCCACGCGCCGCTGCACCTTCGGGTAGCGGGCCTCGATCTCGTCGCGGTGAAGCACGGCGAGGGCGCGCATGCGCTCGGCCAAGGATTCCGCGTGCGCCGAGCCGCTCACCCCGGAACTCGCATTGCCGATCAGGCCGAAGCCGAAGGCCTCACCGCCTGGCAGCAGCGCCTCCATCGCCAGGACGTTGTCGCTCATCTTGCCGTAGCGCAGCGAGCGGGCGCCGCAGGAATTGTTGCCGGCCATGCCGCCGATGGTGCAGCGGGTGGCGGTCGAGGGTTCCACCGGGAAGAACCAGCCATCGGCCTTCACGCGGCTGTTCAGCCGCTCCAGCACCATGCCGGGCTCGACCGTGATCGTGCCGCCTTCCGGATCGTAGGCGCGGATGCCGTTGAAGTGGCGCGAGCAATCGACCACGAGGCCGGAGCCGATCGGCTGGCCGTTCTGCGAGGTGCCGCCGCCGCGCAGGATCACCGGCGCGCCGTGATCGGCGGCGATCCGCAGGGTCGCGGCGATGTCGGCGGCTGAGCGCGGCAGCACCACCCCGGCCGGCATGATCTGGTAGATCGAGGCATCGGTGCTGTAGCGGCCGCGGGTGAACGCGTCGAACCGCGCCTCCCCCTGCAACTGCTCCGCGAGCTTGCGGGCCAATCCCCCGTCCAGACGCGCCGCCGCGCGCGGCGAGGCCGCACTTCGAGCCTTGGCTTGCGTCACGGCCGATCCCTCCCGAGGGCGCGTCCCCGCCCGTCGAGAGAATTGTATTCAAAATTCACCGAGGAGGGAACGGGCGGTTGAAGGAGAGACCTTTGGGCACACCCTGTCGATGTCGCCGCGTGCGGCTTGTCTCGACGCCCAAGCGATCCACCCTGTCATCCCGGGGCGCCTGCGGCGCCCCGGGATGACACAGTGATCGCTCCTGCCGCGGATACAAAATCTCAGCCCGTAAAGAGCTGGGAAATGCCCGGGTTGCGCAGCAGCGTAGTCGTCCCTGCTGTCGCCGAACGTCCTTCAGCCGCAAGCCTGCCTCAGTGATTGTCCCGTGGCACGCCCGACGTCTGCGCCACCTTCTGGAACTTCACCGCCCCCTTCAGCACCATGCCCTCGTTGAGCTGAGCCACCTGATCCCGGTAGATCTCCTGCCAGGGCGTCTGGGTCGCCGGGTAGGGGAAGCCGCCCCGGCTCGCCAGGTCGGACCGACGGCGCTCCAGCTCCTCGGGCGGGAGCAGGATGTCGGCACGGCGGGTGTTGAGGTCGATGCGGACCCGGTCACCGGATTGAAGCAGCGCCAGGCCGCCGCCCACCGCCGCCTCCGGCGAGGCGTTGAGGATCGCGGGCGTGCCCGAGGTGCCGGATTGGCGACCGTCGCCGATGCAGGGCAGGGAGGTCACGCCGCGGCGGATCAGCTCGCCCGGCGGCTGCATGTTCACCACCTCGGCCGCGCCGGGATAGCCGACCGGGCCGGCGCCGCGCATGATCAGGACGGTGTTCTCGTCGATCCCGAGCGCCGGATCGTCGATGCGGTGGTGGTAATCCTCCGGCCCGTCGAACACGACCACGGGGCCCTCGAACGCCATCGGGTCCTCGGGGTTGCGCAGGTAGCGGGCGGCGAATTCCTCCGAGATCACGCAGGTCTTCATGATCGCCGAATCGAACAGGCTGCCCTTGAGGTTGAGGAAGCCCGCCCGCTCCATCAGCGGCGTCTCGTAGGCCCGGATCACCTCGCGGTTCCAGCTGTGCCGGCCGCGATAATTCTCGCCGACGGTCAGCCCGTTGCAGGTCGGCGCCTCGGTGTGGACCTTCCCGGCCTCGATCAGCTCGGCGAAGACGGCCGGCAGGCCGCCCGCGCGGAAATACTCCTCGCCAAGCCAGCGGCCCGCGGGCTGCATGTCGACCAGCAGCGGGATCTCGAAGCCGACCCGCTCCCAGTCGTCGCAGGTCAGCGGCACGCCGATATGCTTGGCGATGGCGTTGATGTGGATCGGCGCGTTGGTCGAGCCGCCGATAGCGGCATTGGCCACGATCGCGTTCTCGAACGCCTCCCGGGTCAGGATGTCGGACGGCTTCAGGTCCTCCCAGACCATGTCGACGATGCGCAGGCCGGTGGCGTAGGCCGCCTGGCCGCGCTCGCGATAGGGCGCGGGGATCGCCGAGGAGCCGGGAAGCGCCAAGCCGAGCGCCTCGGCGAGCGCATTCATGGTCGAGGCCGTGCCCATCGTGTTGCAATGGCCCGTGGACGGCGCCGAGGAGCCGACGATGTCCATGAATTGCTGGAAGTCGATATCGCCGGCCGCATGACGCTCGCGGGTCTTCCAGACGATCGTGCCGGAGCCGGTCAGCTCCTTCTGGAAATAGCCGTTGAGCATCGGCCCGACATTGAGTGAGATCGCCGGGATGTTCACGGTGGCGGCCGCCATCAGGCAGGCCGGCATGGTCTTGTCGCAGCCGGTGAGCAGCACGACCCCGTCGAGGGGATAGCCGTACAGGACCTCGACCAGCGACAGGTAGGCGAGGTTCCGGTCCAGGGAGGCGGTGGGCCGCTTGCCGGTCTCCTGGATCGGGTGGCACGGGAACTCGAAGGCGACGCCGCCGGCCGCCGTGATGCCGTCGCGGACGCGCTTGGCCAACTCCAGATGGTGCCGGTTGCACGGGGACAGGTCGGAGCCGGTCTGGGCGATGCCGATCAGCGGCTTGCCGGACCGCAGCTCGGCGGGCGTGAGCCCGAAATTCAGGTAGCGCTCGAGATAGAGCGCGGTCATGCCGGGGTTGTGGGGATTGTCGAACCACGCCTTCGAGCGCAGGTCGGCGGGGGTCACGCGGCGCTTCTCGCTCATGGTCGAAATCCTCAGATCGTCATGCCACCGTCGATGGAATAGCTCTGGCCGGTCACGAAGGCGGCCTCGTCGCTCGCCAGGAACACCACCAGCGGGGCGATCTCCTCGGCCTTGGCCAGCCGGCCCATGGGCTGGCGGGCGATGAAGGCCTTGCGGGCCTCCACGGGGTCGTCGAACGCGTTGATCCGGTCGGCGAGGGAGGGCGTGTCGACCGTGCCCGGGCAGACGCAGTTGCAGCGGATCCCGCGGCCCACGTAATCCGCCGCCACCGACTTGGTCAGGCCGATCACCGCGGCCTTGGTCAGCCCGTAGACGAAGCGGTTCGGCAGGCCGCGCAGCGAGCCGGCGACGCTCGCCATGTTGACGATACTCCCGGCGCCCGCCTCAAGCATCCGTGGCAGGACCGCGCGGATCGTCCAGAACTGCGACCGGACGTTGAGGTTCACCGCGAAGTCGAAATCGGCATCGCTGGCGTCGAGCACCGTGCCGGCATGGACGTAGCCGGCGCAGTTGAACAGCACGTCGATCCGGTCGAGCGTGCCGGCCACCGCCTCGATTTGCGCCCGGTCGAGCACGTCGAGGGGCGCGGTGGTGACGTTCTCCACGCCGTCGAAGGTCCGCAGCGCCTCCGCCCGGACGTCGGTGGCCAGCACCCGAGCGCCCTCGCGCGCCATCGCCAGGACGCTCGCTCGGCCGATGCCCTGGCCGGCGGCCGTGACCAAGGCAGTCTTGCCCGAAAGACGCATCTCCCGATCCTCCCAGTCTCGCGGTCGTGGTGCCGCTCCGGTCTCAATCTGCCGCGATCCGCACCGCGGCGTCACGTGTCGCGCGGCCGATCAGGACAGCATCCGGGTATCGCCGTCGATGGAGATCGCCTGCCCCGAGATGGTCCGGCCCCGGGGTGAGCAGAGCAGCAGGATCTGGTCGGCCAGCTGGCGGGCGGTGACGTAATCCTTGACCGAGACGAACGAGAAGGCGCGGGCCTCCATCTCGGCAAAGCTCGTGCCCTGCTGCTGCGCCTTGGCCTCCAGGACCCGGCGCTGCCGGTCGCCGGCCACCAGGCCGGGCAGGATCGCGTTCACCCGGATGCCCGCCTCGCCGAGCTCGATCGCCAGGGACTTGGTGAAGCCGATCACCCCCCATTTCGCGGCCGCGTAGGGGCTGCGCAGGCCGAAGCCGAACTTGCCGGCCGCCGAGGACAGGTTGACGATCGAGCCGTTGCCGCTCGCGCGCAGATGCGGCACCGCGAGCCGGGCGCAGTTGAACTGGCTGGTGAGGCAGACCGTCAGGCAGCGGTCCCATTCCTCGGGGGCGATCTCCTCGACCCGCCCGGTCGGCCCGGCGATGCCGGCATTGTTGACCAAGACGTCGAGGCCGCCGAGATGATCGACCGCCTGATCCATCATGGCGGCGACCTGCTCACGGTCCGCGACATCGGTCCGGCTGCGGCCGACCTCGGCGGTCAGCGTCGCGAGCGCCGCCTCGTCGATGTCGCAGGCGAAGACCCGCGCGCCTTCCTCGAGAAACGCATCGACGATGCCGCGACCGATGCCGGCCGCGCCTGCCGTCACGAGCACGCGCAGGCCGGCGATTCCCAGATCCATATCGTCCCTCCTATCTCGGCATCGTCCCGAACGGCGGTTGCCGGGTTTCGGGACGATGCGCACCCAAAGCTACGTGTCCCGAAGGCCGCCGCGGGACATGATGAAGTCGGCCGCCTCGCGGATATCGGCTGCCAGCGCGGCGGCTGCCGCCGGCCCGTCGCCGGCTTCGATCGCCGCCAGCGCCTCGGCGTGCCGCCGCAGCGCGAAACCTTGGAGCAGCCGCTCCGGATGGGCGCGCAGGTCGAGGTTGATGACCGGACCCGCTTTCAGCCACAGCCGGGCAATGATCTCGTGCAGGGGCGCCAGCCCGCAGCCTGCGTAGATCGCGAAATGCAGGTCGCGGTTGAGCCGTACGGCCTGGGCGCTGTCGGGCCGCGCCGATTCGGCCTCGGCGCGGAACGCCGCCTCGGCCCGGCGGATCGCGGCGAGGTCCGCCTCGCTCCGGCGCTCGGCGGTGCGTGCGGCGGCCATGCCTTCGATCGCCATGCGGGTCTCGGCGAGCGCCCGGAAATCCTGCGCCGTCATGATCGGCACCCGGATCGCCCGGGTCGCCGCGACTTCGAGGACGCCGTCGGCCACGAGGCGGCTCACGGCCTCGCGCACCGGCATCACGGAGACGCCGAGCGCCGCCGCGCTCTGGCGCAGGGACAGCCGGTCGCCGGGCGCCAGCCGCCCGGAGGCGAGCAGGTCGGCCAGGGCCTCGTAGGCGGTGTCGGCGAGGGTGCGCCGTTCGAGCTGGGGCAGTTCGGCCAGGGCCGACATGGAACTCATGTGCCGACACTAGACGAATGTGGCACTATCGCGCTAGTGATCTGTGATCACAGTTCGGGTGCGGGCCGCCAGAGCCCACCAAAAATGCCCGGCTGGAGGAAACGCACGGGAGCGGAACGATGACGGATCGGTTCGGGGATTCTCTCTCACGCCGCAGCCTTCTGCGGGCCGGCGGCGCGGCCCTCATCGCCCCGGCGCTCGGGAGCCCAGCCCTGTCCCAGGGACAGTCCGACGTCATCCGGATCGGCCACCTGACCCCGCGCACCGGGTTCCTCGGGCCGCTGGGCGAGTTCGCCGTGCAGGCAGCCCAGCTCGCCGTGGAGGAGATCAACGCGAGCGGCGGCATCGCCGGCCGCAAGGTCGAGCTCCTGTCGGAGGACAGCGTCAATCCGCAGACCGCCTCGGCGAAGGCCGAGCGCATGGTCCAGCGCGACCGCGTCGCCTGCCTGGTCGGCGAGATCAACTCGGCCTCGGCGCTCGCGATCAGCCAGGTGGCGCAGCGGGAGAAGGTGCTGTTCATCAACACCGGCGCGAACTCGGACGCGCTGCGCGGCGCGGATTGCAAGCGCTACCTGTTCCATGTCGAGGCGCAGAACACGATGATGGTCCGCGCGGCCGGCCGCGCCCTGGTCGAGAAGGGCCTGATCAAGGGCAAGAGGGTCTACGCGCTCACCGCCGACTACGCCTTCGGCCACGACCTGCTGAAGCAGGCCAAGAAGTTCTTCATCGCCAACGAGGCGACCATCGCGGGCGAGGACCTGATCCCCACCGAGCTGACCGACTTCTCGCCCTTCCTGCTCAAGCTGCGCCAGGGTCGGCCCGACCTGGTGATCTGCAACCTCGCGGGCGCCCAGATCACCAACTTCCTCAAGCAATACAGCGAGTTCGGCCTGCCGTTCCCGGTCGCGGGCTTCGGGTTCGATACGGCGCTCGCCTGGGGCGCCGGACCCGGCAACTTCCTCGGCACCTGGCCGGTGATCTGGCATCACCGGATCGACTCGCCCTCGGCCCAGAAATTCGTGGCGGCGTTCCGGGCCAAGTACAAGAAGCTCCCGGAGAACCAGGGTTGGGGCGACTACACGGCGATGAAGATCGTCGCCCAGTCCATGAACGAGCTCAAATCGACCGATTCCACCAAGATCGTGGAGCATCTGGAGAAGGGCGCGACCTTCGACATCGCCAAGACCCGGGAGGGCTACTTCCGTCCCTGGGATCACGAGCTGATGCAGGAGATGTACGCGATCACCGCCCTGCCGTCGGATCAGGTGAAGAACCCCTACGACATCTTCACCGCGACCGGGCCGCTGCCCGGGGCCGGCGAGAACCTCGAGGTCCTCGCGACGACCCGCGACGAGAACGCCTGCACCTTCCCGGCGTGAGGCGGCCATGCAGCTCGTCTTCATCCTGGAGCAGGTGCTCAACGGCCTGCTGATCGGCGTCCAGTACTTGCTGATTGCGCTGGGCCTGTCGCTGATCTTCAGCCTCGGCGGGATCGTGAATCTCGCCCACGGCGCCTTCTACGCCATCGGCGCCTACCTGACGGTGATGCTGACGCCGACGATCGGGTTCGGTGGCGCCCTCGTCGCCTCGCCGCTGCTCGTCGCGGTGCTCGGCCTCGTGATCGAGCGGTTCCTGCTCCGGCGGTTCTACCGGGGCGATCCGACGCTGGGGCTGCTCCTGACCTTCGGCCTCGCCATGGTCGCCGAGCAGGCCCTGCGCATGGCCTTCGGGGCGGCGCCGCTGCCCTACGGGATCCCGAGCTGGCTGCGCGGCCAGGTGTTCATCGGCGACCTGATCTATTCGCGCTACCGGCTGTCCATCCTGGTGGTGGCATTGGCCTGCGTCGGCGGCCTGTGGCTGCTCCTGACCCGCACGAGCTTCGGGCGCGTGGTCCGGGCCGGCGTCCAGAACCCCGATATGGTCGCGGCGCTGGGCATCTCGCTGCGGCCCTACATGACCGCCGTCGTGACGATCGCCGTCGGTCTCGCCGCCCTCGCCGGCACCATGATGGCGCCGGTGACCGGCGTGCATCCCGCCATGGGCGCCGAGATCCTGACCTTCGCCTTCGTCGTCGTGGTGATCGGCGGGCTCGGCTCGTTCTGGGGCGTCGTCTTCGCGGCGCTGATCGTCGGCGTCGTCCGGGGTTTGACGGCCTACGCCTACCCGCCGGCCACGGAGGCCGCGGTCTACGGCCTGATGGTGCTCGTCCTGCTGCTGCGTCCGCGCGGCCTGTTCGGCGAGCAGATCGCCCGATTCGAGTGAGCGGGAGCAGCCCCATGTCCGGAACCGCCGAACCGCTGCCGCTCGCCATGCCCCAGCGCGGCCTGATCCTGCGCGAGAGCCGCCAGCTCTGGGCCGCGCTCGCCGCCCTGATCGTCCTGCCCTTCGCGCTGGATGCGATCGGTCTGACGCTCATCACCGCCACCGATGTGGTGATCTTCGCGCTGGCCGTCCTCGGGCTCAACATCCTGGTCGGCTGGACCGGCCTCGTCTCCTTCGGCCACGGGGCGTGGTTCGGGATCGGCGCCTACGCGGTGGCGATCCTGCAGACCCGCCTGGCGCCCGGCGACATGGCCCTGCCGCTCGTCGGCGCGCTGGCGATTACCGGCCTTGCCGCCTTGGCCGGCGGCGCGCTGATCCTGCGGCGGCGGGGCGTCTACTTCTCGCTGCTGACCCTGGCATTCACCGCGATGCTCTACGCCATCGCGTTCCGCTGGACCGACCTCACCGGCGGCGAGAACGGCATCGGCAATTTGCACCGCTGGGAGGCGCTGCAGCAGCCCGGCGCCTATTACGCGGCCGTCTCCGCCATCGCGTTCCTCGTCCTCGTCGGGCTCTGGCGGTTCCGCCGTTCCCCCATGGGGACGGTGCTTGTCGCGATCCGGGAGAACGAGCAGCGCGCCGGCTTCCTCGGCTACGCGACCAACCGCTACAAGCTCGCCGCCTTCGTGATCTCGGCCTCGATCACCGGGCTCGCCGGGGCGCTCTCCGCCTACAGCCACCGCTTCACCTCGGCCGACCCGATCTCCATCGCGTTCTCGGGCGAGTTGCTCGCCATGGTGGTGATCGGCGGGATGCGCTCGTTCCTCGGACCGGCGCTCGGCGCCCTGTTCTACATCCTGTTCCGGGAATTCCTGTCGATCTACACAGCCGACTGGCTACTGTATTTCGGGCTGCTGTTCGTCGCCTTTATCGTGTTCTCGCCGGACGGGCTCGTCGGCATCGCGGCGCGGCTGATGCGGCCGTTCCGGCGCGTGCCGAGCGAGGGCGCCGCCATGTCGGCCCGCCGGGCCGGCGCCTCCGGCCGGGTGCCCGCGCGGTTTATCGCGGAGGGCCGCGCCGACGGGCCGGTCCTGGTCGCCGAGGACATCCGGAAGAGCTTCGGGCCGGTGGCGGCGGTGCGCG
The DNA here is from genome assembly GCF_900113845.1 of Methylobacterium brachiatum. Lineage (NCBI taxonomy): Bacteria > Pseudomonadati > Pseudomonadota > Alphaproteobacteria > Hyphomicrobiales > Methylobacteriaceae > Methylobacterium > Methylobacterium brachiatum. The sequence goes on along the minus strand of NZ_FOQW01000007.1, from coordinate 313,646 downwards.
GCGTGTCCTTCGCGGTGGCCGACCGGACCCTGCACGCGCTGATCGGGCCGAACGGCGCCGGCAAGACCACGGCGTTCAACCTGCTCTCCGGCCTGTTCCGGCCGAATGCCGGCCGGATCCTCCTCGACGGGCGCGAGATCGCCGGGCTCGAGCCGCACGCCATCACCCGGGCCGGGCTCGGCCGCTCGTTTCAGATCACCAACCTGTTCCCGGGCCTGTCCGTCGAGGAGAATGTCCGGCTCGCGGTCCAGGCGCGCCATCCGGCCCATATGAGCCCCTGGCGCGACGCCCTCGGCGTCCGGGAGATCGCCGACGACACGGCCGAGCTGCTGCGCTGGACCGGGCTCGCCGGGATCGAGAAGGCGGAGGCCGGCAGCCTCTCCTACGGAGGGCAGCGCCTCCTCGATATGGGTTTGGCTTTGGCCACGCGGCCCCGGGTGCTGCTGCTCGACGAGCCGCTGGCCGGCCTCGCCGCCGCCGAGCGCGAGCGCGTCGGCGACCTGATCAAGGCGCTCTCGGCCGACATCCCGGTGCTGCTGGTCGAGCACGACATCGATCGGGTCTTCCGCCTCGCCGACCGGGTCACCGTCATGGCCGACGGGGCCGTGCTCGTGGACGGTTCCGTGGCCGATGCCCGGGACGACGAACGGGTCCAGGCGGTCTATCTCGGCTCGGGCACGGAGGCGATCGCCGCCAAGCCCCGGGCGAGCGCGGCGGCGCCCGAGACGCTGCTTTCCATGGCCGGCGTCGATACCTTCTACGGCAAGTCGCACATCCTCAACGGTGTCGACCTCACCGTGCACAAGGGCGAGGTCGTGGCCCTGCTCGGCCGCAACGGCGCCGGCAAGTCGACCCTGCTGAAGACGCTGATCGGCACCGCGCCCCCGGCCGCCGGCCGGATCGTGCTGGCCGGCCAGGACATCGCCGGGCTGACGCCCGACCGGATCGCCCGCCTCGGCATCGGCTACGTGCCGCAGGGCCGGGCGCTGTTCTCCGGGATGAGCGTCGCGGAGAATCTCGGACTCGGCCGGCTGCGGCGGCTCACCGGCGCCGGCATCCACTGGGACGAGGACAAGGTCCTGGAGTTCTTCCCGCGGCTCAAGCAGCGCTGGACCGTCGACGCCGCGCGCCTGTCGGGCGGCGAGCAGCAGATGGTGGCGGTGGCCCGGGCCCTGTCGGGCGACACCCGCCTCCTGCTCCTCGACGAGCCGTTCGAGGGCCTGTCGCCGGCGGTGACCGAGGAACTGTTCGAGGCGTTCGACCGTCTGCGCCAGGAGATCGCGATCATCCTCGTCGACCACCACCTCGACCTCGCGCTGGCGCTCTCGGACCGTACGGTCGCGCTGGAGCGCGGCAGCGTCCAATGGACCGGCGAATCGCGCCTGCTGCGCGAGGATCAGGATCTGCGGCGAAAGGTTTTATGGCTATGACCGACAGCGTCGCGATCATCGGCTCCGGCCTGATCGGCCGGGCCTGGGCGATGATTTTCGCCCGCGCCGGCTGGGACGTGCGCCTGTTCGATGCCGCCGACGGGATCGCCGAGGCCGCGATCCCGCTCTGCACCGAGGGCCTTCGGACACTGGCCGAGCACGGGCTCTGCCCCGATCCAGAAGGGGCCGCGGGCCGCATCCGCGCACCGGAAGGCCTCGCCGCTTGCCTCGACGGTGTCGGCTTCGTGCAGGAGAACGGGCCGGAACGGCTCGACGTGAAGCAGGCTCTTTTCGCCGAGCTCGACGCGCTGGCGCCACCGGACGCGATCATCGCCTCGTCCTCCTCGGCGATCCGCTGCTCGCTGTTCACGGAAGGCCTGCCCGGCCGCGGGCGCTGCCTGATCGGGCATCCGGTGAACCCGCCGCACCTGATCCCGCTGGTGGAGATCTCCGGCGCGCCGTGGACGGATACGGCAACCCTGGAGCGCGCCCGAGCGACCTACGAAGCCATCGGGCAGGTGCCGATCACGGTGCTGAAGGAGATCGAGGGCTTCATTCTCAACCGGCTCCAGGGCGCGCTGCTGGCGGAGGCGTTCCGCCTCGCCGCGGAGGGCTACGTGACGCCGCAGGATCTCGACAAGACCGTTGCGGACGGGCTCGGCCTGCGCTGGAGCTTCATGGGGCCGTTCGAGACGATCGAGCTCAACGCCCCCGGCGGCATCGCCGATTACTGCGCGCGCTACACCGGCTTCTACAAGAGCCTCGCCGCCGATCCCGCCCCGCCCACGGTCTACGAGGCGCCGGCCACCGAGGCGATCCTGGCGCAGTGGCGGGCGCCCGTGGATCTGCCCGCCCGCATGCGCCGCCGGGATGACAGGCTCGCAGCCCTGCGGGCCCACAAGCGTTCACAGAAGGACTGAGCATGGCCCCCCAGCGGAAAGTCATCATCACCTGCGCCGTCACGGGCGCGATCCACACGCCCAGCATGTCGCCGCATCTGCCGGTGACGCCGGAGGAGATCGCCGACGCCGCAATCGGCGCCGCCGAGGCCGGGGCGGCGATCATCCATCTGCACGCCCGCGACCCCGAGACCGGGCAGCCCGACCAGTCGCCCGAGGCCTTCGCCAAGTTCCTGCCGGTGATCAAGCAGCGCTCGGGCTGCGTGGTGAACCTCACCACCGGCGGCGCGCCGACCATGTCGATCGAGGAGCGGGTGCGCCCGGCCGCGACCTTCCAGCCCGAGGTCGCCTCGCTCAATCTCGGCTCGATGAATTTCGGCCTGTTCGGCATGCTCGATCGCTTCAAGGACCTGAAGCACCAGTGGGAGCGCGACTATCTCGGCAACAAGGACATCATCTTCCGCAACTCGTTCGGCCAGATCGAGCACATCCTCACCACCTGCGCGCCGAACGGGACGAAGTTCGAGTTCGAGTGCTACGACACCGCCCACCTCTACAATCTCAAGTACTTCTTCGACCGCGGGCTGGTGAAGGCGCCTCTGTTCATCCAGACGGTGTTCGGCCTGCAGGGCGGCATCGGCGCCCATCCGGACGACGTGATGCACATGAAGCGCACCGCCGACCGGCTGTTCGGCGATCAGTACCGCTGGTCGGTGCTGGGCGCCGGCCGCAACCAGATGAACATCGCCGCCATGGCGGCCGCGATGGGCGGCAACGTCCGCGTCGGCCTGGAGGACAGCCTGTGGGACGGCCCCGGCAAGCTCGCCGAGACCAACGCCGCGCAGGTCCGCCGCGTCCGCTCGATCATCGAGGGCCTCGGCCTCGCCATCGCGTCGCCCGACGAGGCGCGGGAGATGCTGGCGCTGAAGGGCGGGGACAAGGTCGCGTTCTGAGCGCGTTCGGGCCGAGAGGATCCATCCCGGCCCGTCTTTTAATCGGGTGAGCCGAATACACGGTCAAGATCGGCCTGGGTGATACCGTCGATCTCCAGAATCTTCAGCCGGCTCTGGTCGCCGGCGGCGATCCGAACCGAGCTGCGGCCGATCTTGAGCGCTTTGGCGATCAACTTTTCCAGCGCCGCATTGGCGGCGCCATCGACCGGCGGCGCGGAAACCCGCGCCTTGAGGTAGGGCTGGCCTTTCTCGTCTCGCGACCAGCCATCCGCCGCATCGCGTCCGCCGCGCGGCGTGAGGCGGACCGCCAGCCGAATCGCCGCCATCGAACTGGCTTTCAGAAAATCTTGCCCGGGTTCAGCCGGTTGTGCGGGTCGAGCGCGCGCTTGACCAGACGCATGGCGCCGATCTCCTCCGGGGAGCGTGACAGGGGCAGCTTGCCGCGCTTCTCCAGGCCGATGCCGTGCTCGGCCGAGACCGAGCCGTTCAGCTCGGCGAGCGGCGCGTAGATCGCGGCGTCGATGGCGGCGTTGCCGGCGGCGTCGAGGCGGGTGGTGTTCCAGTGCAAATTGTTGTCGCCGATATGCCCGTAGACGACGGCCCGGCAGCCGGGGATCGCCGCGAGACCGTCCAGCGCCCCGCGAACGTAGCCATCCATCTTCGAGAGCGGCACGCTGACGTCGAAGGCGCGCTCGATCCCGTCGGCGTTCAGGTGCTCGACCCGGTCGCGGATGCGCCACATCCCCCGGCGCTGCTCCTCCGACGAGGCCACGGCCGCGTCGAGGATCGTGCCCTCGCCCATCAGGCCTTCGAGCAGGCCGAGGAACCGGTCGGATTCCTCGGGCACGCACTCGACCTCGATGATCGCGTAGAACGGGTAATCGTAGCCCAGCGGCGGCGTCGCCCGCCCGGGGGCGGTCATCAGCCGGTAGAAGTCCGGCCACAGGCCCTCGAAGGACGAGACCCGCCCCTGGAACGCGCTCTGGGCGGCGCGCAGGACCCGGGCCCCGTCATCGACCCCCGGGCAGGCGATCAGCGCGGTGGCGTAGCCGGCCGGCTCCGGGCGCAGGCGCAGGACCGCGCGGGTGACGATCCCGAGCGTCCCCTCGGTGCCGATGAAGATCTGCTTCAGGTCGAGCCCGGTGTTGTTCTTGATCAGCGGCCGCATGGACGAGACCACCGTGCCGTCGGCCAGCACCGCTTCCAGCCCCAGAACCATCTCGCGCATCATGCCGTAGCGCAGCACCCGCAGCCCGCCGGCATTGGTCGAGATCGCGCCGCCGATCGTGGCCGAGCCGCGGGCGCCGAGATCGAGGGGGAAGAACAGGCCGCTCTCCGTGGCGGCGTTCTGCACGCTCTCGATGGTTGCGCCGGTGCCGACCACGACGGTCATGCCCAGCGGATCGACCGACTCGATCGCGGTCATCCGCTCGGTGGAGAGCGTGATCTCGTCCGGAGAGCACAGGGTCCCGTCGACAAGCCCGGTGGCGCCGCCGCGCGGCACGATGGCGACCCCCGCCGCGTGGCAGGCCGCCATCACGGCGCTGGTCTCCGCGGTATCGCGCGGCCGGACGAGGGCGCGCGCCGCGCAGGGCTCGGTCGGCCGGGTCCAGTTCGCGGACCGGCCGCGCAGCTCCTCGCCGGTGACCAGGCCGGACGGCCCGACGATGTCGGTGAGACGCGCGAGGAGGGAATCGGCGGCTGTCATCGGCTCGGTCTCTGCGGCGGGCGCCACGTCGGGCAGGCGGTTTTAACGCGAGCCTCTGTCACAAAAGCCCGCGGGCCGCGAGGTTGCGCATCAGCGCGCGGGCGCCGAACGTCCAGGGCTCGCAGGCATCGCAGGGGCGCATCCGGTTGACCAGCCGGCCGAGTTCCGGGCTCGCCACGACGACACGGTCGTTCTCGACATGGGTGAAGCCGAGCCCCGGCCCGTGCCGGTCCTGGATCGGCGCGAACATCGTGCCGAGCAGCAGGATCGCCCCGTCCGGATAATCGTGCGTGCGCCCCATCAGGGCGCCGACCAGCTCCTCCGGGTCGCGGCTGATCTCGGCGAGCGGCGAGGTGCCCTCCATCCGGAACCCGTCGGTGCCGGTCACTTCAAGGGTCACGGTGGTGCGCCGGATATCGTCCAGGGTGAAGGTCTCGTCGAACAGCCGCAGGAACGGGCCCAGGGCGCAGGAGGCGTTGTTGTCCTTCGCCTTGCCGAGGAGCAGCGCCGACCGGCCCTCGAAATCGCGCAGGTTCACGTCGTTGGCGAGCGTCGCCCCGACGATCGCTTGCTTGGACGACACCGCCAGGGCGACTTCGGGCTCCGGGTTGTTCCAGTGCGAATCCGGATGAAGCCCGGCATCGGCGCCGCAACCCACCGCCGAGAGCGGCTGCGCCTTGGTGAAGATCTCAGCGTCCGGCCCGATCCCGACTTCGAGATACTGGCTCCAGGCGCCCTGGGCGACCAGCACGTCCTTCAGTGCCATCGCCTCGGGCGAGCCGGGTTTCAGCCGGCGCAGGTCGCGGCCAACCAGGCGCTCGACCTCGGCACGGATCGCTGCGGCGGCCGCGAGATCGCCCCGGGCCCGCTCCTCGATGACGCGCTCCAGCATGGAGGTCGCGAAGGTGACGCCGGCGGCCTTCAGCGCCTGGAGATCCACCGGGGCGAGCAGCCACGGCCGCCCGGGATCGCGGCCGTCCGGCGGGGTGTTGGCCACGATCGCGTCGAGGCTTCCGAGATCCGCGCCCTCGGCGGCCCGCAGCGCGGCGGCCGCGTCCGGTGTCTCGCACAGGTCGCTGACCGTCGCGAACCGGGCGGTGACGTCGATCGCCCGCAGATCGCCGTCCGAAGCCGCGCGGATCGCCACCACGCTCGGACCCCCAACATCCGGGCGCCACACCCGCCCGACCAGCGCCCCGCGACCGGCATCGTCGGGCAGGATCTCGCGGGCGGTCAGTCCGGATAATGCCATGCTGTCCTCATGCGTCAGGGCTTATCGCTGCGCCACGTCCCGCCGGTCCCTGCCGGAAGGCCCGGCTCAGCGGGGCCGATACGGGCCGCTTTAGCACCCGCTGTCGATTCGGGCCCCGGCAGGATGTTTCATGCCGGCGGTGTCGTCACCCGTCGTCCCCGCCCTCCAGCTTCACACGGGAAAGCGGCTGACAGAAGCACGATATGATTCAAAATTCAGGTCCTGCCGACTTGCTTTCCGGCAGGGGCTCTATTGTACTGTTTGGACAGGAGTCGCCGTCAGAGCGTCCCTGATTGGGAGGAAGCATGGCCTCGGTGGGAATCCGCGAGGTCCGCAAGGCTTTCGGGTCGACGAACGTCCTGCACGGCGTGTCCGTGGACATCCGGGACGGGGAGTTCGTGATCCTGGTCGGGCCTTCGGGCTGCGGAAAATCGACCTTGCTCCGGATGATTGCCGGCTTGGAGAATATCTCCGGCGGCGAGATCCGTATCGGCGAGCGCGTCGTCAATGATGTTCCGCCCAAGGAGCGGGACATCGCCATGGTGTTCCAGAACTACGCCCTCTATCCGCACCTCACGGTGCGCGAGAACATGGCGTTCTCGATGCGGATCCGGAAGGCGCGGGCCGCCGAGATCGACGAGCGCGTCAGCAAGGCGGCGCAGATCCTCGGGCTGACCCATCTCCTCGACCGCTATCCGCGGCAGCTCTCCGGCGGGCAACGCCAGCGCGTGGCCATGGGCCGGGCGATCGTGCGCGACCCGCAGGTCTTCCTGTTCGACGAGCCGCTCTCGAATCTCGACGCGAAGCTGCGCGTGGCGATGCGCACCGAGATCAAGGAGCTGCACCAGCGCCTGAAAACCACGACCATCTACGTCACCCACGACCAGATCGAGGCCATGACCATGGCCGACCGGATCGTGGTGATGCATGACGGCGTGGTCGAGCAGATCGGCCCGCCGCTGGAACTCTACGACCGGCCCGACAACCTGTTCGTGGCCGGCTTCATCGGGTCCCCGGCGATGAATTTCGTGAGCGGGACGGTCCGGCGGAACGGCCACTTGGTCTTCGCCGCCGACACGGGGCTGATCATTCCCCTGATTCAAGCACCGGCGGGCGTCGAGGGCCGCAAGCTGGTCCTCGGGATGCGGCCGGAGCATTTCGACCTGGCACCCGATGGGATCGCCGCCGAGGTCGTCGTGGTCGAGCCGACGGGCTCCGAGACGATGCTGGCGGTGCGGGCCCAGGGCCAGGACTTCACCTGCGTGCTGCGCGAGCGCGTGAGCGAGGGGCCGGGCGAGACCGTCCACCTGCGGCCGAACCGCGTGCACTTCTTCGATGCCGAGACGGGCCGGCGCCTGCCGACCTGACCGCACCCGATCCCCGTCGCCGAGCCGGACCCGCTTCGTTCCCGGCGGGCCGATCCATCCAGGGAGTGACGCCACGATGCCCAAACTCGACCGCCGTTCCCTCCTGACGGGGGCCGCCGCGACCGGCCTCGCCGCCGGCGCCGACCTTCTCGGCTTCGCCCGGGCCTGGGCCCAGACCGCCGAGTGGAAACCGGAGCCCGGCGCCAGCCTGTCGATCCTGCGCTGGAAGCGCTTCATCCCCAGCGAGGACGAGGCGTTCCTGCGGATGGTCGACGCCTTCACCAAGGCGACCGGCGTCAAGGTGTCGGTGACCAACGAATCCTTCGACGACATCCAGCCCAAGGCCTCCGTCGCCGCCAATACCGGGCAGGGGCCCGACATGGTCTGGGGCCTGTTCTCGTTCCCGGCTCTCTTCCCCGACAAGTGCCTGCCGCTGGAGGATGTCGCGGAGTCGCTGGCCAAGAAATACGGCCCCTGGTTCCCGTCGGCGGAGGCCTACGGCAAGGTCAAGGGCAAGTGGATCGCGATCCCGGTCGGCTTCAACGGCGGCTATCCGAACTACCGCATCTCGGCGATGCAGAAGGCCGGGTTCAGCAAGTTCCCCGAGGATACCGCCGGCTTCCTCGAACTGTGCCGGGCGCTCAAGAAGAACAACACGCCCGCGGGCTTCGCCCTCGGGCACGCCACCGGCGACGCCAACACCTGGTGCCACTGGGCGCTCTGGTCCCACGGCGCCAACCTGGTCGACGCCAACGAGAAGATCGTCATCAACTCGCCGGAGACCGCCAAGGCGCTGGAATACGTCAAGGCGATGTACGAGACCTTCGTGCCGGGCACCGTGTCCTGGAACGATTCCTCCAACAACAAGGCGTTCCTGGCGGGCGACCTCTACCTGACGCATAACGGCATCTCGATCTACGCCGCCGCCAAGAAGGACAACCCGAAGCTCGCCGAGGATATGGACCACGCGGTCTGGCCGATCGGCCCGGCCGGCAAGCCGACCGAGTTCCAGCTCGCCTTCCCGATCCTGGCGTTCAAATACTCGAAGGCGCCCAATGCCTGTAAGGCCTTCATCAGTTTCATGATGGAGGCGTCGAACTACAATCCCTGGCTGGAAGCCGCGCAGGGCTACCTGTGCGAGCCGCTGTCGAACTACCCGAAGAACCCGATCTGGACGAGCGATCCGAAGAACGCGGTCTTCGCCGAAGCCGGACGGCGTTCGCGGGCGGCCGGCGGCCTGGCGCCCGTCAGCGAGCGCGTCGCCGCGGTCCTGGCCGACTTCGTGGTGGTCGACATGTTCGCCAGCCACTGTACCGGCCGCGAGGACGTGAAGACCGCGATCCGCAACGCCGAGCGCGCCGCCCAGCGCATCTTCCGCAACACCTGAACGCGGTGGGCCGCGGGGCTTGCCCGCGGCCATGACCCCGAGGCGAATCCATGGCGCATACGGCCCTGACACAGCCCGCCCCGCTGGCGATGCCGACCCGCTCGGCCTGGCAGCGCCTGCGCGCGAGCCGCGGCTGGGCGGGCTTCTGGTTCATGCTGCCGACCGCGCTGATCCTCGGCCTGTTCCTCGCCTATCCGCTGCTGAAGGGCATCTGGCTGTCCTTCACCAACACCCGGATCGGCCGGGAGGGCGTCTTCATCGGCCTGGAGAACTACACTTGGCTCTGGGACGACGACGTGTTCTGGCTCTCGGTGTTCAACACCTGCCTGTACACGGTGGTGGCCTCGGTGGTGAAGTTCGGCGTCGGCCTCTACCTGGCGCTGCTGCTGAACAAGAACATGCCGTTCAAGTCGATCATCCGGTCGATCGTGCTGATCCCGTTCGTCGTGCCCACCGTCCTGTCGGCGATCGCGTTCTGGTGGATCTTCGACAGCCAGTTCTCGATCATCTCGTGGTCGCTGCGCCATCTCGGCATCATCGACGGCAACATCGACTTCCTCGGTGAGCCCAGCATGGCGCGGGCCTGCGTGATCTTCGCCAATATCTGGCGCGGCGTGCCGTTCATCGCGATCACGCTGCTCGCCGGTCTGCAGACGGTCTCGCCCTCGCTCTACGAGGCCGCGACGCTGGACGGCGCCTCGAACTGGCAGATCTTCTCGCGCATCACCCTGCCGCTGCTGACGCCGATCATTGCCGTGGTGATGACCTTCTCGGTGCTGTTCACCTTCACCGACTTCCAGCTGATCTGGGCGATGACCCGGGGCGGCCCGGTCAACGCCACGCACCTGATGGCGACCCTGTCGTATCAGCGCGGCATCCTCTCCGGGACGCTGGGCGAGGGCGCGGCGATCGCCACCGCGATGGTGCCGTTCCTGCTCGCCGCGATCGGCATCTCGTGGTTCGGCCTGCAGCGCCGGGCCTGGCAATCCGGGGGAACCGACCGATGAGCGCGCCCGCTCCACCCGCCCATGCCGACCCGCGCCTCGCGCCCGTCATCGCCGCGCGCCCGGCCGGGCTCACCGACGACAGCGAGGGGATGGCCTATCTCGAGCGTCTGCCGCGGCGGCTCGTGACCACCTACCTGCCGCTCCTGATCATCCTCGTGGTGCTGCTGTTCCCGTTCTACTGGATGGCGCTGACGGCGATCAAACCGGACGAGCAGCTGATCGACATGGAGCGGTTCAACCCGTTCTGGGTGGTCGAGCCGACGTTCAAGCACATCAACAAGCTGCTGTTCGAGACGCAGTATCCGCGTTGGCTCTGGAACACGATGTACGTGTCCGTGGCCGCCACCGTGCTCTCGCTGTTTGCCAGCGTTCTGGCCGCCTATGCCTGCGTGCGGATCCGCTTCAACGGTGCGGGCTGGGTCGGCGCCGCGATCTTCCTCGCCTACCTCGTGCCGCCCTCGATCCTGTTCATCCCGCTTGCCACGATCGTCCAGGCCTACGGCCTGTTCGACTCGCCGATCGCCCTGATCCTGGCCTATCCGACGATCCTGATCCCGTTCTCGACCTGGCTCCTGATGGGTTACTTCAAGACGATTCCCTACGAGCTGGAGGAATGCGCGCTGATGGACGGCGCGAGCCGCTGGCAGATCCTGACCAAGATCATCCTGCCGCTGGCCTTCCCGGGCCTGATCTCGGCCGGGATCTTCTCGCTGACGCTGTGCTGGAACGAGTTCATCTACGCGCTGACCTTCCTGTCCTCGACCCAGAACAAGACCGTGCCGATCGCGGTGGTCAGCGAGTTCGTGGACGGCGACGTCTACAAGTGGGGCTCGCTCATGGCCGGCGCCCTGCTCGGCTCCCTGCCGCTGGTGATCCTCTACTCGTTCTTCGTCGAGTATTACGTCTCCGCGCTCACCGGCGCCGTGAAGGAATAGCCCGCGCGGCTTCGGGGCGTGGGAAACCCGGCGGCGGCCGTTGCGCCGCCGGCCACGATTGCCCAGACAATCCGCTGTGAGACCGCGCAGCGAGCGCTGCCAACGGAGATCGCAGAAGGTCACGCCATGGCCCATTTCATCGAGACCCGCGCCAGCCTGGTCACGGACGCCATCGCGGGGCTTCTGGCCGCCGGCGGCGGTCACCTCGCGCGGCTCGACGGCGATCCGGGAATCCGCGTCGTGCTGCGGTCCGAACTGGATCCCGGCAAGGTCGCGGTGATCTCGGGCGGCGGGTCCGGCCACGAGCCGGCCCATGCGGGCTTCGTCGGGCCGGGCATGCTGAGCGCGGCGGTCTGCGGCGACGTCTTCGCCTCGCCCAGCGTCGATGCGGTGCTGGCCGGCATCCTGGCGGTGACCGGGCCGGCCGGGTGCCTGCTGATCATCAAGAACTACGCGGGCGATCGGCTGAATTTCGGCCTCGCGGCCGAACGCGCCCGGGCGCTCGGCAAGAAGGTCGAGACCGTGATCGTGGCCGACGACATCGCCCTGCCGGAGGCCAAGCAGCCCCGGGGCGTGGCCGGCACCCTGTTCGTACACAAGATCGCGGGCCATGCCGCGGAGGCGGGCGCGCCGCTGGAGACGGTGGCGGCCCTGGCCCGGCGGGTCGCGGCCTCGGCCCAGTCGCTCGGCATCGCAGTCTCGACCGCCACGATCCCGGGCTCGCCGCGCAGCGAGCGCCTTGCCGAGGGTCAGGCCGAGCTCGGCCTCGGCATCCATGGCGAACCGGGGGTCGAGCGGATCGCGCTTCCCAAGGCGGGCGATCTGGCACGGCTGATGACCGAGCGCCTTTCGGGCGCCGGGCCGCTGGCCTTGCTGGTCAACAATCTCGGCTCGGCCACGGCCCTGGAGATGCAGGTCCTGACCCAGGCTGTCATGGCCACGGAGCTTGGACGCCGGGTGCGCCTCCTCCTCGGCCCGGCGCCGCTGATGACCGCCCTCGACATGCACGGCGCCTCGCTATCGATCCTGCCGCTGGACGACGCGCTCGAAGCGGCGTTGCTCGCCCCGGTACCCATGCCGGCTTGGCCCGGCGCAACGCGCATCGCGCCGCCGGTCCTGCGCCCGCTTCCCGAAGGGCTGGCTGGCGAGACCTTCGCGCCGTCGCGCGATGCCGTGGCGGGCGCCCGGATCGCCGCCGTGGCGCGGGCGCTCATCGCCGCCGAGGGCGCGCTCAACGCCCTCGACGCGAAGGTCGGCGACGGCGACACCGGCACGACCTTCGCGGGCGCGGCCCGGGCGGTCGAGGCGGATCTCGACCGGCTGCCGCAGGCCGATCCGCCCGCCCTGTGCCGCGCGCTCGCCGAACGGATCGGCCGCGCGGTCGGCGGTTCGAGCGGCGTGCTCGCCTCGATCTTCTTCGCCGCCACCGCGGCATCGCTCTCGGGCGGGGCCGCCTGGCCCGATGCCCTGGCCCAGGGTGTGGCCCGGGTGCGGGATTACGGCGGCGCCGGCCCCGGCGACCGCACGATGCTCGACGCTCTGATCCCCGCGCTCGACGCCTTGAAATCCGGCGGGCTCGCCGCCGCCGCCGCAGCGGCCCGCGCGGGTGCCGCCGCCACGGCCCGGATGGACCGGGCCGCGACCGGCCGGTCGAGCTACCTCGCGGCTGCGGATCTCGCCGGCGTGGAGGATCCGGGCGCGGCCGGGGTCACGGCGGCGTTCGAGGCGCTGGCGGCGGTCGGGTGAGGATTCACCACACGCACGCAGCGTCGTCCGTGCCGGGAGGCGACCGACCCAGCGCGTTTTTTGCCTCGCGGACTTGAGGCCGAACCTCAACGAACACGGCGCTCGTCAAGAGCGTTGCGAGCCGTAGCCCTCAAGCGAGACCGCCGTGCAAACCTGCCTGATCCTCGACGATTACCAGGACGCCGCGCTCAGCCTCGCCGACTGGGCGCGCCTGTCCGACCGGGTCGCGGTCTCGTCCATGACCGATCACATCGCGGATCGGGACGCCCTGGTTTCCAGGATCGATCAGGCCGAGATCCTGGTGATCATGCGCGAGCGCACGCCCTTCCCGGAGGCTCTGCTGAAGCGGCTGCCGCGGCTGAAGCTGCTGGTCACCAGCGGCATGCGCAACCTCGCGATCGACGTGGCGGCGGCGCTGGCGCGCGGCGTCACGGTCTGCGGCACGGAATCGAGCCCGACCCCGCCGACCGAGCTGACCTGGGCGTTGATCCTCGGCCTTGCCCGCCATCTGCCGCTCGAGAACAGGAACCTGCGGGACGGAGGACCGTGGCAGAGCACGGTCGGGACCGATCTCGCCGGGGCGACGCTCGGCCTCCTCGGGTTGGGCAAGATCGGCACGCGGGTCGCCGGGATCGGCCGGGCTTTCGGCATGCGGGTGATCGCCTGGAGCCCGAACCTGGACGACGCCCGGGCCGCCGCCGCCGGGGTCGAACGTGCCGAAACCAAGGAGGACTTGCTGGAAGCTAGCGACGTCGTCTCCATCCATCTGGTGCTCGGCGACCGGACGCGCGGGCTTCTCGGCGATGCGGAGCTGCGCCGAATGCGGTCGAGCGCCATCCTGGTGAACACGTCACGCGCGCCGATCGTCGATCAATCCGCCCTGGTCCGGGCCCTGGAGGAGGGCCGGATCGCTGGGGCGGGGCTCGACGTGTTCGAGACCGAGCCGCTGCCGGCCGACAGCCCGTTCCGGCGCCTGCCGAACGTCCTGGCGCTGCCGCATGTCGGCTACGTCACGCGCGACAATTACCGCACGTTCTTCACCCAGGCCGTGGAGGATATCGAGGCGTATCTCGCCGGTTCCCCGATCCGGGTGCTGGGCTGATTCTAGTCGGACCGCGGGTCGAGGGCATCGGCGAGGCCGTCGCCGAGCAGCGTCAGCGCGACCAGGGTGGCGATCAGGAAGGCGGCCGGGCCGGCCAGCATATGCGGGGCCGACTCGATCGATCGGGCGCCCTCGGCGATGAGGACGCCCCAGCTCGTCTGCGGCTCCTGAACGCCGAGCCCGAGGAAGGAGAGAAAGCTCTCCAGCAGGATCACCTGCGGCACCAGCAGAGTGGCGGCCACCGCCACCGGCCCGAACGTGTTCGGCACGATGTGGCGCAGGATGATGCGGGGCGTGCCGAGCCCGAGGGCGCGGGCGGAGCGGACGAAGTCGCGCTCGCGCAACGACAGGGTCTGCGCCCGGACGATGCGGGCCATGTCGAGCCATTCAACGGCGCCGATTACCACCAGCATCAGCGTGAGGCTCGCCCGGAAGAACACCAGCAGCAGGATGACGAAGAACACGAAGGGCAGGGCGTAGAGCACGTCGACCAGCCGCATCATCACGGCGTCCACGGCGCCGCCGATGAAGCCGGCAGTGGCGCCGTAGCCGACGCCGATGAGCAGCGCGACAAGCGTGGCGGTGAGCCCGATCAGCAGCGAGACCCGTCCGGCCACGAGGCAGCGGGTGAGCAGGTCGCGCCCATGCACGTCGGTGCCGAGCGGAAAATACAGGTGCCGCACCGGCACCGCCACGACGAGACGGTGGCCGCCCTCCGGGTCGGCGATCACCTGCGGCTCCCCGAACAGGTCGGAGCGCGGCAGGTAGACGAGGCTGCGCCGGTCCACCCCCGCCTCGGCGCTCAGCGTGAGCCGCAGCGCGTCGCCATCGCGGGCGACGTCGTCGAGGCGGGCGCGCATCCGGAAGGCGAGGCGTTCCAGGGCCTGGCGCAGACGGTCGGGATCGGGCTGCGCCGCCAGGCCGGCCGGGAGCTGGCGCAGATCCGGATAGGCGCGCGTCGGATCGTGTCCGGTCAGCCCCGGACCGAACAGGCAGGCCAGGGCAATCACGATCAGCACGGCCAGGGAGGCCATCGCGACGCGCTGGCGGGCGAGGCGGGACAAAGTCCGGGCAGCCGGCCCGGCCATGAAATCGCCAGCCCTCATGCGGCACGCCGCAGGCGCGGATCGAGCCAGGCGCAGGCGAGGTCGGCGATCAGGTTGAGGGCGATCACCAGGGCCGCCACCAGCAGGACGGTGCCCATCACCAGCGTGTAGTCGCGGTTGAGCGCGCCCTCGACGAAGTAGCGCCCGATCCCGGGCAGGCCGAAGATCGTCTCGACCACCACGGATCCGGTCAGCAGCGCCGCCGCCAGGGGCGCCAGGTAGGCCACCACCGGCAGGAGCGCGCCGCGCAGGGCGTGCCGGGTGATGCGCGCCGGCGGCAGGCCGAGGCTGCGCATGGTCCGCACCGGCTGGGTGCGCAGGACTTCCCCGAGGGAGGCCCGCGTCAGCCGGGCCAGCGCGCCGACCTGCGGCAGCGCCAGGGTCACCACCGGCAGGACCAGGTGGCTCGGCGCGCCGCCCTCCCAGCCGCTGAGCGGCAACCAGCGCAGGGTCAGCCCGAAGACGATTTGCAGGAGCGGCGCCACGACGAAGCTCGGCAGCGACAGGGTCAGCGCCGCCCCGAGGCCGAGCAGCCGGTCGAGGGCACCGCCCCGCCGGAGCGCCGCCACGGTCCCGAGCCCGACACCTAGACAGGCGGCCAACGCCAGGGCCAGCGCCCCCAGCGTCGCCGAAACCGGCAGGCCCCGGGCGATCAGGTCGAGGACGCTCATGTCGCGGAACGAGAAGGACGGCCCGAGATCGCCCCGCGCCAAAGCCGCGAGATAGCGGCCGAACTGCACGATCAGCGGCTGGTCCAGGCCGTAGACCCGGCGCAGGTTCTCCATGGCGGCCGGCGCCAGGGGACGTTCCAGATCGAACGGGCCGCCGGGCGCGAGCCGCATCAGGAAGAAGCTGACGGCCACGACCGCGAACAGCGTCGGTACCGATTGCGCGAGCCGCCGCAGGATGAAGCGGATCACGCGTCGAGCCTCAGGAAGCGGGTCGGCGCGGCGTTGCGGACGTTCGGTGTGTAGCCGTGCAGCCGCGGCGCGATCAGCGCCTTCGACCGGTAATGCATCAGCGGGATCCAGGGGAGTTCACGCAACGCGATCGTCTCGGCTTCGTACATCAGGTCGGCACGGTGCCCGAGATCGCGTTCCGAGCCGGCCCTGGCCAGCAACGCGTCATAGTCCGTGTTCGACCAGCGGCCGGCATTCAGCCCGTCATTGCCCGTCTGGAGCAGGAACAGGAAATTCTGCGGGTCCGAATAGTCGGCGATCCAGGCGTAGCGGGCGACATCGAAGGCGCCGCCGTCGCGCAGATACGCGAAATGGGTCTTGGCATCGGTGTAGACGAACCGGGTCTCGATCCCGAGGTCGCGCCACATCTCGGCGATTGCCACGGCGGTGTTGCGGTTGTTGTCGCTGACGTTGAACCGGTACTCCACACGCAGCGGCCGTCCCGGGCCGAAGCCCGCCTCCGCCAGCAGGCGGCGCGCCTCGGCCTCGTGATCGATCGGCAGGCCCTGCCGACCCTCCGTCTCGGGGGGCGTGCGGTAATTGTCGATGCCCGGCGGGCAGATGGAGTAGGCCGGGCTCATGGTGCCGCCGTAGAGCCCGTCGGCCAGGTATTCGCGGTCGATGAGCAACGACAGGGCCCGGCGAACCCTCCGGTCCGAAAAGGGGGCCTTGTGGGTGTTGACGACCAGGACTTCGAGGCCGAGCGACGGGCCGAGAACCACCTGGGTCCCGAAGCGGCGGCGCAGGTCGGCGATCTGGTCGACCGGCAGATCGGACAGCGAGTCGAGCTCCCCCGCTGCGAAGCGCCGGACGGCGCTCGCCATGTCCGACATGGGCAGGAAGGCGACGCGCCGGATTGCGATCGCGCCCGCGTCGGGATGGTGCGGATTGATCTCCAGGGTGATGCCGCCGCCCGGCACCCGGTCGACCAACCGATAGGGGCCGTTGGTCACGAAGTTGCCCGGCCGGGTGAAGGCGTCGCCGTAGCGCTCGACCGAGGCCCGGTGCACCGGCACGGCGGTCTGGTGGGTCAGAAGCTCGAGGAAGTAGGGCGTCGGCTGTTCGAGGGTGATCAAGAGCCGGAGCGGCCCCTCCGCGATGGCCCCGAGAGCGTCGTCTCCGGTCTGCCCGCGATTGACCCCCGCCGCCCCGCGGATCGGGAACAGGATCTCGGCGTACTTCGCCCCCGTGGCCGGGGCGAGGATGCGGCGGAACGCGTAGACGAAATCGTCGGCGGTCACCGGTTCGCCGGTCGACCAGCGCCCGTCGGGGCGCAGGTCGAACCGGAAGGTCAGGCCGTCCTCGGAGACGGTCCAGGATCGCGCGGCGCCCGGGATGATCGTCCCGTGATTGTCGTACGTGACCAGTCCGTCGAACAAGTCCCGGAGGATATGCGCCTCCGCCACCGTGGACGAGCGGTGCGGGTCGAGGGTCTCGGGATCGGCGTCGTTGCCGCGCCGGTAGAGCCCGGCTTCGCCGGCATGAGCGGGCCGCACGGCCGCGAGGGCGGCGGCGCCGGCCAGCCACGCGCGCCGGCGGATCGCCATCCTCAGGCGCCGGTCTCGGGCACCAGGCCGGCCGCCTCGATCCCCGCCACCGCGCAGATCTCGTCGTTGTCGGAGGTGTCGCCGGAAATCCCGACTGCGCCGAGCAGCCGACCTTCGCGGGAGCGGATCAGCACGCCGCCGGGGACCGGCACGAGCGCGGCCGGGCCGGCGACGTGGCTCACCGCGGCGACGAAATAGGGCTGCGCTTCGGCCCGAGCATGGATCGCCCGGGAGCCGAGGCCCAAAGCCAGGGCGCCGTTGGCCTTGCCGCTGGCGATCTCGGCCCGGCGCAGCGATGTGCCGTCCTCGACGGCGACGGATTTGAGCGCGCCCCGGGCGTCGTAGACCACGACGGCCATCGGCTTCAGGCCGCGGGTCCGGGCTTCGCGCAGGGCGGTGTCCACGATGCTGCGGGCGGCCTCGAGCGTCAGGTCGATCATCGGATTCCACAGTCTGTCGCCGCTCCGGGCGGCACGCTCACGTTTAGAGGATCGGGATGGGGCCGGTCCACCATGCGGGCGGCACCCGGCTTTGAGCGGACCGCCGTCGCGGACCTCCGGCCGTCGCGTGAAACGGCCCGGTCTGGGCGGTGATCGCCGATCTTCGGGCTGAGAGCCGACGGCAGGCTGGGAGCCTGCGGGGGCGCAAAGTCGCGACACGGCGTGTCACGCGGTCAGGCCTCGACGTGATGCATAGGTCTCTGATCTTGTTGCTAGCGATTCGCGGTGAACGACGATGTCGAACTGCGCGCATCGATTTGAATAGCCGATAATACCGATAATATTCGGTCGTAGCCGTCAAAAATACAGCAAACCGCAAAAAATTAGAGCGATAGAAAATGTACGCAGCTGCACATTTGACCGGTGATCTTATCTCGCGAATGCTCCCGGCCTACGGCGCCATCGCCGCCGGGTTCTGCGTCGGCCGCCTGTCGGGCCGCGACTGGATCCGGCACCTCTCCAGCCTGCTGATGTACGTCCTGATCCCGCTGGTCGTGTTCAAGAACGCCTTGGCGCTGAACGTCGGCGCGGCGATCGGCAATGTCGCCCTGTCGATGGCCTTCAGCACTCTCATGGTGCTGTGCGCGGCTCTGATCGTGCCGCGCTGCAAGACCGACGTTCCCCGCCGCCTGGCGTTCTGCGCCTTCAGCTACACCAATATCGGCTGGTTCGGGATCCCGACCGGGCTGGCCCTGTTCGGCGCCGACAGCCTTCCGATCCTGGTGATGGCCTATGTCGGCGGGCTGATCTTCGGCAACACGGTGGGCTTCTACTTCGTGGCGCGCGACCGGTTCTCGGTTTCGACGAGCCTCTGGAAGGTCGCGACGACTCCGGCCCTGTATGCGTTCGGGGCCGGGCTTGCCGGTCAGGCGCTCGGATTGCGCGACCTGCTGCCGCCGGGCGCCGATGCACCGTTCCGTGTGGTGACCCTGCTGATGTCGGGTTGCGGCATGATGGTGGTCGGGCTGGGGGCCAGTCAGGTCCGCTTCACCGCCGCCGCGATCCGCGGAACGCTGCAGCTGGTGATCTGGCGCCACATCGCGTCAGTCTTCGCGATCATCGCCGTCATCGGCCTGTTCGCCGCTCTGGGAGCCCCCGTCGCGCCGGACAACCTCAACACCGTGCGCCTCCTCGGCCTCCTGCCGGTCGCGGGCAATGTCGTGGTCTTCGCGGCCCAATTGCGCAGCGACGTGGCGGCGGCATCCCTCATCGTCGCGCTCTCGACGGCGATCTCGACGATCACCGTCTTGTGCTGGGGCATCCTTCTCCACCTCGTGTAGGGAATCTCGGGTCCCGGTCCCGCCCGCGTCCCCGAAGAGACCGCCAAGCCGCCGCAGCGCCGTGTTTCCCGCTTGTGTCCGGCCCCGGCGGGCGGCATGTCTCGACGCCGCCGCAAGGCGTTCACGGGAGATGGCGGACCTTTGTCGCAGACAGGCGCGCGCGGTATCGCGGTCGGGCGGGACGGATGGCTCTTCTGGGTCGGCCGGACCAATGAGCTGGTCGATCTGTATGCGGATTCCCCGGCCTCTCGCCGCCTGCTGCGCCGCTGGGTAAGGCTGGTCGAAACCCGCGTCCGGCGGACGCGCGCGCTCGGCGCGACCTACGTCCACGCGATCGTGCCGGAGAAGATCGCGATCCATGCGGACACGCTGGACCGGCCGTTCCCGAACCTGGCCGACCCGCCCGGCCTGCGGCTCGGCCGGCTCCTCGCATCCGGAACGGAAGCCCGGCTGGTCGATCTCTACGGGCCCCTGCAGGCGGCGCGCGCCGAGGGGCCGGTCTATCTGCAGACCGACACGCACTGGAACCATCGGGGCTACATCGCCGCCTATCGGGCGCTCTGTGCCGCGCTCGGCGTCACCCCGGCCGAGCATGTTCTCGCGGCGACCGGCGAGACCGCGCGCTTCGTGTTCGACCTCGGCGGCAAGCTCAAGCCGCCGGTGGACGAAGCGTATTTCGCCCACGCCTTTCAACGCCGCGCGCAGCGCAGCGAGGCCAACGCGCTGGTCCAGCTGCGCGAGACCGGCCGCGTCGCCGGCCGAGGCGGCTTCTTCGTCGGGTCGCGCGCCGTGATGCGCAACCCCGAGGCTGCGGATCCAAGGCGCGTGGTCCTGTTCGGCGATTCCTACGTGTTCGACCAGGGACCGCGCCTCACCGCGATGCTGGCCGAGAGCTTTCGCGAGGTCCACGCGATCTGGTCCGCGGAGATCGACTGGGCCTACGTCGCCGCCGTGAAGCCCGACCTCGTCGTCTACGAGATCGCCGAGCGCTTCCTGCGGCGCGTGCCGACCGACCGGTTCTCCGTCGATGCCTTCGCCGAGCGTCGGGTGCGGCGGGAATTGAACCCCACCCTCATCGACCGGCTGCGCGCCCGCCTGTGGCTGCGGTGACATTCCGGATCCACCCTCGCGCGTTGCCGGACGGCGTCTCGCCCCTATCGTTTCGG
This sequence comes from Methylobacterium brachiatum, assembly GCF_900113845.1. Lineage (NCBI taxonomy): Bacteria > Pseudomonadati > Pseudomonadota > Alphaproteobacteria > Hyphomicrobiales > Methylobacteriaceae > Methylobacterium > Methylobacterium brachiatum. The sequence goes on along the minus strand of NZ_FOQW01000007.1, from coordinate 293,302 downwards.
CCGGACCCACCATCCGGAATTAATCATGGCCGACGCACAGCGCCCCTACGTCATCTGCCACATGACCACCTCAGTCGACGGCCGGATCAAGGTCCGCCGCTGGAAGACCCTCGTCGCTGACAGCCCCTACGAACGCGTCCACGGCGAACTGAACGGCGACGCCTGGATGTGCGGGCGGGTCACCATGCAGGGCTATGCCGACAGCGCTGCTCCGCTGCCGGAGCCGGTCGGTGACGACGCGAACCCGGTTCCGCGGAATGACCACGTCGCGAAGAGCGATGCGTCAGGCTACGCCGTGGCCCTCGACGCGCAGGGGCGCCTGGATTGGGGCGCGCGAAACGACATCGAGGGCGATCACGTCGTGGTCGTGCTCACGGAATCCGTGCCGGACGCGCATCTGCGGGCGCTCCGAGCCGGCGGCCAATCCTACCTGTTCGCGGGCGAGAAGACGGTCGATTTCGCGCTGGCGCTGGCCAAGCTGCGCGCGCTGTTCGGGATCGAGCGGCTTCTGGTCGAGGGCGGCGGCCGCATCAACGGCTCGATGCTGAGGGCCGGCGTCATCGACGAACTGAGCCTGCTGCTCGCGCCTGCCGTCGACGGCGTCTCCGGCACGCCGGCCCTGTTCGACTTCCCCGGGGAGGAGGCCGATTCCATGGGTGGCCGGTGCAAGCTCGCTCTGACGTCCTGCGAGCCCTTGCCGGGGGGCGTCGTGTGGCTACGCTACCGGATCACGCCTGTGGCCGGGGCGTGACCGGGCTCAGGCCCTCCAGGAACGCGTCGTAATCCGCGGTGACGTCGTCCAGCCGCTCGAAATGCGGAAACGCGCCCGTCGGCAGGCTGAAGACGCGCCAGTTCGGCCGGCCGGCGACTCGGGGCGCCAACCGGTAATCAACGAAGTCGCCGCGGCGTCCGTGCACCATCCAGACCAGCAGGCGCAGCTCTTCGTAGAGCCGCGTCGTATCCGTCGGGAACAGGTGGCCGGCGATGAAGCAATAGGGGGCATGCTCGGCGCCGGGCTGGTGCGCCGAGGCATGGTCGTAGGCGAACAGGCCTTCGTCGATGTCCTTTGAGCCGAACGTCTTCTGCAGGAAGAAGCGCATGCTCGGCCGCGAGGCCAGGGCGTCGAACAGCGGCCGGCCGAAGGGCGGCCGGTCGAGCAGATTGCGGAGGGCGTCGCGGCCGCGGTGACTGTCCGGCGGCCCCTCGCCGGACAGCCGCGCGTCGAAACCCGTCGGGCTGATCAGGCCGAGGCTGCGGTAGTCGTCCGGCCGCTCCACGGCGGCACGAGCCAGGTAGGAGCACGACAGCGACAGCGCCATGGCGTCGATCGCGCTGCCTCGATGCCGGCTGCGGATCTCGGCGACAGCCGCATGGATCGCCTCGACCATCAGGCGCGGCGTGTAGCGCCGGCGCGAGCGTTCGGAGAAGCCGAAGCCCGGCAGGTCGAGGGCATAGGCTGGACGCGACTCTCGATAATGCTTGTAGAGCGGGCGGACCTCATAGGCGTTCGCAGCCGCGTTGATCGAGTGGATCAGGAGCAGCGGCACGCCCTCCTGCTCGCGCGAACCGTAGAGCGCGATTGCGCCGGCACGCTCGGTCGCGAGCGTCTCGAGCCGGCCGGGCAGGGCGGGGGGCAGGTCCATGCGGCGGTTCACGGCGAACCGGCTCCACCCGACCAGGCCGGCGGCCGAGCCGAGGAAGGTCAGGAAAGCCGCGATCCCGTAGGAACCGGCGCGACCCTTCTCGCGGGGTTGACGGCTCATCGGGCTCCAAACCTCGGTAGATCCCGGCCCGGACAGCGCGAGGCGCCCGAAGAGGGGAGAATGTGCCGTCGTATCAGGATGTATGGCCGGCCAGGCTGCCCGAAGCCAGGGCGGGTACCCGTTCGGCCGGGCGGATCGGGCTGATCTCTCGACCCGCCGCCTCGCGGAAGAACTCCACCGTGGCCGGATCGTTGCGCCAGCCCTGGACCCGCTGCGAAACCAGGGCCTCGCGCGGGCGCCGGTCGTAATTCGCATAGGCCGCGGCCACGAATTCCGCCCGGGTCATGGTGCGTGCGGGGCCCGAGCGGCGCGTCTCGGCCTTGAAGAACAGGGCGCTTCCGGGAACGCCGTAATGCGCGGCGATCTCGGGATAGACCGGCCAGCTGCCCTGGCCGCCGAGATCGTCGGGCACGAACGCGTCGAGGTCGCATTCGGGATAGGGCACGCCGGACTTGGTCAGGAGCCCGCGGGCGAGATCGGCCACCACGTACAGCTTCGTGTGGTTGATCGAGTGCATGAAGCAGCCCCGCCGCGCCCAGCGCGTCAGGTGCGTGTCGAGATCGTACTGCGCCTGGGCGCCGAGCCCGCGCAGGTAGGAGACCGACTCGTTCCAGAGGTCGAAATAGCCCAGGCGCTCGAAGACCGGCTCCGCGAACAGGCGCAGAGCCTGCGCCTGCGAGAAGCCCGCCAGATAGGCGTAGAGCGTGATCGCCGAGTGGGAATGCCCCATCGGCCCCGAGATGAGGCCGTTGAGCGAGACGGCATCCTGCACGCCGACATGGATCAGGTCGGGATGGTAGGCGCCGAACACGATGGTCGGGATCAGCCGGACCTTCGGGTGGGTCCGGAAACGGTCGATCGTGCCGCCGTCCTTGAACCGCGGCAGGTAGATGCTGGAATAGACGTGATCGTAGCCGTCGGCATGCGCCATCAGGTCGACGAGCTTCGGGAAGCGGCGGTTCGCCGTGAAGGCCGAGACGAAATCCACCTGCGCGTCCGGCAGAAGGTATCGCAGCACCTTCGCCATGGAGCCCGCCTGGCAGACTCCGACCACCAGGATGCGGGGCGAGCCCGTCCGCTTCTTCCCGATCTGCGCGAGCCGGTGCCGCACGCGCCAAAGGCTATCGACCGTCAACATGCGGCTTCTCTCGCATGTCCGCGATCCGCGGGCAAACCGCGCCGGCAGGGATCAGGCCGCTATTGGCGCGTATCGCCCGCCGCCGACCCAGTGCGATGACCGACTATGACAGTCGAGCGAAGTTGTCGTGTTTCAGGACTGGTGACTGGGGCGCCGCTCCTCCATGCCGGAATCGATCGAGCCCGGAGGATTACGATGGCCCCCACGAACGTGCCGGATGCGGTGCCGGAGATCGAGCGGGCGACGTTGCGCAGGGTCACCTGGCGGATCCTGCCGTTCCTGATGCTCGCTTACTTCATCGCGTTCGTGGACCGGGTGAATGCCGGCTTCGCCGCGTTGCAGATGAACCACGATATCGGCCTGTCGGCAGCGCAGTTCGGGCTGGGCGGCGGCCTGTTCTACGTGTCCTACGTGCTGTGCGAGGTGCCCAGCAACCTCGCCATGGAGCGGTTCGGCGCCCGGATCTGGATCGCCCGGATCATGATCACCTGGGGCCTTGTCTCGGCCGCCATGGCCTTCGTGGTCGGGCCCGTCTCGTTCTACGCGGTGCGGTTGCTGCTCGGCGCTGCCGAGGCGGGCTTCTTTCCCGGCGTGATCCTCTATCTGACCTACTGGTTCCCCCGCGCCTATCGGGGGCGGATCGTGGCCGTGTTCATGGTGGCGATCCCGATCTCGAGCTTCCTCGGCTCGCCGATCTCGGCCGCGATCCTCAACACCGACGGGATGCTCGGCTTCCGCGGCTGGCAGTGGCTGTTCATCCTCGAAGCGCTCCCGGCCGTGCTGCTCGGCGTCATCGCGTTCGCGATCCTGCCCGACGAGCCCGCTCAGGCACGCTGGCTCGCCCCGCAGCAGCGCGCCTGGCTTCAGGATCGTCTGTCCGCCGAGCGCGCCTCGGTGGTCGACGGCCAGGCGGCGCCGGCCCGGCACCTCTCGGTCTGGCAGGTGATGCGCAACCGCTACGTGCTGGCCGCCTCGCTCATCTATGCAGGTGCCTCGGGCGCCAGCCAGTGCCTGTCGCTCTGGCAGCCGCAGATCATCAAATCCTTCGGGCTGACGAACCTGGAGACTGGGTTGCTGAACTCGGTCCCGTTCGGGATCGCCTCGGTGCTGATGATCCTCTGGGGCCGCTCCTCGGACCGGAAGCGCGAGCGGGTCTGGCACACGGCGCTACCCCTCGGCCTGCTGGCGCTGAGCCTTGCGGCCTCGATCGCCACCGCGCAGCTGCTGCCGACGATCCTGATCCTGTGCCTCGCCGTTACCGCGACCTACACCGTGAAGGGCCCGTTCTGGGCGCTCTCGACCGAATGGCTCTCGGCCGGCGCGGCGGCCGCCGGGATCGCGCAGATCAACGCCATCGGCAACATCGGCGGATTCGTCGGCACCTACCTGCTCGGTGTGATCAAGGACGCGACCGGTAGCTACCCGCTGGGCTTGCTGCCGCTCGTGATCCTCTCGGGGTTGGGCTGCCTTCTGGTTATCGGCCTCGGGCGGGGCCGCGCCCAGGCCGCCGCGCCGGCGCGCGCGTGAGGCCGTCGGCGATTCGCTAGCGGGGCCGCCGCTGCGTCGGCGTCAACCCCCGAAAAAGCTCCGTCCGATCGCGATTCGCCGCTCCCACGGGGCCGGCGACTCGCCGCAGTGTGAAATTCTTGTGGCATCGCGGCACTTTACGACACAGTGGAGATGCCGCGCCAATTGCCCGATGTGATCAATATCGTCCGATCTGCCCAATGATGAAGCGCCGTCAGCGTTCCTTCTAACCAACGGGCAGAATATCGGCCTCACCTGTCAGTAAGTTTTCGTGTCAGTTGCTTGGCCGCCAAGCGTGTTGACAGATCAAGGCCATAATGGGTTTATTCCGAAGCCCGGAGTATGACACGCCGGGTCAAGCTCTTCCCGGCCATGATAGCCTTCGGAAGAGACGGCTCACGTTGCGTGGGCGCTAAATTTTCAAAATTGATAAAGTCGGCTTTGTAAGTCTGCTGCATTGCAAATACCGATGCATGTTCGCCGCTTTGGCTCCATGTGTTGACGTGTGCGCAGTATTTCGGATGTCGAACTGGAGCGCTGCCAGCCGATGTGGCTGGCAGCGTGGCAAGCCTATCCAAAGCTCTGAATGAGTCGTGCTCGAAGTCCGGGAGGAAGATAACGCCACGCCGTCAGTCTGTGGATTCGGCATGTCGTAGCGATGATTGCCGGAAGCGGCATCTGACGAAGACCAGATGGACGGATGGAATTCGTCGAGGTTCGAACTGATGTGGAATGGCGTGGAGCCAATCGAGCGGAGTGCGTAAGATGTTCGCTGTGAGTCCTGTAGCGCCGTCCCCTGTGGCTGTAGTTACGGCGCAACAGGTTGATACGCCGGAGCGGGTCGCTGCGGTAATGGCCAGTGCGCTCCCCGCGCCCGCTGCGCTGGATCCCCGGTCGACCCACGCCCTCTCGACGCAGACGGCGGATGCCGTCCTGTCCCTCATCCAGACGAGTGCGCCCGCCCCGGAGATGATGGCGCCGTTCCCGCGCTGGGGGGAGCGCACGCAGGTCGGGAGCGGCCCAGCTCCCCTGCCGCCCGCGCTCGCCGGCGATTCAGGCGCGGTTGTCAGTGCGGACGAGGCGGTCGCTGCGAGTTCGCAGGGGCAGGGCGGTGGGGCGAATGCTGCGGGTCCGTCGGACCCGAACGCCGCAGCTCTCGAGACCAAGGCGATCCGCTGCGTCGAGGAGGCGGCGAAGTGGGATGCGTATCTCTACAGCATCACCCATGCCGACAGCAGCCTGATGAGCGCGATCAGCTTCTATCTGATGTGCAACAACACGCATTATCAGGACTTCAAGTCCGCGCATCCGAGTATGGACATTCACTGGATCAACGTCGACAACAAGAAGATTGTTTCGGTTTGGCCCAAGATAACGGATCAGTGGTTCGCGCCGCGGTAAGACCCGCTGTCGGCGCGGGTCGGGCCTGTCGCGAGCGGCGTCGGCGGATTGAGGCGATGGCTTTCGGAGCTTGATCCGTGAGCGGTGGCCGGCCGGGTTGCCCGGCGCCAACCGCCATGGGCGCCCGCGATCCGCTTCGCCGCGGTTGAGATCGCGGATCTTTGCCATGCGCGCGGGCGCCTGTTCCCGCATGCATGGCGCGGCCTCGGCCCTGACTGTTCTGAGATCAGTCCGGGAGCGGACGTCCCGGCGCGTCCGCGAAGCATGCGCTCAGGTTAAGCCGCCTCGATCTCGGCGCTCACATTCAGCCATTCCTCCTCGGCGGCGGCCAGCGCGCTGGCGGCGTCCGCACGCATCTTGGCGATCTCGCCGGCCTTGGCGGCGTTCTCCCGGAAGGCCGTGCCGTCCTCCAGCGCGGCGTCGATCTTCTGGATCGCCGCGGTGAGCTTGGCCATCCGCGCCTCGATCGCCTCCAGGCGCTTGCGCAGCGGTGCGAGGGCCGCCCGGCGCTCGACCCCGGCGCGGCGCGCCTCGGCCTTCTGGCCGCCCGCGGGTTCGGCGTCCCGCTCGTCCTCGCGGTCGGGGCCGGACAGGACGAACCGTCGGTAATCGTCCATGTCGCCGTCGAAGGTTTTCACGGTGCCGTCGGCCACCAGCCAGAGCCGGTCCGCGCAGGCCTCGACCAGGAACCGGTCGTGGCTCACCAGGATGACGGCGCCCTCGTAGTCGTTGATCGCCTCCACCAGGGCCTGGCGGCTCTCGATGTCGAGGTGGTTGGTCGGCTCGTCGAGGATCAGCAGGTGCGGGCCGTGGAAGGCCGCAAGACCCATGAGCAGCCGTGCCTTCTCACCACCCGAAAGCTTCTCCACCGGCGTGTCGGCCTTGTTGGCGCCGAACCCGAGCCGAGCGGTGGCGGAGCGCACCTTCGCCTCCGGCACGTCCGGCATCAGGGTGCGGACATGCGCGTAGGCGCTCTCGGCGGGGCGCAATTCGTCGAGCTGGTGCTGGGCGAAATACGCCACCTCCATCTTGGAGGACCGCCGGACCTCGCCGGCGATCGGACCGAGGCGGCCGCCGATCAGCTTGCAGAAGGTCGACTTGCCGTTGCCGTTGGCGCCGAGCAGCGCCACCCGGTCGTCGGGCGCCAAGCTGAGGTCGAGACCGGTCAGCACGACCCGGTCGCCGTAGCCGGCCTTGACCCGCTCCATCGAGACGATCGGCGGCGACAGCGGCTTTTCCGGGCTCGGCAGGTGGATCACCGGCACGTCGTCCTCGATCAGCGCCGCGATCGGCTCCATCTTGGCCAGCCGCTTCACGCGCGACTGGGCCTGACGGGCCTTGGTCGCCTTCGCCTTGAACCGGTCGATGAAGCTCTGAAGATGCGCCCGCTCGGCATCCTGCTTCACCTTGGCCTTGGCGAGCAGCATGCGCTTCTCGGAGAGCTGCTTGGCGAAGCTGGTATAGCCGCCGCGGTAGATCGTGAGCTTGCCCCGGTCGAGATGCAGGATGTGGTCGACGCTGGTGTCGAGCAGGTCGCGGTCGTGGCTGATGATGATCGCGGTGCGCGGGTAGCGCTCGAGATAATCGTAGAGCCAGAGCGTCCCCTCGATGTCGAGGTAGTTGGTCGGCTCGTCGAGGAGCAGCAGGTCGGGCTCGGAGAACAGCACGGCGGCGAGCGCCACGCGCATCCGCCAGCCGCCGGAGAAGTCCGAGCAGGGCCGGGCCTGCGCGGCCGCGTCGAAGCCCAGACCGTGCAGGATCGCGGCGGCGCGCGCCGGCGCCGAATGCGCGCCGATATCGACGAGCCGGGTCTCGATTTCGGCGCGCCGCAGGCCGTCGGCGTGCTCGGCCTCCGCCATCAGCCGGGACCGCTCGGTATCGGCCGCGAGGACCACGGCGTGCAGGGTTTCCGGGCCGGCCGGCGCTTCCTGGGCGACCGCGCCGATCCGCATGCCCTTGGGCAGGGAAACGGATTTCGCGTCGACCGGCAGGTCGCCGAGGATCGCCTTGAACAGCGTGGTCTTGCCGGCCCCGTTGCGCCCGACGAGGCCCACCCGCGCGCCCTCGGGAATCGAGAAATTCGCGGAATCGAGGATCAGGCGATCGCCGATGCGGTAGGTGAGGTCATGGACGCGCAGCATGGCGGCGTTCTGGCGGTCCAGGCGCGGGGAGGCAAGCGCCGTGTCGGGCCCGTCATCCCGGCACCCGTTCGGCAATCGGCCCAGGGCCGGTATCTTTATTACCGCGCTAAAATGCCGATGCGCCGACAGTCGCTTTAACGGAATCGCATCACTCCGGGTCGATTGTTCGGCTTGTCTCTGACGCCTGTGCGGCGGACACTGGTCGTGCCGCGCGATGACGGGCTCCGGAAAATTCGACGTTCGCAGGTGCCGGGCATCGCAGCCAAGGCTGGTTCGCCGGTTGGTACGCCCCACGGAGGACGTGTGATGGGAGAGGCGTTTTGGGTCGGACCGTGATCCTGACCGACGATCTCGGCCGCGGCGAGCGCCTGGTGCGCAATCTCGGGGGCGGTCCGAGCCTCGTCCTCCACGATCTCTACGGCGATGCCGAGCCGCCTGGGGACGTCGAACTGGTGATCAGCGACGTCGGCGCGCTGACCTCCGACGCCATGCTCCGTCTGCGCCGGACGCTGGCCGTCACGCGCAAGAGCGCGACGCCGTTCCTCGCGCTGATCCACGGCAATCTGGGCCGCGGCGAGATCCAGGCGACCGCCCTCGGGGCCACGCGCGTGATGCCGGCGGCGACGGCGACCGCGATGCTCGCCAAGGCGATCGCCGCGTTGAGCACGCCCCTCCGCGAACCCGACGAATCCGTCGACCTGCGGCGCTGCGCCGACGAGGCCCGGTCCGCCTTCGCGGCGATCTTTCGTGCCGACGCGGCGCCCCCGCCCGAAATCGTCGATGCCGGCACCACCATCGTCAACCGGGCGATCCGCGAATCGAAGGTCCGCGACTGGCTGAACGTCGTTGCGGGCTTCGACGACGTGACCCATCGGCATTGTTTGGCGGTCGCCGGCTTGGCCGCGGCCTTCGCCCGGAGCCTCGGCCTCAACGACGCCGACGCCCATCACCTCACCAAGGGCGCGCTCCTGCACGACATCGGCAAGGCGCGGATCCCGCTCGCAATCCTGAACAAGCCGGCGCCGCTCACCCCCGCGGAGCGCGTGGAGATGGACCGACATCCGGCGATCGGCCACGCCATGCTGCTCGACGGCGGCTACGAGGCCGGAACCCTCGCGGTCGTGCGCTCGCACCACGAATATCTCGACGGGTCCGGCTATCCGGACGGGCTGCGGGGCGCCGAGATCCCGGACCTCGTCCGGCTGATAACGATCTGCGATATCTTCGCGGCGCTGATCGAGGCCCGCCCCTACAAGGCGCCGAAGCCGATCCGCGAGGCCTACGCGATCCTCGAGAAGATGGGCCCCAAGCTCGATGCCGATCTCGTCCGCGCGTTCCGGCAGGTCGCCGTCGCGTGCGAGCAGCCGAACCTTCGCGTTCCGGCCTGAACCGGCGCCGTCAGACCAGCTCCCAGGCGCTGCGCTCGCGCATCAGCGCCCCGACCAGCGCGTGATTCAGCTCGTGCCCGGTGTGGAAGGCGGACACGCGGCCTTCGACCGGATGCCCCGCCAGCAGCAGGTCGCCGACCAGGTCGAGGATCCGGTGACGGACCGGCTCTTCCGGAACGCGCATCCCGCCGAGCACGCGCCCGCGCCAGAGGAGCGCCGCCGAGCGCGGCGAGACCCCCTGCAGGAAGTCGCGTCCCGTGGCGCAGCCGTAGGCGCGACCGGCCATGGCCCGGACATACCGGCCGAAGCTGCGCGAGGGCGCGATCTCCCGCGCGAAGCTCTCGGGCGTGATCGCGCCGGACCAGTCGAGCGAGCCGAAATGGGCGAGCGAGACATGCCCGGTGACGTGCAGGCCCGTGCCCGGTTCGATCTGGAGCCGGCGTCGCCCATCCTCGACCGCCACCATGCGGCGGATCCGCAGCACCCGGCAGGGGGCGGGTTGCTCGACGCGGCCGACCCCTCGGATCGCGTCGCACCAGGGGATCGCGCTGCCGTCGAAGATCGGCAGCTCGTCGGCGTCGATCTCGGCCAGCACGTTGTCGACCTTCAGCGCGTGCAGGGACGCCATTAGGTGCTCGATCGTGCGGACCAGCGCCCCCTCGCGCTGGATCGCGGCGGAGAGCGGCTGCGAGACCCGATAGGGCCAGAGGGCCGGCACGTCGATCGTTTGCCCAGTCTTCAGGCGACGACGGAAGACGATACCGTGGCCGGCCGGCGCCGGGCAGACCCGAACGGTGGCATAGCGGCCCGAGTGCAGGCTGTGGCCCGAGCGCTCGAACGCATCGGCCAATGTCGCCTGGCACCGGCCGATCGGCGTGACCGTGCCGAAGTTCAAACCTGTGATGGTGAAATCTTGGTGCATCGGGAATCGTCGGGCGCCGCAGCGCGGGAAATTATCCCTCTTCACCGATCCACGCTAATAAACTCCTGTTCAGCCAAGCGCGGCTTGACCGGCCCGCGCGTGACCGTCACGATCAAATCCGCCTCATCGATCGAGCGCGGCCGGATCGGTGCGCTGCTCCGAGATGCGGGTGACTCCCGTCCCCAGAGTTGCTGGTCGGCCCCCGTCAGGGCAGGGACGGAGGCCGGGGCCGAAGGGACAGGATCGATGGCGCGGTTGGGGACGATACCCTTCTTCAAGGATCCGGGCATTGAGCTCGGTCCGTTCGAGACCCGCTGCCATTGGCGCCGCTTCGACGAGAACGAGGTGTTGGTCGACTTCGACGACATCTCCACGGACGTCTACTTCATCGCGTCGGGCGAAGTGCGCATCCTCAACCGGACCCAGTCCGGCAAGGAGGTGATCCTCGGCGAGATGCGCGGCGGGGCCTTCTTCGGCGAGCTCGCCGCCATCGACGGGATCGGCCGTTCGGCCAACGTCACGGCCCTGACCCGCGGCGAGGTCTGCGTCGTCCCGGCCGCGGTGTTCCGGCAGATGGTGTTCGCCTCCGAGGCGATCGCCGACCGGCTGTTCCGGCTGCTCGCCAAGCGCGTGCGCGAACTCAACACCCGGCTGATGGAGCACGCGCTGCTCGACCTGAAGCACCGGCTCTACGCCGAGCTGCTGCGCCTCTCGGTGCCGCGGTCGGGCACGTCCGGCGAGCGGGTCGTGTCGCCGCCGCCCTATCACCACGTCCTGGCCGCCCGGATCGGCTGCCGCCGCGAGCAGGTCACCCGCGAATTCACCGCCATGGCGGCTGAGGGGCTGGTCGACCGCACCCGTGGGGCCCTGGTCCTGCGCCGGCCCGACCTGCTCGAGGCCCGCGTGGCCGAGGCGCTGCGCGAGGATTCCTGACGTCTTGCCGGACGCACCCGCGCTGCGCCTGGACAACCTCGCCAAACGCTTCGGCACCCATGTCGCCGTCGATGCGGTGACGCTCGCGCTGAAGCCGGGGGAGTTCTTCTGCCTGCTCGGGCCGTCCGGCTGCGGGAAGAGCACGCTGCTGCGCATGATCGCCGGCTTCGAGACGCCCAGCTCGGGCCATGTCCGCCTCGGTGAGCAGGACCTCACCGCCCTGCCGCCCCATCGGCGGCCGGTGAACATGATGTTCCAGTCCTACGCCCTGTTCCCGCATATGAGCGTGGCCGGGAATGTCGGCTACGGCCTGAAGGGTCTGGGCCGGGCCGCCGCATCCGCCCGGGTGACCGATCTTCTGCGCCTCGTCCAGCTCGAGGGCTTCGGGGATCGTCGGCCCGACACGCTTTCGGGCGGGCAGCGCCAGCGGGTGGCGCTCGCCCGGGCGCTCGCCCGCGAGCCGAAGCTGCTCCTGCTGGACGAGCCCCTCGGCGCCCTCGACCGCGGCCTCCGCGAGGAGACCCAGGCCGAGTTGCGCGCCGTCCAGCGCCGCCTCGGTACCGCCTTCGTGGTCGTGACCCACGACCCCGACGAGGCGATGATGCTGGCCGACCGCATCGGCGTCATGGAGGGCGGCCGCCTCGCGCAGGTCGGGACGCCCGCCGACCTGTACCGCCGCCCGGCCAGCCGGTTCGTGGCGGGCCTGCTCGGCGACGTGAACCTCATTGCCGGCCGCCTCGGTTCGGCCGAGGCCGGCGAAACCCGCGCGGTGCAGACCGCGCACGGGATCGTCCGCGGTTCCGCGACGGGGCTGCCGGAGGGCACCGCGGTCGTCGTCGCGGTGCGCCCGGACGACATCGTCCTCGGCACCGAAGGCCTTCCGGTCACGATCGCCGATTCGGTGTTCCTCGGGGACCGATTGCGTCGGACCCTGCGCCTGCCCGACGGCACCGTGCTGCGGTCGAGCGGACGACCGGGTGACGCGCAGGATCCCGCGGGCTCGGACATCCGCCTCGGCTTCGCCCCCGCCGACGCCGTGATCCTGCCGGCATGACGCGGCCGGCACGCACGGATCGCGTCATGGCCGGCTCCGATGGGCGGCGGCCATGAGGGCAGGGGCGCCGGGGCGCCTGTTCGACCGGCTCGTGCGCCTGCCGCCGCTGCTCTGGCTGGCGGCCTTCTTCCTGCTGCCTTTCGCGATCACCCTGAAGATCAGCCTGTCGGAGCCGGCGACCGCAATCCCGCCCTACCTGCCGGTGCTCGATTGGCAGGGCGGCCTCGAGGGCTGGTCGGCCTTTCTCGAGGCGCTGAACTTCGACAACTACGCGACGCTGGCCTCCGACGCGCTCTACCGCGACGCGGCCCTCGGCTCGCTCGCCTACGCGGCGGCCGCCAGCCTGATCCTGGTGGCCCTCGGTACGCCACTCGCCTACGCGCTGGCCCGGGCTCCGGCCCGCTGGCAGCCGCTCCTCGTCGCCCTCGTGGTCGTCCCGTTCTGGACGAGCTTCCTGATCCGGGTCTACGCCTGGATCGCGATCCTCAAGCCGGAGGGCCTGCTGAACCTCGTCCTGCTCCGGTCGGGCCTGATCGCGAAGCCGGTGATCATCCTCAACACCGACGCGGCGGTGATCGTCGGGCTGGTCTACGCCTACCTGCCCTTCATGGTCCTGCCGCTCTACGCGGTGATGAACCGTCTCGACCCGGCGCTGCGCGAGGCCGCGGCGGATCTCGGCGCCTCGCCGACCCGGGTGTTCTGGACCGTCACCCTGCCGCTCAGCCTGCCCGGGATCGCGGCCGGCGCCGGCCTCTGCTTCATCCCCATGGTCGGCGAGTTCGTGATCCCGGACCTGCTCGGCGGCTCAGAGACCCTGATGCTCGGCCGCGTGCTGTGGAGCGAGTTCTTCTCGAACCGCGACTGGCCGCTCGCTTCCGCGGTGGCGGTGCTGATCCTCGCCCTCATCATCGGCCCGGTGGTGCTGTTCCGCGACAGCCTGCGCGCCGGCGAGGAGGGCCGCCCGTGACCTGGGTGACCCGTGCCGCCCTGATGCTCGGGCTCGGCTTCCTCTACGCGCCGATCCTGGTGCTGATCGCCTACTCGTTCAACGCCTCGGCGCTCGTCACCGTCTGGGGCGGCTTCTCCACCAGATGGTACGGCGCACTCTTCGCCGACGGGCCGTTGATGGCGGCGGCCTGGGTCTCCCTGCAGGTGGCGCTGCTCGCGAGCACGATCGCCACGATTCTCGGCACGCTCGCGGCGCTCGCCCTGGAGCGCCACGGCCGTTTCCGCGGACGATCATTCTTCACCGGTCTGATCTTCGGGCCGATGGTGATGCCCGAGGTGATGATCGGCCTGTCGCTCCTGCTGATGTTCATCGGCATCGGCGTCGACCGGGGCATCGTCACCCTCGTGATCGCGCACGCGACCTTCTGCACCGGCTTCGTCGCCGTGGTCGTGGCGGCGCGCCTGCGCGGGCTCGACCGCGGTCTTGAAGAGGCGGCCGCCGATCTCGGCGCCGGGCCGATGCGGGTCTTCCTGACCATCACGCTGCCGCTGCTGGCGCCCGCCGTGCTGGCCGGGGCGCTCCTGGCCTTCACCCTGTCGCTGGACGACCTCGTCATCGCGAGCTTCGTCTCGGGGCCGGGCTCGACCACCCTGCCGATGCGGCTCTACGGCCAGGTTCGGCTCGGGGTGAACCCAGAGATCAATGCCGCCTCGACGCTGCTCGTGGTGCTGGTCAGCGTCTTCGTGCTGCTGGCCTCGTGGCTCACGGCCCGGCGTTCCCGTGCCTGAGCGCCGTTCATCCGGCCGGCGCCGTGATCCCGCACACGCGACGTGCGCTCGCGCACGCAGTCACGCTTCGGGTGATCATACCCTCGTGACGAACCCGCTGCCCAGCGCAGCGACGTCGTGAGGGAGTCTCGTCATGATTCGTGCTCTGACATTGCTATCCCTGGCCGCTCTCCTCAGCGCATCTGCGGCGGAGGCCCGCTCGGCCCGAATCCACGCCAAACCGCAACCCAATCCCGCCATCAAGGCACGCGAATCGGTGCTGAGAGATTTCGACGCCCGGATGAGCCGCCTCGATGCGCTGATGGGCCTATCGCCGAAAGCGTCCCCGCGGTCGCGCTCGGCCGAAGCCGGGCGCTGAGGTCGTTCTGATCGAGGAGCGAACTGTGGGAATCAGCGGCCGAGGCCCCCGGCTTCCTCGATGAAGCGGGCGACGGCATCGGCGCCGTCGCCGCCCCGGAGGGACGCGAACACGTAGGGCCGCGTGCCGCGCATCCGCTGCGTATCGGCCTCCATGACCGAGAGGTCGGCGCCGACCAAGGGTGCCAGATCGGTCTTGTTGACGATCAGCAGGTCCGACCGCGTGATACCGGGGCCGCCCTTGCGGGGGATCTTCTCGCCGCCGGCCACGTCGATGACGTAGAGCGTGATATCGGCGAGTTCCGGCGAGAAGGTCGCCGCGAGATTGTCCCCGCCGGATTCGATCAGCACGAGGTCGAGCTTCGGGAAGCGCCGGCTCATCTCGGCCACTGCGGCGAGGTTGATCGAGGCATCCTCGCGGATCGCCGTGTGCGGGCAGCCGCCGGTCTCGACGCCGAGGATGCGCTCCTCCGGCAGGGCACCGGCCACCGTCAGGATCCGGGCGTCCTCCTTCGTGTAGATGTCGTTGGTGATCGCGCAGATCTCGTAGCGGTCACGGAAGCGCTTGCAGAGCTGCTCCATGAGGGCCGTCTTGCCGGAGCCGACGGGGCCGCCGATGCCGACGCGGAGCGGGCCGTTCGAGGAGGTCATGCTTCAGCCTCAGGATCGGAAGATGCGGGAATATTGCGTCTCGTGCCGGAACGAGCCGAGATCGAGGCGGAAGGTGGCCGAGCCGATCGCGTCGAGATCGGCCGCGCCGGCCGCCTCGGCCAGCCGCGTCAGCCGGGGGATCAGGGCGGCGATCACCCGCGTGCCGGCGGCCTGTCCCACGGGCGCCGCCCGCAACGCCGCCGAGACGAGGTTCTGGACGAAGGCGAGGCCGTAGGCGGCGAGCAGGGGCGACAATGCCATCCCGTGCGCGCCCGCGGCCGCACCGACCGCCACGGGATACGCGACCGGTCCTGACAGCTGAGCGGCCAATGCCGTCAGGGCGTCGCAGGGCCAGGCGCCGAGCGTCGCGTCGAGGAAGCTGCGCCCCTGCTGACTGGTCTCGAGATGCAGTTCGCGCGACGGCGCCAGGGCCAGGGCGAGATCGTTGATCGCGATGATCCGCGCCGGTTCGGCGGACGACACTGCTCGCTGCGCGTGGGCGGCCAGGATCAGGTCGTTGCGCAGGGCGCCATGGGCGCAGACATCGGCGAGCCAGGCGGCGAGGCTCGCCTCGTCGCGCACGTCACCGGTTTCGGCCGCCCATTCCAACCCGTGCGAATAGGCATAGGCGCCCACCGGATAACCCGGCGACAGCCATGCCATCAGCCGCAACGCCTCGAGGCTCTCACCCATCGGCGTGGTGGTGATGGTGCCCGCCATGCGGGTGATCATGACCGTGACCGCCGGAATAGGCCCCGCCCTCCGGCCGGAACGGGCGCTCCACCGGCTCCGCGGTGCCGCCCAGCCCCCGGACCATGTCGGCGAGCACATGGTCGTCGGCGATCCAGACCGCCTCCGCGCCGATCTCGGCCGGGATGTGCCGGTTGCCGATATGCCAGATCAGCCGCTTGAGGGCGTGGTCGCTCGCGGCGCGAATCTCCAGCAGCCGCTCGGGCGCGGCCTCGACCCAGATCAGCCGGCCATCCTCCAGCACCAGAGCGTCGCCGTCGTCCAGCACGGCCGCCTCCGGCAGATCCAGCAGGAAGCCCAAGCCCCCGGCGCCGCGCAGGGCGATGCGGCGGCGATGGCGCTCGCCGGACTCCAGCACGACCCGGTCGACGATCTCGCCGCTGGACAGGTGCTCGCGGCGCAGGATGCGGGTGGCGCGGATCATGACGTTAGGATTGGTCAATGAGATCGGGCTCCTTCGGCAGGAAGCCATCGGACAGCGCGTTTTCCAGCGTGAACGGAGGGTGTTCGGGGAAGAGGGTGAAATCGATCCCCGTCTGCTCCGAGGCTTTGCGGCGGCCGGACAGGTAACACATTGCGAAGACGTCGCTGGGATAGCGGCGCAGGCTCGGGCTGGCGTCCAGAAGCTCTGCGAGGCCGGCGCGCTGCTCGGCGATCGTTCCTTTCCAGCTGCTGGATCGGAACCCGGGCTGATACTTCCACTTGAGCAGGTGGGCGATCAGAACGGTCAGGCGGTTGCGGATCTCGCGCTTGTCGCTGGCGCCCACGCTCGCCACCTCGTCGATCAGATGGTCCAGGTCGAGCTCGTCGAAACGGCGGGCGCGCAGCAGATCGGCCTGAGCCTGGGTCCAGAGGAAGAAATCGGTCTCGTAGAGATCGTCCTTCGGGGGTGGTTTCAACGCGACCTTCGCCATGCCCGGCCTCCTGTCCGTCCGCGCCAGGATAGCTCAGAACAGGAAATAGCGCTGCGCCATCGGCAGCACCTCGGCGGGTTCGCAGACCAGGAGTTCGCCGTCGGCCCGGACGTCGTAGGTCTCGGGATCGACCTCGATCACCGGGGTGGCGTCGTTCAGAACCATGTCCTTCTTGGAGATGCCGCCGCGGACATTCTCCACCGCCACCAGCTGCTTCTGCACCCCGAGCCGCTCCCGCAACCCGTCCTCCACCGCCGCCCGGGACACGAAGGTCAGGGCCGTGGCGTAGGGCACGCGCCCGCAGGCCCCGAACATCGGGCGGTAATGGACCGGCTGCGGCGTCGGGATGGAGGCGTTGGGGTCGCCCATCGGGGCGGCCGCGATGCTGCCGCCCTTCAGCACGAGATCCGGCTTCACCCCGAAGAAGGCCGGGGTCCAGAGCACGAGGTCGGCGAGCTTGCCGGGCTCCACCGAGCCGATATGCCGTGAGACGCCGTGCGCGATGGCCGGGTTGATCGTGTACTTGGCGACGTAGCGCCGGGCGCGCAGGTTGTCGGTGCCGGAAGTGTCGCCCGCGAGCGCGCCGCGCTGGCGCTTCATCTTGTCGGCGGTTTGCCAGGTGCGGATCACGACCTCGCCGACCCGGCCCATGGCCTGGCTGTCCGACGACATCATCGAGAGCGCGCCGATATCGTGGAGGATGTCCTCGGCCGCGATCGTCTCGCGCCGGATCCGGCTCTCCGCGAAGGCGAGATCCTCGGGGATCGACGGGTCGAGGTGGTGGCAGACCATGAGCATGTCGAGATGCTCGTCGATCGTGTTCTTCGTGTAGGGCCGCGTCGGGTTCGTGGAGGACGGCAGGACGTTGGGCAGCCCGGCGACCTTGATGATGTCCGGCGCGTGGCCGCCGCCCGCCCCCTCGGTGTGGAAGGCGTGAATCGTCCGGCCCTTGAAGGCCGCGATCGTGTCCTCGACGAAGCCCGACTCGTTGAGCGTGTCGGTGTGGATCATGACCTGGATGTCGTGGGCATCCGCCACCGACAGGCAGGTGTCGATCGCCGCCGGCGTCGTGCCCCAATCCTCGTGGAGCTTGAGCGCGCAGGCCCCGGCCCGGACCATCTCCACCAGGCTCTCCGGCCGCGAGGCGTTGCCCTTGCCGGCGAATGCCAGGTTCATCGGGAAGCTGTCGGCCGCCTCGATCATCCGGGCGATGTGCCAGGGGCCCGGCGTGCAGGTGGTGGCGAAGGTGCCGTGCGCCGGCCCGGTGCCGCCGCCCAGCATCGTGGTCACGCCCGAGCACAGGGCCTGCTCGATCTGCTGCGGGCAGATGAAGTGGATGTGGCTGTCGAACCCGCCGGCCGTGAGGATCTTACCCTCGCCGGCGATCACCTCGGTGCCGGGACCGACCACGATGTCGACACCGGGCTGCACGTCGGGGTTGCCGGCCTTGCCGAGCCTGAAGATCCGCCCGCGCACGATGCCGACATCGCATTTCACGATGCCCCAATGGTCGAGCACCACCGCGTTGGTGATCACCGTGTCGACGGCGCCGGCCGCGTTGGTCACCTGGCTCTGGCCCATCCCGTCGCGGATGACCTTGCCGCCGCCGAACTTCACCTCCTCACCGTAGGTGGTGAAGTCGCGCTCCACCGTGATCTCGAGGCACGTATCCGCGAGGCGGATCCGGTCGCCGGTGGTCGGGCCGAACATGTCGGCATAGGCGGCGCGGGGAAGGGCGGCGGGCTTGGGCATGTTGGCCATGACGGTCAGGGCTCCCGGCGCAATTGGGTAAAAGCGTCCGCGGGTTCGGCTTTCCGGTCGAAGGTCAGCGTGGTCTTGCAGCCGGCCGAACGGTTGATGGCGCCAATCAAGTGATCGGCGAAGTCACCGCGGCCGCCGGCCCAGGCCGACAAGGCTACCTCGGCCGCTTCGCGATGATCGACAACGACATTCGATGCGTTGAGCAAGCGACGGATCACCGAGACAAGGGCGGGCTTCTTCTGGCGCAAGGGCCGCGCCAGAATCCAGACGGTTTCCGCGAGCACCACCGCGTTGACGAAGAATTGGGCGTCGCGCCGGCTCAGGGCCTCCGTGGCGAGCACAGTCTGCTCCGGCGTGTCGTCCGGCCAAACCGTTTCATCCACGAGCCAGCGCAGCAGGACGTTCGTGTCCAGCCCGATCACGCCTCGTCATCCTCGGGCGCGTCGTCGGTGCGATTCCAGCGGGCACTGCGGCTTGTTGCGATCCAATTCGAAATGCGCGCCCTGTCGACCGGTTCGATCGGATCGCAATCCTGACGGCCGACGATGCCGCGCAATGCGGCCAGCGCGTCGGTCCGCGCCTCGACGAGAAAGCGCCCCTGCGCATCCTGCGTGAAGACCAGCTTGTCGCCTGTCTTCACGCCGAGGGCTTTGCGAAGCGCGGCCGGCACCGTCACCTGACCCTTCGACGTGATCTTGGCTTCCGCCGCTTTCATGTCCGCCTCCTTACTACATCGCTCATGAGTAAGGAGGTGTCCGAAGCGTCCGCAAGCCTGAACCAACGGGGCGCGTCGCTGCGAAACGGGGTCAAAGCTTGCCCATCACGTCACCGCGGAACCCGTACACGGTGCGTCCGCCCGAGAGCGGCACGAGCACGACCTCCCGGGTCGAGCCCGGCTCGAACCGCACCGCCGTGCCGGGCGCGATGTCGAGGCGCCGGCCGCGCGCCTTCTCGCGCTCGAAGACCAGGCCCGGGTTCACCTCGAAGAAGTGGTAATGGGAACCGACCTGGATCGGTCGATCGCCCGTATTGGCGACCTCGATCACCGTCCGGTCCGCGCCGGCATTGAACACGATCTCGCCCGGCACGGTGGTGACCGTGCCGGGCACGTCCGCGGATGCCGCCCCCCGGATCGGGTGATGCACGGTCACGAGCTTGGTCCCGTCCGGGAACGTCGCCTCCACCTGGATGTCGGGGATCATCTCGGCGATGCCGGGCATCACCTGGTCGGCCGTGAGCACGTTGGCCCCCGCCTGCATCAGCTCGGCGACGCTGCGCCCGTCGCGGGCCCCCTCGACCACGAAATCGGTGATCAGCGCGATCGCCTCGGGATGGTTGAGCTTGACCCCACGCGCCAGACGGTTGCGCGCCACCTGCGCCGCCATGGCGATCAGCAGCTTATCCTTCTCGCGGGGCGTCAGCAGCACGGGATACCTCGTCGTCGCGGCGACGGGAGCAAGGATCATGCTCGGCGTGGGGTCAAGACGGATCCGTGGTGCCCTCTACCGTTCCATCCCGGCGAACCCCGCGAACATCTCCGGCACGGTCGAGCCCTTCAGCTTGGCTGGAAGGTCGCGGGGATGGATGAAGTCATCCCGAAACCAGGGATATCGTCCGGGATCGAAGCTGGCGCGGATCCAGTCGATCGACCGCCGGACCCGCTCGATCCGCTCGGCATCGGGGTGATAGGTCAGCCAGATGTCGAGCCCGACCTGGACGAGGCCGTCGATCGGGACGACGCGGGCGCCGATCGCGCTCGCGTAGGTCGGGAGCCAGCCGATACCGGCGCCGTTGGCCACCGCCCAGTAATGGGCGCTGCTGACGTTGGTCTTCAGCGTCACATAGCCGGATTGCGGGAGCCCGGGCGTGTGGCGGGCATATTCGGCCATGCTGACCGTCTGACTGGAGACTTGGAGGACCAGCCGATGACGGATCGCGTCTTCGACGCCGCCAGGCATCCCGTAGATGTCGAGATAGCTGCGTGCTGCGAAGGCCATCACATGCAGCCGCCCGAGCTTCACCAGCTTGAGATCCGGATTGACCGGCCGCACGAGCTGGACCGCCACGTCGGCTTCCAGGCGGGCGACGTCCGCCGGGTCCATGGTGCAGCGTAAGTCCACGACGAGGCGCGGATTCGAGCGCTGGAACTCGACGAGCCGCGGGGCCAGCCAGAACGTCCCGAGACCTTCGGTGACCGCGATGCGCACCTCGCCGTCCGGTGTCGACGAAGCCGCGTCCCGCGCGCGCAGGACCGAGTACGCCGCACTCTCCATCGTTCGTGTCGCCGACAGGATCTTCTCGCCTTCCGCAGTCAGGCGGATTCCGTCGGTGTGGCGGGTCAGCAGCGTCACGCCGAGTTGAGCCTCGAGGTCCTCGATGCGGCGACGAAGCGTGTTGATCGACAGGCCGACCGTCGCGGCGGCGGCGCGAAAGCTGCCCCGCCGCTCGAGCTCCAGGAACAGCCGCAGATCCTGCCAATCGGGCATGGCGGCAGCCACAACGGCGTCGTGTTCCATCTGTGGACCTCCCATACTTCAATTTTTGCACAGACGCGGGAAGTTCACCATGCGATGCCGATGGTCGTTACCAATCACCCGCGAAAGCCGACGCGATGACCGTCCACGTTTCGCCGCCCGATTACGCGCGGCATCCTCATGCGGCCGCATCAGAGGCACGCCACGACATCATCGATTTGAGGGCTGCCCGCCTCGCCCGGCATCTCGTGCTGTTTACCCCGACGCCGGCCGATCTCGAACGTCTGTTGGAGGAGACACGGAGCGTTCTGCCCGGTCTGGCCGACATCGCCGTGGTGCGTCGGGTGATGACCATCAATCCCGATACTGTCTTCGCGATCGCCAAACGCGGGGATTACGACGCGCAATCCCCGCGCGGCGAGGGCCTCACGGCAGTCCTACCTTTGAACGACGCCGGGATGACGGCCCTCCTTTCGGGCGAGTTCGACCCGACCAATCCGGCGTCCCATTTCATCGCCCGGCAGCATGAGCGCCCGGCCGGAATCTATCTTTGGGTGATCCACGCCCGTCGCCGGCTCGCAGCCGCCGTCGCCCTGATGCTGCAGCGGATCTCGACGCCGCTGTGCCGCGACGTCGACCTTTATGCGCGCGCGGCGACGCCGGAGGGGGCTGATTATTTGGAAGGGATCGGCTTCACCAAAGGTGCCGCGTGGCGGGGACTGCGCGCCCCGAGTCTGCATATGTTCGTCCGGTCCGAGGCGGCCGAACGCCTGCCCCCCTACGACAGCCATCGCCCCGGGCTCACCGGCGTCAGCGTCGCCGTGGCGCGCAGCTTCGAGGATCTCTCCCGCGTCATCGCCCTGCGGGCCGCGGTGTACATGGCCGAGCAGGCCTGCCCGTACGAAGAGGAGTTCGACGGCAACGACCTCTCGGCCACCCACCTGATCGGCTATGTCGGCGACGAGCCGGCGGGGTGCCTGCGGATCCGCTTCTTCGCCGATTTCGCCAAGATCGAGCGGCTGGCGGTGCGGGCCGAGTACCGCAACACCCGCTTGGCCTTCGCGCTGGTCCGGGCCGGGATCGAGCTGGCCCGGGTCAAGGGCTATCGCCGCCTCTACGGGCACGCGCAGAAGCGCCTCGTCGGGTTCTGGAGCCGGTTCGGGTTCCGGGTGTTCGAGGGCGCGCAGGAACTCGTGTTCTCGGATTTCGACTATGTCGAGATGCTGATGGAGGCGGAGCCGCATCCGGAGGCGATCGGCATCGGCATCGACCCCTACGTGATCATCCGACCCGAGGGCCGATGGCACAAGGCCGGCGCCCTGGACCGGTCGCGCGGTCGCGCCGTCACCCGGCCCTCCGTCGATCAGCAGGCGGCGCGATGACCCGGCACGTGAACCCGGCGCTCTACCGCCGGCCGAGCAGCGTCCCAGTTCTGGTGCTGGTCGACATGCAGCAGGAATACGAGATCGTCGGACGGCCTCTGGCCCTCGCGGGCATTGCGCCCGCCCTCGCCAAGTGCCGGCTCGCCCTGGATCACGCCCGGGAGAGCGGCATTCCGGTGGCCTATGTGCGCTGGATCGGTGCGCCGCTGTTCCAGCCCGGAACGCGCTTCGCGCGCTGGATCGAGGGGTTCGAGCCGCATGGCTGCGACATGATCTTCGATCGGGACCGGCCGTCCTGCTACGCCAGCCCCGCCTTCGCGGACGCGATGGAGCGCGGCGGCGCGCAATTGGTCATCGCGGGCTTTGCCGGCGAGGCCGCCTGCCTTGCCACCGCAATCGACGGCTTCCACCGGGGCCAGGAGGTGACGTTCCTGTCCGACGCCTCCGCGAGCCACGATCTCGAAGGCATCGCGGCCGACGACATCCATCGCTCGGTGAGCGCGGTCATGCGCGTCTTCGCGGATGTCATGGACACGCAATCCTGGATCACGGCGTCCGCGCCGTTCAAGCCCATGCCCGTTCCGTCGAGACCCGCGGCACGCCAATGACCAATCCCGGCCCGCACGAACGTCAGACGCACCGTAGCACCCGCGTCGATGACACGATCGACCGCAGGCTCGGCCAGCACGCCGTCGGGTTGCTTCAGGCGGCCCGGGATAGCGGCGATCCGAGCCTGATCGCCCAGGCCGAGGCCATGGCGATGGCGGTCGGATTCGCCCTCGCGTCCCGCCTCCCGGCCTTCGATCTGACCGGGAAGCCCTGAATCGGTCGCAGGCTGTCAGGCCGTCTCGTCGTCCCCGGCGATGAGACGCATGGCCCGCAGGCGGGCCGTGCGCTCGTCACGCGCCCGGAGATCGGCCTGGATGGCGGCCCAGAGCGTTGCCGCCTCCGCGCTGTCCGGAAACGCGGCCGCTGTGTCGGTTTCGGTATGGGTCTGATCGAAGGCGTCCATGTCGTGCCGTCCCGCGCCTTGAGCTGCGGTCCGGTATCAGCACATCCGTTCGGCAGTCCAGCCTCAAATACAGGCATGTCCTGTACAACCGGCCGGCTTCGTCACGCCGGTTCAGATGTTCGCTGCGTGATGCGACCGACCGATGCTTGCGCCCGGACTGAGCGATGCGGCGACCGCGCGCCGAAGTCTGATCTCCGTGGCGATTGCAGCAGGCAATATGGGGCCACGGGTGCCGTCCTCGAAGCGTCGGGAGGGGAGCGCGTCGGAATGCCTATGGCCGTGCTCGCCGCGGTGCTCGGCTTTGGCCGCACCGTCCAAGGTAGGCTGGTCCTGTGCCGGGATGATATTGCCCGGGGGCGGATCGCAGTGCGTTAAACCGGCAAAAGCCGGTCTGAAAGATGATGCGCAGTCATATCAACCTACATTCCGGATGATCGAATGTCGCGTGAGCATATTTAAGCCGACAACATTGGTATTTTCCGGGTTGGGCATGGCGATTGTCCAGCGTTGCCAGCGGATCGTTTACCCCTAAGCGATCGTCCCGCTGAACGGCCATGTCACGAACTGCAGAAACATAACGGACACGGAGACGTGGCACCTGTCCGAATGGCTCGGCGGCGCGTTGGCGCGGCGGGCCGGGCCGCTCTCAAACCTTCGTCAGCGTGGCGATGATGGATTCGACGACGTCGATCTGGTGTTGCACCGCGACCAGCCGCGGTCCCGCGGCGGCGCCGTCGCCGAGCACGAAGGTGCCCTTCTGCCGCCGCGTGTCGCGCAGCTTCCGCACCGACGCCACGATCGTCTGCCGCTCTTCGAGAAGGGCCGCTCGCAGCTCGTTCAAGCCGTCCAGTTCCACAGTCTCGGCCATGCGGGGTCCCGGTGTTCTGGTTTCGCCTCGCCGCGCTTCGCCACGCGCCGTCACACCGGCTTGTGGCCCATGTGCGAAGCCTTTGCCACGGGCACGATCGGCGGCTGGCGGGACCGTTTGCCGAGCGCTCGCGGCGGTCACCGGAGGCGCTGCCTTGATGTTGCCGCGTCGATTGTATGCTAGGGAATGCAATATCCGTCGACGGGGCTCCGCGATGCGCGCGGGTGGAAGCGTGCGGAGCGCTTTGCGCCCTGATCGCGCAAGGGCCAGTTAGGCATGCCGGGCGAGGATGACAGCCAGCGCGACGCGGCTCGATCGGACGAGACGGGCGCGTTCCACGGCGGAGGGGCCGCGGTCGATGAAGGGTGAGCAGAAGCCGCGGCGGTCCCGCGGGTTGGTGACGACGATCGTGGTCCTCGCCCTGCTGGGCGGCGGCGCCTACGGCTACGTGCGCACGACCCAGCGGCCGGTGGCCAAGGCGAAGGTGACCGCGGCGGCGCCCGTGCCGGTGACCCTCGGGACCGTCGATCAGGGCCCGTTCGCCTTGCTGCTGAACGGGCTCGGCACGGTCCAGGCCTACAACACGGTCCAGGTGCGGACCCGCGTCGACGGCGAGATCCAGCAGGTCGCGTTCCGCGAGGGGCAGAACGTCCGCAAGGGCGACGTCCTGGTCCAGATCGATCCGCGCCCCTACCAGGCGACCCTGGACCAGGCGAAGGCCAAGAAGGACCAGGACACCGCCAACCTCAACAACGCCAAGGCGGATCTGGTGCGCTACACCGGTCTCGGCGCCTACGCGTCCCGCCAGCAGACCGAGACGCAGACGGCGCTGGTCGCCCAGCTGACCGCGCAGGTCGCCTCCGACCAGGCCTCCATCGACAACGCCACGACCCAGCTCGGCTACGCCACCGTCCGGGCGCCGATCGACGGCGTCACCGGCTTCCGGCAGGTCGATATCGGCAACATCGTCACCGCGGCGGGCCAATCGCCGATCGTGACGATCACGCAGGTCGAGCCGATCTTCGTGGTGTTCACCGCGCCGGAGGACCAGCTGCCCGCCATCGGCGCGGCCCTGCGGACCGGCGACGTGCCGGTCTCGGCCTGGACCACGGACGGGCTGACCAAGTTGGCCGACGGCAAGCTCGCCCTGTTCAACAACCAGGTCGATACCGCCACCGGCACGATCCGCCTGAAGGCGGTGTTCCAGAACCAGAACCACGCCTTGTGGCCCGGCCTGTCGGTCTCGACCAAGATGCGGGTCGGCACGGTCGCGGCGGCCACGACGGTGCCGGACGACGCCGTCCAGCACGGGCCGGACGGGTTGTTCGCCTTCGTGATCGACGAGTCCGGCCACGCGCATCAGCGGGCCCTGAAGGCCGGGCGCTCCGATTCCGGGCGGACGCAGGTGCTGACGGGCGATCTCAAGCCGGGCGATCGGGTGATCACCGCCGGGCAGTACAAGGTCCAGGACGGCAGCCTCGTGGCCGACCCGCACGCCGCCCATACGGCGCAGGCCGAGACGGCGGCCCCGGGCCGGTCGGCCAGGGCCGAACCGTGATGAACATGCGCGTCGCCGGGGCGGCCGCGATGCCGCGTGAGGGGCTGCAATGAAGGCTGGCATCTCGGCGCCCTTCATCCGTTTCCCGGTGGCGACCACGCTGATCATGGTCGGCATCCTGTTCCTCGGGATGGTGGCCTATCCGCTGCTCGGCGTGGCGCCGCTGCCCCAGGTGGATTTCCCGACGATCCAGGTCACCGCGCAATTGCCCGGCGCCAGCCCGGAGACCATGGCCTCCTCGGTGGCCCAGCCCCTGGAGCGGCAATTCTCGCAGATCCCGGGCGTCGCCCAGATGACCTCGACCAGCTCGCTGGGGATCTCGACGGTCACGGTCCAGTTCGACCTCAACCGCAACATCGACGGCGCGGCCAGTGACATCCAGGCGGCGATCAACGCCGCGAGTGGCCAGCTACCGAAGAACCTGCCAAGCCCGCCGACCTACCGCAAGGTGAACCCGGCCGATTCGCCGATCCTGCTGCTCTCGGCCACCTCCGACAGCATGCCGCTGATCGAGGTGGACGACGCGGTGGACGTGCAGCTCGCCCAGCGCATCAGCCAGATCTCGGGCGTCGCGCAGGTGTTCATCGGCGGCCAGCAGAAGCCCGCGGTGCGGATTCAAGTCGATCCGGCCAAGCTGGTGGCCAAGGGCCTGTCGCTCGAGGATATCCGCGCGCCGCTGTCGCTCACCACGGTGAACAACCCGAAGGGCAGCATCGACGGGACGAGCCACAGCTACACGATCTACGCCAACGACCAGCTCACCACGGCGCAGAACTGGAACGACGTGATCGTCGCCTATCGCGACGGCGCCCCCTTGCGGGTGCGCGACATCGGCACCGCAATCGCCGGCCCGGAGGACACCAAGCAGGCGGGCTGGACCAACGGCCAGCGCGGCGTGTTCCTGGTGATCTTCAAGCAGCCCGGCGCCAACGTCATCGACACGGTGGACAGCATCAAGGCGCAGCTGCCGCGCCTGACCGCGACCCTGCCGGCCGGCATCAAGATCGGCATCCTCAGCGACCGCACCCAGACGATCCGCGCCTCCGTGGAGGACGTGCAGTTCACCCTGCTGATCACCATCGTGCTGGTGGTCGCGGTGATCTTTGTCTTCCTGCGCAGCTTCTGGGCGACCGTGATCCCGAGCGTGACCGTGCCGCTCGCTTTGCTCGGGGCCTGCGCGCTGATGTGGCTCGCCGGCTATACCCTCGACAACCTGTCCCTGATGGCGCTGACCATCTCTGTGGGCTTCGTGGTCGACGACGCCATCGTCGTGCTGGAGAATATAAGCCGCTACGTCGAGGAGGGGATGCGGCCCATGGAGGCCGCGTTCAAGGGCGCGGGTGAGATCGGCTTCACCATCGTGTCGATCTCGGTGTCGCTGATCGCCGTGCTGATCCCGCTGCTGCTGATGGGCGGCATCATCGGCCGCCTGTTCCGGGAATTCGCTGTCGTCCTGTCGATGACCATCGCGGTCTCGGCCTTCGTGGCGCTGACGCTCACGCCGATGATGGCGGCGCGCCTGCTCAAGCCCCACGGCACCGGCCATCACGGCCGCCTGTACCGGGCGAGCGAGGCGGTGTTCGACGGGCTGCTGTCGTCCTACGCGAAGGGTCTCGACCTCGCCCTGCGCTTCCGGTTCATCACGCTGCTGACCTTCTTCGCGACGCTCGCGCTGACGATCCACCTGTTCATCGTCATCCCGAAGGGCTTCTTCCCGCAGCAGGACACCGGCTTCATGATCGGCGTCACCGAGGCGGGGCAGGACATCTCGTTCTCGGCGATGAAGACCCTTCAGGAGAAGGTCGGCGCCATCGTCCAGGCCGATCCGGACGTGGCGACGGTGGGCATGTCGCTCGGCGGCAACGGCCAGGCGCTGAATTCCGGGCGCATGTACATCACGCTCAAGCCCCGCGAGGAGCGCGAGGCCGACGCGTTCCAGATCATCGGCCGCCTGCGCCCGAAGCTGGAGCGGGTCGAGGGGATCCGCACCTACATCCAGGCGACGCAGGATGTGCGCACCGGCGGCCGGACCTCCCGGACGCAGTTCGAATACACCCTGCAGGACCCGGATCTCGCCGAGCTGAACGCCTGGGCGCCGCGCATCCTCGACACAATGAAGACCCTGCCGGAGCTGCGCGACGTCGCCACCGACCAGCAAAACCGCGGCACCACCCTGACGCTCGCGATCGACCGCGATGCCGCCTCCCGCTACGGCATCACGCCCCAGCTCATCGACGACACGCTGTATGACGCCTTCGGCCAGCGGCAGATCGCCCAGTACTTCACGCAGCTCAACAGCTACCACGTGATCCTGGAAGTGCTCCCGGCCCTGCAGGGTTCTGTCGAGAGCCTCGACAAGATCTACATCAAGGCCCCGATCGGCGGCGGGCAGGTGCCGCTCGCGGCCTTCGCGCGCTGGACCACCGACCCGGTGGCGGCGCTGGCGGTCAACCACCAGGGCCAGTTCCCGGCGGTGACGATCAGCTTCAACCTCGGCCCCAACGTCGCGCTGGGCCAGGCGACCGAGGCGATCGGCCGGGCGATGAAGGAACTCGCGGTGCCGCCCACGGTGGTCACCGGCTTCCAGGGCACCGCGCAGGCGTTCCAGCAATCGCTCTCGACGGTGCCGCTGCTGATCCTGGCCGCGCTGTTCGTGGTCTACCTGATCCTCGGCATCCTCTACGAGAGCTTCATCCACCCGATCACGATCCTCTCGACCCTGCCCTCGGCCGGTGTCGGCGCCCTGGCGGTGCTGATGTGGGCGGGGTTCGATTTCAGCCTGATCGCGCTGATCGGCATCATTCTGTTGATCGGCATCGTAAAGAAGAACGGCATCATGCTGATCGACTTCGCCATCGTGGCCGAGCGCGAGGAGGGGCTTGACCCGGAGGCGGCGATCCGCAAGGCGGCCCTGCTCCGGTTCCGCCCGATCCTGATGACCACCATGGCGGCTCTGCTCGGCGGCATCCCGCTGATGCTCGCCACCGGCACCGGTTCCGAGATCCGGCAGCCGCTGGGCTACGCCATGGTCGGCGGCCTCGCGGTGAGCCAGATCCTCACCCTGTTCACGACGCCGGTGATCTACGTCTACCTCGACCGGCTGGCGCACCGCTTCTCCTTCCGCGACAAGCCTGAGGCGGTGGACGCGCTGCTGGCCGAGCCGGGTCCGGAAGCCCACGGACAGCAGACCTTGCGGGCCGCCGAGTAGGGGCGGTTCGACGCCGGATGTCAGCCGTACCCGCTTGGCGCGGCGCCCGGCCGACCCAGTTTCCCCGCTCCGGTCCCGCCCAGCGGGGCGTTCGGGATGCTGAGGAACCGGGATGCGCGTGAACCGGCCGTTGCAGGGGCTGACCGTTCTCGCCCTGGAGCAGGCGGTCGCCGCGCCCTACTGCACCTCTCGGCTGGCCGATGCCGGCGCCCGGGTCATCAAGATCGAGCGGCCGGAGGGGGATTTCGCCCGCGGCTACGATTCCGCCGTCAACGGGCTGGCGAGCTACTTCGTCTGGCTCAACCGCGGCAAGGAAAGCCTGGTCGCCGACATCAAGGACCCGGACGATGCTCGGCTGCTGCACGCCATCCTCGAGGAGGCCGACGTGTTCGTGCAGAACCTCGCCCCGGGCGCGGCCGCCCGCGCCGGCTTCGGCTCGGGGGACCTGCGGACGCGCTACCCGCGCCTGATCACGGTCGATATCTCGGGCTACGGTGCAGGCAACGCCTACAGCGACATGAAAGCCTACGATCTGCTGGTGCAGGCCGAGAGCGGCATGGCCGGCATCACCGGACACCCGGCCGGCCCGGGCCGCGTCGGCGTCTCGGTCTGCGATATCGCCTGCGGGATGAACGCCCATGCGGCTGTGCTGGAGGGGCTGATCGCCCGTTCCATCTCCGGCGAAGGCTGCGCCCTGGAGGTCAGCCTATTCAGCGGCGCGGCCGACTGGATGAACGTGCCGCTCCTCTACTTCGAGGGCACCGGCCGGGAGCCGAAGCGGGTTGGCCTGGCCCATCCGTCGATCTCGCCCTACGGCGCCTATCCGACTGCCGACGGCAGCCTCGTGCTGATCTCGATCCAGAACGAGCGCGAATGGGCGCGCTTCTGCGATTCGGTCCTGGGTGAGCCGGATCTCGCCCGGGCGGATAATTTCGCGTCGAACAACGACCGGGTGGCCAACCGCGCCGAGGTCGATTTGCGGGTCGGCGCCGCCTTGGTGCGGCTGAGCCGCGGCGAGGCCGCCGCCCGGCTCAAGGCCGCCGGCACCGCCTACGGCTTCGTCAATACCCTGGCCGACCTCGCCACCCATCCGGCCCTGGTCCGCGCTGAGGTCGAGACTTCGGCGGGGACGGCCCGCATCGTCGCACCGCCGGTCCTGATCGACGGCGAGGTCCGCACGCTCGGCCGGGTGCCGGATATCGGCGAGCACAGCGCGCGGATCTGCCGGGAGTTCGGGGCTCGGGAGTGAGGGCAATAGCGTCCCGAGGATGTTTCCCGTCTCAGCTTCGGCGTTCTGCCGCCGTCCAAACACCCGTCTTGTCATCACGGGGCCGCGCAGCGGAGCCCGGGATCGATAAACACCGACAGCTTATGGTTCTGCACAGGCGGCGGCTCTGGATTCCGGGTTCGCCTGCGGCGCCCCGGAATGACACCGTGCCTTATAGGCCTGACGTTGCGATGCCGACTGATCGATCTATCTGTCGTGGATGGTCTTACAGGTCATATCGACTGATCTTGTCTGGCGTTGTTCATCAATTGAAACAAAAATTCGGGAGGAAGCCATGAGACTCGACGGAAAGATCGCGCTCGTGACGGGCGCCGGGAGCGGGTTCGGCGCGGGTATCGCCGAGCGGTTCGCCACCGAGGGGGCGCGGGTCGCCTGCGTAGATATCGACCGGGCGGCGGCCGAGCGGGTTGCTGCGGGCATCGGTCCGAACGCCATCGCGATCGCCGCGGATGTCGGGTCGGCCGCCGATGTCGAGGCCAGCGTCGCCGAGACCCGGGAGCGGTTCGGCATCCCGAACATCCTCGTCAACAATGCCGGCACCACGCACCGCAACAAGCCGCTGCTGGAGGTGACCGAGGGCGAGTTCGACCGGGTGTTCCGGGTGAACGTGAAGTCGATCTTCCACTACGTCCGGACGATTGCCCCGCTGATGCGTGACCAGGGCGGGGGCGTGATCCTCAATGTCAGCTCGACGGCGGCGCTCCGGCCGCGCCCGGGGCTGACCTGGTACAACGCCTCCAAGGGGGCGGCGAGCCTCGCCTCGAAGTCGCTGGCCCTCGAACTGGCGCCCTGGAAGATCCGGGTGAACGCGCTCTGCCCGGTGATGGGCGCGACCGCCCTGCTCGAGCATTTCATGGGCGTGCCCGACACGCCGGAGAACCGGGAGAGATTCATCGCGACGATCCCCCTCGGGCGGATGTCGCGGGCCGAGGACATCGCCGCCGCGGCGCTGTTCCTGGCCTCCGACGAGGCCGAATTCATCACCGGCGTCGACCTGCCGGTCGATGGCGGCCGCACGGCCTGAGGCGCGCGATGGAAGCCTATACCGAGATCCGCGAGGCGGTCGCCAAACTTTGCGCCGGGTTCCCCGGCCCGTACTGGCGGGCGCTCGACCGGGAGATGGCCTACCCGACCGAGTTCGTGAACGCGCTCACCGCGAGCGGATACCTCTCCGTCCTGATCCCGGAGGAATATGGCGGCTCCGGCCTGCCGCTCTCGGCCGCCGCCGCGATCCTGGAGGAGGTCCAGCGGGCGGGCTGCAACGGCGGGGCCTGCCACGCGCAGATGTACACGATGGGCACGCTGCTCCGGCACGGTTCGGAGGCCCAGAAGGCCGCCTACCTGCCGGCCATCGCCGAGGGCCGCCTGCGCCTCCAGGCCTTCGGGGTGACCGAGCCGACCTCCGGCACCGATACCGGCAGCCTGAAGACCACCGCCCGGCGCGAGGGCGACCAGTACGTCGTCAACGGCCAGAAGATCTGGACCAGTCGCGCCGAGCATTCGGACCTGATGCTGCTCCTGGCCCGCACGACGCCCAGGGCCGAGGGCATGAAGCGCACCGACGGCCTGTCGGTGCTGCTCGTGGACATGCGGGAGGCGATCGGTAACGGCCTGACCATCCGGCCGATCCGCACCATGATGAACCACGCCACCACCGAGGTGTTCTTCGACAACCTCCGCGTCCCGGCCGCGAACCTGATCGGCGAGGAGGGTAGGGGCTTCCGCTACATCCTGTCCGGCATGAATGCCGAGCGCATCCTGATCGCCGCGGAATGCGTCGGCGACGCCAAGTGGTTCATCGACAAGGCGAGGGCCTACGCGTCGGACCGCTCAGTGTTCGGCCGGCCGATCGGCGCCAACCAGGGCGTGCAATTCCCGATCGCCAAAGCCTACGCCAACATGCGCGCCGCCGAGCTGATGGTCCGCGAGGCGCTGACCCTTTACGAATCCGGCGCCAATCCGGGCGCGGAGGCCAACATGGCCAAGATGCTCGCCGCCGACGCTTCGTTCGAGGCGGCCAATGCCTGCATCCAGACCCATGGCGGGTTCGGCTTCGCCGAGGAATACGACATCGAGCGCAAGTTCCGCGAGACGCGGCTCTATCAGGTCGCGCCGATCTCCACGAACCTGATCCTCGCCTACCTGTCCGAGCACGTCCTCGGCCTGCCGCGGTCGTACTGACATGACCGAGCTCACCGACTGGATCGGCCGCAGCCGCGAGACCTCGGACTTCGTCACGCCGCGTCTCTTGGCCGAGTTCCGCGCGACCTTCGCGCCGCATCTCGCGCCGAGCCCCGGGGGCACGGCGCCGCCGGCCCTGCACTGGTGCCTCGCCCCGGAGACGCCGCCCGCCGACGCCCTCGGGCCGGACGGCCACGCCGCCAAGGGTGGGTTCCTGCCGCCGGTGCCGCTGCCGCGACGGATGTGGGCCGGGGGGCAGGTCGAGACCCTGTCGGAGTTGCGCGAGGGCGACCTCGTCACCCGCACCGAGACCGTGCGCGACGTGGCCTTCAAGGAGGGGCGCAGCGGCCGGCTCTGCTTCGTCACCGTCGAGCACGCGGTTGCCACGGCGTGCGGGCCGGCGATCCGGGAACGGCAGGACATCGTCTACCGGGAGGCCGCCGGGGCGCAGAGCGGCGCGGGGTCGGTGGCCGAGCGCGACGACGCGGCCGGCTACGAGCAGGTCTGGGCCGTGCCGGCGACGCCGACGCTGCTGTTCCGCTACTCGGCCATGACCTTCAACGGCCACCGATTCCACTACGACCAGCCCTACGCGACCCAGGTGGAGGGCTACGCCGACCTCGTGGTTCACGGCCCGATCCAGGCGACGTTGCTGATGAACCTCGCCGCGACCCTGCAGGGGCAGGTGCCGCGGCGCTTCACGTATCGCGGCGTCTCGCCGATGACCGCCAACCAGATCTTTCGGGTCTGCGGGCGGCGGACAGGGGAGGGGTTCGAGGGCGTGACCCTGGATGAAGCCGGCCATGTCTGCATGCGAGCGCAGGCGGCTTGAAAGCTTTTCTGACCGTCCACTTTTGGGGACGAATCGCGTCGTCACCGCGAGCGTCGCGAAGCGACCCAGTGCAGCGCGCGCTCTCAGACGGTAGTGCCTTCCTCGGTTGCTTCGCTGCGCTCGCAATGACGGGAAGGGCGCTGCCGACCCAAAGATAACCCACTCACGACCTCATCCTGAGGTAGCGCCGCCTGGCGGCGCCCTCGAAGGAGGGCTCCTTCGAGGCGCGCGCTTCAGGATGAAGAGGGAGGGTTGGAGAAGGGCCGAAAGACGGCCCGGCTCAGGCGAGCTTCAGGCCGACATCGACGTTGCCGCGGGTGGCGTTCGAGTACGGGCAGACCTGGTGGGCGGCGTCCACGAGCTTCTGCGCGTCGGCGCGGTCGAGGCCCGGAAGGCTGATCGTCAGGTCGGCGGTGATGCCGAAGCCGCCCTCGGAGCGCGGGCCGATGCCAACATCGGCGGTCACGCTGGTGTCGGCCGGAACCTTCAGCTGCAGCGAGGGGGCGACCGCCTTCATGGCACCCAGGAAGCAGGCCGAGTAGCCGGAGGCGAAGAGCTGCTCCGGGTTCGCGCCCGGGCCGCCGGCGCCGCCGAGCTCCTTCGGGGTCGCGAGCTTCACCTCGAAGCTGCCGTCAGCGGTCTTGGCAGCGCCATCGCGGCCACCGGTGGCCGTCGCGGTGGTGCGGTACTTCACGTCTACGGACATGGCGATCTCCGGTTACAGGAAGAGAGTCGGCATCTAGGGCCGGCGCAACCAACGCATAGTCCCGAAATAGATTGTGCGCAATCTATTTCATGGGTCGATCAGCGCAAAACGGTCGACATCCACAAGGCCCTTGTCGGTGATCTTCAGGTGCGGGATCACCGGCAGCGGCAGGAACGCCACCTGCAGGAACGGCTCGGGCAGGACCACGCCGAGGCCCCGCGCCGCCGCCCGCAGGGTCACGAGCGCGGCGCGGATCGAATCGAACGGCAGCAGGCTCATCAGCCCGGCGACCGGCAGGGCGATCTCGGCGAGCACCCGGCCGCCCTCGACCACGACGAAGCCGCCCTCGATCTCGCCGAGCCGGTTCACCGCCACGGCCATGTCGGCATCGTCGGCTCCGACCACGGTGACGTTGTGGCTGTCATGCCCGACCGAGGAGGCGATCGCCCCGCGCTTGAGGCCGAACCCCTTCACGAAGGCGACGCCGATGCCGCGCTCGCCCGGCGGGGTCTTCCCGTGGCGCTCGACCACCGCGACCTTGATCACGTCCTGGTCGAGGTCGATCCGGCGCTCGCCGTTCGCATAGGGCAGCGACAGGTCGTGCCGCAGGGTGATGATCTTGCCCGGCATCACGCCGATCACCGGCGTCGACGGCCCGGAGCCGGGGGCCGCGAAATCGGCCGCCGTCACCCGGCGCGCCCGCAGGCTGCTCCGGCCGATCGGCTGGATGGCCGGCCGATTCGCGAACAACGCATCCTCCACGAGCCGCCCGGCGCTGAACACCTGCGCGACCCGGCACTCCAAAAGATCGTCGAGCACGACGAGGTCGGCGCGCTGGCCCGGCGCCACGAGGCCGCGATCGTGCAGCCCGATCGCCCGGGCCGCCGACCACGACGCTGTCCGGTAGGCCGCCAGCGGCGGCGCGCCCAGCGCGATCGCCGTGCGGATGACGTAGTCGAGATGCCCCTCCTCGGCGATGTCGAGGGGGTTCCGGTCGTCGGTGCAGAAGGCCAGGAACGGCGCCGTGCGCTCGGTCAGGATCGGCGCCAGGGCGTGCAGGTCCTTGGAGACCGAGCCCTCGCGGATCAGCACGGTCATGCCCTTCGAGAGCTTCTCCATCGCCTCTTCGGGCGTGGTCGCCTCGTGCTCGGTGCGGATACCGGCCGCGATGTAGCCGTTAAGCGCGGTGCCGCGCAGCAGCGGCGCGTGGCCGTCGATCAGGTGGCCCTGGAACGCCGCGAGTTTTTCCAGAGCGCCCGGGTCCCCGGCGAGCACGCCCGGAAAGTTCATGAATTCGGCGAGCCCGATCACCTTCGGATGGTCGGCGAAGGGCAGCAGGTCCGCTGCGCCGATCCGCGCGCCCGAGGTCTCGAGGTGGTCGGTGGCCGGCACGCAGGAGGAGAGCTGGACCCGCAAATCCATCGCCAGGGTCTCGGACGAGGCCAGGAACCACCGGAAGGCGTCGGTGCCGAGCACGTTGGCCATCTCGTGCGGGTCGCACAGACCGGTGGTGACGCCGTGGGGTAGGACGCAGCGCTCGAATTCCTGCGGCGGCATCAGTGACGATTCGACGTGGAAGTGGGTGTCGATGAAGCCTGGCACCACGACCTTGCCGGACACGTCCACCTCGCGCCGGCCGCGATAGCGGCCGAAGGTGCCGACGATCCGGTCGCCGCAGATGGCGATGTCGGAGGCGATGAGGTCGCCGGTGACGAGGTCGAGGAAGCGCCCGCCCTTGAGGACGAGATCCGCCTCGGTCCGGCCCTGACCCTGGTCGATGGCCCGCCGCAGGAAATCCACTCGGTTCATCCTACGATTCGCCTCTCTCGCGTCCCGGTATCCGCCGGGAGCATGACACGGTCGCACCCGCTTGCGCGACGCTTGCAGCGGCGGCGCGGCGGGCGCAGAAGCCCCTACCTTTGAAAGATTCGCTTCTGAACCGATTGAACCGCGCGATGCCTGCCTATCGTTCCCGCACCACGACCCATGGCCGCAACATGGCCGGCGCCCGCGGCCTCTGGCGCGCCACCGGCATGAAGGACGGCGATTTCGGCAAGCCGATCATCGCCGTGGTCAACTCGTTCACCCAGTTCGTGCCCGGTCACGTCCATCTGAAGGATCTCGGCCAGTTGGTGGCCCGGGAGATCGAGAAGGCCGGGGGCGTCGCCAAGGAGTTCAACACCATCGCGGTCGATGACGGCATCGCGATGGGCCATGACGGCATGCTCTACTCGCTGCCCTCCCGGGAGCTGATCGCCGATTCCGTCGAGTACATGGTCAACGCGCATTGCGCCGACGCGATGGTGTGCATCTCGAATTGCGACAAGATCACCCCCGGCATGCTGATGGCCTGCCTGCGGCTGAACATCCCGACGGTGTTCGTCTCGGGCGGCCCGATGGAGGCCGGCAAGGTCCAGCTGCCCGGCATCGCCAAGAAGGTCGATCTGGTCGACGCGATGATCGCGGCCGCCGACGACCGGATCTCGGACGCCGATGTCGAGGTGATCGAGCGCTCGGCCTGCCCGACCTGCGGCTCCTGCTCGGGCATGTTCACCGCGAATTCGATGAACTGCCTGACCGAAGCCCTCGGGCTGGCGCTGCCGGGCAACGGCTCAGTGCTGGCGACCCATGCCGACCGCAAGCGCCTGTTCGTCGAGGCCGGCCACCTGATCGTGGACCTCGCCCGCCGCCACTACGAGCAGGACGATGCGAGCGTGCTGCCCCGCGCGGTGGCGAGCTTCACGGCCTTCGAGAACGCCATGACGCTCGACATCGCCATGGGCGGTTCGACCAACACGGTGCTGCACCTGCTGGCCGCCGCCCACGAGGGCGAGGTGCCGTTCACCATGGCCGATATCGACCGGCTGTCCCGGCGGGTGCCGGTCCTGTGCAAGGTCGCTCCGGCGGTGGCCAACGTCCACATGGAGGATGTCCATCGGGCCGGCGGGATCATGGGCATCCTGGGCGAGCTCGACCGGGCCGGGCTGATCGACACGGGGACCGGCAACGTCGCTGCCGGGACGCTTCGTGAAGCGCTCGCTCGCTGGGACGTGCGCAGATCGACCAGTGCCTCGGTCCAAAACTTCTACCGCGCCGCGCCCGGCGGCGTGCCGACCCAGGTGGCGTTCAGCCAGGAATCCCGCTTCGACGAACTCGATCTCGACCGGGAGGGCGGGGTGATCCGCGACGCCGCCCATGCCTATTCGCAGGATGGCGGCTTGGCGGTGCTCTACGGCAACCTCGCCGAGCAGGGCTGCATCGTGAAGACCGCGGGCGTGGACGCCTCGATCCTCACCTTCGAGGGACGGGCCCAAGTGTTCGAGAGCCAGGACGCGGCGGTGGACGGCATCCTCAACGGCAAGGTCACGGCCGGCGAGGTCGTGCTGATCCGCTACGAGGGCCCGCGCGGCGGCCCCGGCATGCAGGAGATGCTCTATCCGACGAGCTACCTGAAATCGAAGGGCCTCGGCAAAGCCTGCGCGCTGGTCACCGACGGGCGCTTTTCCGGCGGCTCCTCCGGCCTGTCGATCGGCCACGTCTCTCCCGAAGCCGCGGAGGGCGGCCTGATCGGTCTCGTGCGCGACGGCGACACCATCGCCATCGACATCCCGGCCCGCAGCATCCGCCTCGACGTCGAGCCCGCCGAGCTGGAGCGGCGGCGCGCCGAGCAGGATTCCGCCGGATGGCAGCCGGCGAGCCCGCGCAAGCGCAAGGTCAGCACGGCGCTGCGCGCCTACGCGATGCTGACCACCAGCGCGGCCCACGGGGCGGTGCGACGGGTGTGATTGCGCCTGTTGCGGGTCGGGCTGGTGGATGCTCGACCCTAGCCCGCTGCGATCTGCGATCAGGGGGTTGTGTGGCCTGCACTGTCATTGCGAGCGGAGCGAAGCAACCTAGGGCGGCTCTAGGCTGCTGATGATAGCGTCGCACTGGGTCGCTTCGCTACGCTCGCGATGACGGTGCGGGACAATCAGTGCACGGTTGGTTGTCAGCGGAGGGTCAGCAGGAGGGCGAAGCCGGCGACCACCAAAACGGTCGCTGCCAAGGCGGCGGCGAGGCGTCGTCCTCCGAATCTCGGTGGCGCCGCAGCGGTGAAGTCCTGAGCGGGCGCTGCCACCCGCCCCAGAGCCGCCAGCATCAGCGGCTCGATCGCCTTGTAGCCGGCCGGGCTGAGATGCAGGCCGTCCGTGGTGTAGGCCCGGCGTAGCGCCCCGGATTCGTCGGCCAGCACCGCGTGATAGTCGATGAAGGTCGCGCCGTGCTCGTGGGCGTGGTCCCGCAGCCACGCGTTCACGGCGGCGATCATGGCCGGGGCGTCCGGGACCTCCGGGTTCCAGGGGATCCGGGCGGCCGGCATGATCGAGCCGACCCAGGCTTTCACGCCCATCGCCCGGGCCTCGTCGAGCATGCCGGCCAGCGCCCGTGCGATCTCGTCGGCGGGGACGAAGAAGCCCTCGTTGCGACCGATATCGTTGACCCCACACAGGAGATGAACCCCCTGCGCGCCGGTCTCCTCGAGGTCGCGGCGGAACCGCATGGTGATCCAGCGCGCCGTCTGGCCGGACCCGCCCCGCGGGATCAGGCCGTGGGCCGCGAAGGTCGCCGCGCGGTGGAAGCCCCAGGCCTCGGTGATCGAGTCCCCGATGAACACGATCGGCGTCGCCACGGCCTATACCTCGGACGGAAGGCCGAGCACGTCCGCGACCTCCGCGGCCAAGCGGTCGGCCATCATCTGGCGGCCCTCGGAGGTGACGTGCACGATGTCGGTGAACAGGAAGCGGCTGTCGGCTTCGAAGATCCGGCTGAGGTCCCGTGTCGTGAACAATCCCTGCGTCAGGCCATCGGCCTGGAGCCGGCCGAGCACCTGCTCGATCCGGGTGTATTGTCGGTCGAGATAGGCGAGGAATTCCCCCGAGGCGGCGCTCTGCTCGTCACCGATCCGCTCGGTCTTGCGGACGACCGCCGGCTGCAGGAGGAACCGCACCGGCGCGCCGATGCCGCCGGAGAGGCGGGCGAGGCGCTTCAGCGCCAGCTCGAACTGACGCACCACCTCCCATTCCCAGATGTCCGACTGCCAGTTCGTCAGCACCCGCAGGTTGTCGAGCCGGCCGAAGATCAGCGCGTGCAGGCTGTCGTAGGACAGATCCTCGGCCTCCGCATTCACCTTCGTCGTGTTGAAGAAGTAGTCGTACAGGGTTTCCTGGGCGAAGTGATTGTACGGATAGCCGGCACGCGGATCGAAGCTCCACGGCTGGAAGATGTCCGTGGCGCCGCCCAGCACGAAGATCACGTCCGGCTGAAGGTCCATCAGCCGGGTGGTGATCAGCGCGATCATCTGGTTCAGGCAGGCCGAGGTCGCGCCGAAATTGTAGACGCGTGCGCCCTCGCCGTGGAGGCGCTTCAGCCCGGTCTCCAGGCGGCCCGGGATGGTGTCGGCGAAGACCTGGCCGTCGACCAGCGTGCTGTCGCCGACCACGAAGACGCGCAGGGTCTCGGAGGCGGGGCGCGCCTCGGGATGGCTGTCGTTCCGGTAGCCGAGCGCGTCGTAGCGCCAGCCCTGTCCCGCCGCCGACGCGAGCGGCTTGCCGGCGAACTGGGTGTAGGGCGCCGGGAAGCGGATGTTCGAATCGAACGTGTGGAAGTCGCGCAGGAACTTGCGCCGTCGCGCCTGCTCGGCTTCGTCAGAGGCCCGCGGGGCCATGCTGGTTCTCCTGCCCGATTGGGATGTCGCGCCGCGGCCGTGATCAGCCGCGCAGCGTCGCGTGGTTCTCGAGGAACCAGCCATAGGTCTGGCGCAGCCCCTGTTCCAGGCCGATCTCCGGCTGCCAGCCCATACTGCGCAGGCGCGACACGTCCATCAGCTTGCGCGGCGTCCCGTCGGGCTTGGTCGCGTCGAACTCGAGCCGGCCCTCGTAGCCGATCACCCGCGCCAGGGCCTCGGCCAGCTCGCGGATGGTGCAATCCGCGCCGGTGCCGACATTGATGTGCGACAGGTCCGGCCGGGTGTTGGCGGCGTAGACCGCGTCGTCCAGCTCCATCACGAACACGCTGGCACGGGCCATGTCGTCGACATGCAGGAACTCGCGCATCGCCCGACCCGTGCCCCAGACCGTGACGGAGGGACGGCCCTCCTGCCTCGCCTCGTGCAGGCGCCGCATCAGCGCCGGCAGGACGTGGGCGTTCTGCGGGTGGAAGTTGTCGTTGGGCCCGTACAGGTTGGTCGGCATCACGCTGCGGTAGCGCCGGCCGTACTGCCGGTTGTAGCTCTCGCACATCTTGATTCCGGCGATTTTGGCGATCGCGTAGGGCTCGTTGGTCGGCTCCAGCAGCCCGGTCAGCAGCGCGTCCTCGCGCATCGGCTGCTCCGCGTGCTTCGGGTAGATGCAGGAGGAGCCCAGGAACAGCAGCCGGTCGACATCGCTCGTGTGTGCGGCGTGGATGAGGTTCGACTGGATCAGCAGGTTCTCGTGGATGAACTCGGCCGGGTAGGTGTTGTTGGCGTGGATGCCGCCGACCTTGGCGGCAGCGAGGTAGACCTGGTCGATCCGGTTCTGGGCGAAGAAGGCCCGGACCGCGGCCTGATCGAGCAGATCCAACGCCTGCCGGTCCGCCGTGAGGATCCGCCCGTAGCCCAGCTCGCGCAGCCGGCGCACGATCGCCGATCCCACCATCCCGCGGTGCCCCGCAACGAAGATGGTCCTGTCCCGCCCGTCCATCACGCGTCCATTCTCTCCGGCCAGCGCTCGCTCGGCCCCTATACCCCCGGTCGGAGCCGATATCGCTGCGAAAAGGCGGGTTTTCTGAGGCGGGCGGACCCGCCGCCGCAGCGCGGCAGGGGATGCCGCGCGAGACGCGAAATTGCGATTACAAATACAACCGAAAGTTGGTGTTAAGCATTCTACCAGAAGCTGTGTCTGTACCAGCCTAGCGCCCGCCGGACTTCAGGACCGCGGCGGGATCTGCAGGGCCGCACGGCAATGGAGTCTCAGATGCGTAAACTGACCGACGCCCTAGCGGGGCAGCGGATCTCGAATGCTGCCCTGCGCCGGCCGGCCGGCGGCATCGCGCCCCTTCTCGCCAGCACTCTGTTCGCACTTCCGATGGTTGCGCCGGCA
This sequence comes from Methylobacterium brachiatum, assembly GCF_900113845.1. Lineage (NCBI taxonomy): Bacteria > Pseudomonadati > Pseudomonadota > Alphaproteobacteria > Hyphomicrobiales > Methylobacteriaceae > Methylobacterium > Methylobacterium brachiatum. The sequence continues at coordinate 252,241 of NZ_FOQW01000007.1, read as the reverse complement.
CAAGCACAACTTCTCCGAGGCGCCCTCGATACAACCGCAGGCGGTATTCTGGGAACCGGGATCTCAGTCGGCACCACCAATCCCGGGACGGGCATCCTCGGCACCGGCCTGAACGTCGGTACCTCCAGTGGCGGCGTCCTCGGGACCGGCGTGACGGTTGGCACCACGAATCTTGGTACCGGTGTCCTCGGTACCGGCTTGAACGTCGGTACCACCAGCGGCGGAATTCTCGGGACAGGCGTTTTGGTCGGGACGACTGGTCCAGGCGATGGACTGCTCGGGACCGGACTCGTCCTCGGCACGGCGGGCGGTACGGCTGGCGGCGGCGGAGGTACCGTTGGCGGCGGGGGTACCGTTGGGGGCGGCGGGGGCACCGTTGGGGGCGGCGGGGGCACCGTTGGCGGCGGCGGGGGCGCCGTTGGGGGCAGCGGGGGCGGCACCGGCGGCGGCGGTAGCGCTACGGGCGGTGGGACCGGTGGAACCGGCGGCACTTCGATCGTCGGTGGTTCCGGTCCGGGCATCTACATCGTTACCGGCAACGTCACACAGTCCCAGGGCCAGACCATCGTCGCCGATCTGCGGCTTTCCCAACTCTCCAGCGCCACGGGTGTCGCTGCCAACAACACCAGCGGTCAGGCCGCACCGAGCGCCGTGGGGGCCGACGCCCTCGCGGTGGGCTTCGGATCGAGCGCAGCCGGAACGGCCTCGACCGCCGTCGGCACCGGCGCGGCAGCGGTCAATACCGGCAGCGTCGCCGTCGGCTACGCGGCGAGCGCCCAGGGGCTCGGCGGCACGGCGGTCGGCACTGCGTCAGCAGCGTCGGGAGCCGGCAGCACGGCGCTCGGCTTCGTCGCGGGCGCCACGGGCACGGGATCCACGGCGATCGGTGCGGCGGCCTCGGCCGCCGGCAACAACAGCGTGGCGCTCGGCAATGGCGCGGCGGCCAACCAGGCGAACACCATCGCCATCGGCGCCAACGTCAAGACGACCCAGGCCAACCAGGTGGCGATCGGCAATGCCGCCAACACCTACACCCTGGCGGGCGTCGCCTCCCAGGCGAGTGCGGCGGCCCAGAGCGGCGCGACGAACTTCGTGACCACCGACGCCGCCGGCAATCTCGCCGCCTCGGCCTATGGCCCCTCCACCATCGCGGGCCTCGGCAACCGGATCGATTCGGTCCAGTCCCAGGTCAACAACCTGGAGGCCAAGACCGACACGATGCAGCGCTACGCGGTCCAGACCCGCAAGGAAGCCCGCCAGGGCGTGGCCATGGCGATCGCGATGGCGACTGCACCGATGCCGTCAGCCCCCGGCAAGACCACCTGGGCGACCAACGGCGCGACCTATCGCGGGGAATGGGCCGGCGGTGTCGCCGTCGCGCACCGGCTGCCGACTTGCTGCGTCCCGATCGCCGTGACCGCCGGTGTCGCCTATGCCGGCGAGAGCAATGTCGGCGTCCGGGCCGGTCTGGCCGGCGAGTTCTGAGGCCGAGACATCGGCGGGGGCGGATCGACGTTTCGCCCTTGCTTACGGAGAAAACCCCGGCATAGTGTCAAGTTATGTTGACACTTGCGGTCGAGCAGTCGGAACGGCAGGAGACGGATCGGCGGCCCCACGCGGTCGTCGTCGGCTCCGGCTTCGGCGGCTTGGCCGCTGCCGTTCGGCTCGGGGCCCGGGGCTACCGGGTCACCGTGCTGGAGCGTTTGGAGCAGCCGGGCGGCCGCGCCAGGGTGCACCGGCAGGACGGCTTCACGTTTGACGCAGGGCCGACCATCGTCACCGCGCCGCAGCTCTTCGAGGAGCTGTGGCAGCTCGCCGGCCGCCGCCTGTCCGACGACGTCACGCTGGTCCCGATCGATCCCTTCTACCGGATCCGCTTCGCCAACGGCGCAACCTTCGAGTATAGCGGCGATCCCGAGCGGATGCGCGCCGAGGTGGCGCGCTTCGCCCCCGACGACGTCGCCGGCTACGACCGGTTCATGGCGCATAGCCGCGCGGTCTGCCGGATCGGCTTCGAGCAGCTCGGCCACGTCCCGTTCGGCAGCGTCGGCTCGATGCTGAAGATCGCCCCGGACCTGCTGCGCCTGTCGGGCCACCGCTCGGTCCATGCCGTGGTGGCGCGCTTCATCCGCGACGAGCGGCTGCGCACCGTGTTCAGCTTCCACCCGCTCCTGATCGGCGGCAACCCGTTCCGGGCGAGCGCGATCTACTGCCTGATCGCGGATCTCGAGCGGCGCTGGGGCGTCCATTTCGCCATGGGCGGGACCGGGAAACTGGTCGAGGGGCTGGTCCGGCTGATCCGCAGCCTGAACGGACGGGTCCGGCTGGGCGTCGACGTCGCCCGCATCCGGGTCGAGGACGGGAGCGCGACCGGGGTCGAGCTCGCGGGCGGCGAGACGATCGCGGCCGACCTCGTGGTCTCGAACGCCGATTCGGCGGTGACCCATGCGCGGCTGCTGCCGAAGCCCCGGCGCTGGAGCCCCGGGCGGCTCCGGCGGGCGCGCTCCTCGATGGGCTTGTTCGTCTGGTATTTCGGCACGAAGCGGCGCTACCCGGATGTCGCCCACCACATGATCCTGCTCGGGCCGCGCTATCGCGGGCTGCTCGCGGACATCTTCGACCGCAAGGTCCTGGCCGAGGATGCGAGCCTCTACCTGCACCGGCCGACCGCTACGGATCCGAGCCTCGCGCCGCCGGGTTGCGACGCCTTCTACGTGCTGGCCCCGGTGCCGAACCTGGCCGGCGGCCAGGATTGGCGCGCCCTCGCCGAGCCGTACCGGCGCCGGATCGCCGAGATGCTCGAATCGAGCGTCCTCCCCGGCCTGTCGGACGCCATCGTCACCTCGAAGGTGACGACGCCTCGGGAATTCCAGGACGATTTCCAGAGCTATCGCGGGTCGGGCTTCGGCCTCGAACCGGTGCTGACCCAATCCGCGTGGTTCCGGCCGCACAACCGGTCGAGCGACGTGCGCAACCTGTACCTCGTCGGGGCCGGCACGCATCCCGGGGCCGGTCTGCCCGGCGTGCTCTCCTCCGCCCGAATCCTCGATCTGGTGGTTCCGGATGCCCGCGTTTCCGCCTGAATTCGCCAGAGCCGCGGATCGCACCGCCTGTCGGGTTGCGATCCGCGCCGGCTCGAAGAGCTTCTTCGCTGCCGGGAAGCTGCTGCCCGGCGAGGTACGCGAGGCGGCCTACGGGCTCTACGCCTTCTGCCGCCTTTCCGACGATCTCGTCGACGAGGCGCCCAACGCCTCCGACCGACGCGACGCGGTCGCGCGTCTCGGCCGCCGGGTCGCACTGGCCTATGCGGGCGCGCCCGCCGATACGCCGGCCGACCGGGCCTTCTCGGAGATCGTCGGCCAATATGCGATCCCCGAAGCGCTGCCCTACGCTTTGATCGAGGGGTTCGCCTGGGACGCGGAGGGACGGCGCTACGCGGACCTGGCCGCGCTGCACGGCTACGCCGCCCGGGTCGCGGGCTCGGTCGGGGCCATGATGGCGCTGATCATGGGCGCGCGCGCCCCGGATGCGCTCGCCCGCGCCTGCGATCTCGGCGCCGCCATGCAGCTCACCAACATCGCCCGCGATGTCGGTGAGGATGCAAGGATGGGCCGGCTCTACCTGCCCCTCGACTGGATGGTCGCGGCCGGGCTCGACCCTGACGCGTTCCTCGCCGATCCGCGGCCGAGCCCGGCGCTGGCGGGCGTTGTCGCCCGGCTGCTCGCCGAGGCGGATGGGCTGTATCGGCAAGCGGAGGCGGGCATCGCGGCGCTGCCGGCGCCCTGCCGCCCGGCGATCCGCGCGGCGGCGCTGATCTATGCCGAGATCGGCCGGGTCGTGGCCGGGCAGGACCACGATTCCGTCTCGAACCGCGCCCGGGTCCGGACCACCCGCAAGCTCGCCCTGATCGCCCGCGCCCTGCGCTCCGGTGCTGCGACGCCGGGCCTCGCGGCACCGCCCCTGCCGGAAGTCGCGTTCCTGATCGACGCGGTGATGGCGCATGTGCCGGTTCCCGACCGCAGGCGGGCGGCGCTCCGGCCCTGGTGGGACGTGGGCGGCCGGGTGGTGCACGTGCTGGACCTGATCGAGCGGATGCGCGAGCGCGAGGCCTTCGGCCGCTCCGCACCGTCCTGAGGCCGGCACGTGAGCGACGGCCTGTTCGCGGCTTTCGATATCGGGCTGGTCTTCGCCCTGGCCTTCGGGATCGGCCTCTGGCAGCTCATCGCCGTCCGCCGCAGCATCCGCCGGGATCGCGCGCGGGGTGACGAGCGGGAGTGATCTTGCTTCTCGTCGCGATAGCGGGACGGTCGCGATTGGCCCACGCATTCAGGCCTGGGCCTGGTGCACCTCTGCTAGCGCCACGTCGCCGGCGAGCAGGCACCCGATAGCGCGGCCGTTCGCGAAGCCCAGGCGCACCCGGATCTCGGACAGGCGGCCCATGGCCCGGCCCTGGAAGATCCGGATCGGCCGGTCGTCCGGTGCAATCAGCCCATCCTGCAGCAGCCCGAAAGCCAGGGCGGCCGCCGCGATGCCGGTTGCGGCATCCTCGGGGTAGCCGGAGGAACGGGGGAATTGCCGCGCCTCGAACGTTCGGGCATCGCGGTCGAGCACTGCGTAGGGGTAGAGGCCGGTGGATCCGATCCGCGTGCACGCGGCCTCCACCGCGGCTTGGTCCGGTACCAGGGCGTTCAGCGCGGTTTGATCGCGCATCGGCACCAGGGTCTTCACCCGGGATGTCACGGCGTTGTGGATCGGCCGGTCGGCGAGGGCGTTCCGATTCAGGCCAAACGCCGCCAGCACCGCCGCTTCCGGCTCGGGGGCGAGCGGGGTCACCCGCCCCGCCGGCTGGGTGATCTCCACCGTCCATTGGCCGTCCGCACGCGGCGCGACGAAGCCGGTAACCGAGCCGCTGCCGGTGGCGATCCGCACGGTCTCGCCCGATAAGCGGCCCTCCCGGGCCAGCACCCAGAGCGCGCCGATCGTCGCGTGCGCACACATCTCCATCTCGTGGTTCGGTACGAAGAAGCGCAAGCGCAGATCGTGCGCGGCATCCTCCACCGGGAGCGCGAAGCCGGATTCGTGGCCGTAGCGCCCGGCCACCGCCCGCATGGCGTCGGCATCGAGATCCCGCGCATCCGCGACCACCGGGCAGGGATTCCCGCCCCGTCCGTCATGCGTGAACACGTCGACCAGGGTCACCGCCGGCATCAGCCGCTCCTCACTGCAGATGACGCGTGTAGGTCTCTCCGGCCGCCTCCTTCAGCACGGCGCCGGCCTCGCGGCCGATGCGCTCGGCCTCCGCCGCCGGGCCCTGCCGGGAGACGGCCCAGTGCCGGCTGCCGTCGGGCAGGAACAGCAGCCCGTCGAGCTTGAGCTGGTCGCCGTCGATCTGCGCCAGGGCGGCGATCGGCGTCCGGCAGGAGCCGTCGAGCTCGGCGAGCAGCGCGCGTTCCGCCGCGATCGCAGTGGTGGTGCGGGCGCAGGCGATCGGCGCCAGCAGGTCGCGGATCGCCCCGTCGTCGGCCCGGCACTCGATCCCGAGCGCGCCCTGCGCCACCGCGGGCAGCATCTCGTCCACCGACAGGATGCTGCGGGCCATGTCCTGCAGGCCAAGGCGCTGCAACCCGGCGAGCGCCAGCAGGGTCGCGTCGCACTCGCCGGATTCAAGCTTGCGCATCCGCGTGTTGGCGTTGCCGCGCAGGGGCACGACCTTCAGGTCCGGCCGGTGCATCAGCACCTGCGCCCCCCGCCGGAGCGACGAGGTCCCGACCCGCGCGCCTTCCGGCAGGCCCGCGAGCCCGTCCGCGTGCGGCGACAGGAAGGCGTCGCGCGGGTCGTCGCGCTCCAGGATGCAGGCGATGGCCAACCCGTCCGGCAGCCAGGTCTCCACGTCCTTCATGGAATGGACCGCGACATCGACCTCGTCGGAAAACAGCGCCTGCTCGAGTTCCTTGGTGAACAGGCCCTTGCCGCCGATCTCCGAGAGCGGGCGATCGAGGATCTTGTCGGCCACCGTGGTCACCACCACCAGCTCGGTCTCGAGCCCCGGATTGGCCGCCACGATCTTGTCGCGCACCATCCCGGTCTGGGCGAGCGCCATCGGGCTGCCGCGGGTGCCGATGCGCAGGGGGCGGTTCAACATGGGGGTCCGAACGTTTCTTGCGGCGTTGTCCGAGCGTTATAGCCCGCCCGCGGCCGCAGGCCATCGCCGGGTGCGGGATTCAGACTCGCTGAAGCGTCCGCGTGTCAGGCTGGTGCCGCCCCGGTTTCGCCGGACTGCGCGCTTAGCGGCGTGCAAGTCACTTCGAGAGCTTCTGGACGCCCCATGCTGATCGTGCCGAGCCGACGGCAGTTCCTCACCGGACTCGGGGCCGGCGCCGGCCTCTTGGCGGCGACGGGGGTCTACGCGGTCGATGTCGAGCCACTGCACCGGCTGGTGGTGACGCATTACGCGCCGACCCTGCCGCGCTGGGACCCGGCGCTCCGGCTGCGCGTGGCGGTGCTCGCCGATTTCCACATCTGCGAGCCGTACATGCCGTTCGACCGGGTGGCCGAGATCATCGACGCCACCAACGCCTTGAAGCCCGACCTCGTGCTGATGCTCGGCGATTATCCGGCCGGCAAGATCGCCTGGCGCAAGCTGCCCCTCGAGCAATTCGCCCGGATGGTCGAGGGCCTGAAGGCGCCGCTCGGCACCCACGCGATCCTGGGCAACCACGATTGGTGGGACGACCATGCCGTCCAGCGCTCCCGGCGCGGCTCGCCGGCGGTCAAGCACCTGCTGGAGGCCCGGGGCATCCCGGTGATGCAGAACGAGGCGGTGCGGCTGGTGAAGGACGGGCGTCCGTTCTGGCTCGCCGGCCTCGCCGACCAGCAGCCCTATTTCAACAGCTGGGACCAGGGGCTCGACGACCTGCCCGCGACCCTCGGCACGATCACCGACGAGGCGCCGGTGATCCTCATGGCCCACGAGCCCGACATCTTCGCCGACGTGCCCGACCGGGTCTCCCTGACGCTCGCCGGCCATACCCATGGCGGGCAGGTCCGCCTGTTCGGGCACTCGCCCGCGATCCGGCGGGTGCGCGGCCACGATTACGCCTACGGCCACGTTATCCAAGACGGCCGCCACCTGATCGTGTCAGGCGGCTTCGGCATGAGCCGGATCCCGGTGCGGTTCGGCGTGCCGCCGGAGATCGTTCTGTTGGAACTGGGCGGATCGGGGCCGGACGGCGCCGCCGCCTGAGCGGCCAGTGATCCGTCTGTCCGGCCTCATCCGTCGGCGATCCGCTAAGCGCGGCCGTTCCACGGATTAATCGTTTGAAAACCGGCGGCCTCGAATGGACTGAGGTCCCGCGTTGCGACCATCATGTTCCGAGACGCGGCGGTGGCGGCGATATAACCGTCCGCCATGCCGATCGCGGGTCCTTGCGTCTTGGCGCGCCATCAGCTCCGCATAAGCCTCTGACGCGTTCAGATCGAATGCCAGGATGCGACCTGCGAAGGCCGGCACGACCTCGTTTTCCAAGCGCTCTTGATAGGTCGTACGCCGCCGACCTTTTGGCATGATCGCCAGGCCAAGCCGCAGTTCCGCAATCGTCACGACCGATAGATAGAGCATCTCGATGGCTTGAGCATCGGTCCAGACGAGCACCTTCGGTTCAGGATCGCGCCTCCACAGCTCCGAGATGACGTTGGTGTCGAGGAGGATCATTCGAAGCGGATCGGTTCCGCCGCACGCGTGTCGCGCAGATCGTTGATCTGCTCTACTTCGGCATCGCTCAGCTCGCCCGCATCGCGTGCGATGGATGTCAGGAGCGAACCCAGCGCCACGCGGCCTTCAGGCTGCGCGGCCTGTTCCAGGATGGCGCGAATCTCGGCTTCGGCACTGCGGCCATGCCGCGCCGCTCTGACCTTCACGGCACGATGAACGGCGTCGGGGATATTGCGGATGGTGATCGACGCCATGGTCCTTCCCTCCGTCTGATTCCGGGACGATGGCAGTCCGGCCATCCGCGATCAATATCCCCCGCGAACCGCCCCGCGCCTGAACGCCGCGCCGCTCGTTTTCGCGTCGCCCGGCGCTACCTCGCCCGTATGCGTGCACTCCTCCCCGTCCTCGCCCTGGTCGTCCTCAGCGCCGGATCACATTCCGCCTGGGCGCAATCCTGCGACACGTTGATCGACAAGGTCACCGCGGAGACGGCCGCGAAGGCGACCGAGCGGCGCAGCGATTACGCCAACTTCACCGCCGGCCCCGACATGACCCTGAGCCTCGCCTGCGGCGCGCCGGACCTGTCCTCGGTGGGGGCCCAGTATCGCGGCGCCAGCCCGCCGGACGTCTATTACGAGACCTTCGGCCGGGCCGGGCACGCCGTGACCGGCATCGATGCGGCGACCATCACGGAGGCGGCGCGCAAGGCCCAGGCCGCGGCTGTCCGGCTGCGGCACAGCAACGTCGATCTCGGCGGCGCCCGGATCACCTGCTCGGCGATGGTCTCGCCCGACAAGGGGCCGCTGACCCTCTGTGCTGTGATCGAGCACAGCGACCGGAGCTGAAGCGCGACGGGTCCTCCACAAGGCTGGCTCAGACGCGACGCGCGCCCTCTCGCGCACGGGAGAGGGCGCGCGCTCGGTCGGGACATGCGCGGACCCGTTGAGGTCCGCCCGTATCCCCGCCTCAGAGCGGGATGTTGTCGTGCTTCTTCCAGGGCTGCTCCATCTCCTTGGTGCGGAGCATGCCGAGCGCCCGGGCGATCCGGCGGCGGGTCGAGTGCGGCATGATCACCTCGTCGATGTAGCCGCGCTCGGCCGCCACGAAGGGGGACAGGAACCGGTCCTCGTACTCGCCGGTCCGCGCCGCGATCTTCTCCGGGTCGCTGAGCTCGCTGCGGAAAATGATCTCCACGGCGCCCTTGGCGCCCATCACGGCGATCTGGGCGGTGGGCCAGGCGTAGTTGAGGTCGGCGCCGACATGCTTCGAGGCCATCACGTCGTAGGCGCCGCCGAAGGCCTTGCGGGTGATGATCGTCACCAGCGGGACCGTCGCCTGCGAATAGGCGAAGAGCAGCTTGGCGCCGTGCTTGATCAGGCCGCCATATTCCTGCGCGGTGCCCGGCAGGAAGCCCGGCACGTCCACGAAGGTGACGATCGGGATCGCGAAGGCGTCGCAGAAGCGCACGAACCGCGCGGCCTTGCGGGAGGCGTCCGAATCGAGCACCCCGGCCAGCACCATCGGCTGGTTGGCGACGAACCCGACGGTCCGGCCCTCGATCCGGCCGAACCCGGTCATGATGTTGCGGGCATAGGCCGCCTGGATCTCGAAGAAATCGCCCTCGTCGACCACCCGGCGGATCAGCTCGCCCATGTCGTAGGGCTTGTTCGGGTTGTCGGGGATCAGGGTGTCGAGCGACATGTCGAGCCGGTCGACATCGTCGAAGCTCTCGATCTCGGGCACGCCCTCGATGTTGTTGGCCGGGAGGAAGTCGAGCAGGCGACGGATCTGGAGGATCGCCTCGACGTCGTTCTCGAACGAGCCGTCGGCGATGGAGGATTTCGTGGTGTGGACCTTGGCGCCGCCGAGCTCCTCCGCGGTCACGACCTCGTTGGTCACGGTCTTCACCACGTCCGGGCCGGTCACGAACATGTAGCTCGTGTCGCGGACCATGAAGATGAAGTCCGTCATGGCCGGCGAGTAGACGTCGCCGCCCGCGCAGGGGCCCATGATCACCGAGATCTGCGGGATCACGCCCGAGGCCATCACGTTCCGGCGAAAGACCTCGCCGTAGCCGCCGAGCGCCGCGACGCCCTCCTGGATGCGCGCGCCGCCGGCATCGAAGATGCCGATGATCGGGGCGCGCATCTTCAGCGCCATGTCCTGGACCTTCACGATCTTCTGAGCGTGGGCCTCCGACAGGGAGCCGCCGAACACCGTGAAGTCCTTCGAGAACAGGAAGACCGTGCGGCCGTTGATCGTGCCCCAGCCGGTGACAACGCCGTCGCCGGGGATCTTCTGCTTCTCCATGCCGAAATCGGTGGAGCGATGCTGCACGAACATGTCGAATTCCTCGAACGACCCGTGGTCGAGGAGGAGTTCGATCCGCTCGCGGGCCGTGAGCTTGCCGCGCTTGTGCTGGGCCTCGACGCGCTTCTCGCCGCCGCCCAGGCGCGCCTGGGCCCGTCGCTCCGCGAGCTTGTCGAGGATGTCCTTCATGGCTGTTCCCGCCCTTACCCTGCTCGTGCCGCCCTAGCCCGGTTGATGCCGGGTCGAAGCTTGTGCGTTCACCGATCACGCGGCCTTAGCACGGGCGTTTCGGGTGGCAAACCGACGCAAATGTCTCGCGCGTCGGACCTTCGGGGGGAGGGAGGAGAATGGTGGACGGTGCAGGGATCGAACCTGCGACCTTTCCCGTGTGAAGGGAACGCACTACCGCTGTGCTAACCGTCCGTGCCGCCAAGGGCCGAGACCCGGGGGCGGAACCAACGCGGTCGGCGACGCCTGGAGCAGGCGGCGACCGGATGCCGGGCCTTCTAGGGCGTGCCGACCCGAAACGTCAAGCACTGCTTGCGAGGTTGACAAGAACCGCGCCGCAATGCGCTGTGGCCTCATGCACGAGGAGCACGCGGCCGTGCGGCCCGACAGCGACGTGACGGGGGAGGGCGCGGCGCGCACGGCACGGCCGCGCGTCGCGATCACCTACTGCACCCAGTGCAACTGGCTGCTGCGCTCCGCCTGGATGGCGCAGGAGCTGCTCTCGACCTTCCGCGACGACCTCGGCGAAGTCGCCCTCGTGCCCGCCACCGGCGGTGCGTTCCGCATCGAGATCGCGGGCGTGCTGCTGTGGGAGCGGGTCCGCGACGGCGGGTTTCCGGATGTGAAGGCCCTCAAGCAGAGGGTGCGCGACCACCTCGACCCGGAGCGCGATCTCGGCCATATCGACCGGTCATGAAGCGAGGGAACGGCGAGGAGCCCGCGGGGCACCGCGTGCCGGGGACGGGCGCCGCTTGAGCCCGGAGCAGGAGGCCGAGGGTGTGAACGTCCCGGCGATCCAACCCGCACGCCGATCATGGCTGGCACGCCGGCTCTACCGGTTCGGCCGCAACGGCTTCTCGACCCAGGTCTACCTGATCGCCCTGGTGATCGCTCTGATCGGGCCGGGCCTGCTATTCACCGGCATCCTGCTGATGCGGTACGCCTCGGCCGAGCGCGCCCGCTTCGAGCAGGATGCCCGCGAGAATGTCCGCGGCATCGGCCTGTCTCTGGATCGCGACACCGCCGGCCTGGTCTCGGTGCTGCAGACGCTGGCGACCTCACCGCGGATCCGCCAGGGCGATTTCGAGGCGTTCGACGCGCAGGCCCGCCTGGTGCGCGAGTCGATCGACCTCGACGTGCTGCTGCGGCGACCGAACGGGCAGGAGGTGGTCAATACCGGCGTGCCCCGCGGCGCGCCGATGCCGATGATGCCGCTGCCGTTCGACACCGACCTGTCCAAGGGTGCCCAGCGCGCCATGGTCAGCGGCTACATCCCGGGCCCGACCCCGGCCGAGGCGACCTACGCGGTCGGCGTGCCCGTGATGGTCGAGGGCGAGGTCGCCTATATTCTGAGCTTCACCGTGCCGCTGTCGCGGCTCCAGGGCATCCTGTCCCGGGAGGTGGTGCCCGGCTGGACCACCGGCATCTCGGACCGGAACGGGATCGTCCTCGCCCGCCTGCCGGACCCGGATTCCGTGGTCGGCAAGCCCCGGCTCGCGAGCCTGCGCCAGGTCCAGACGGCGACGCCGGGGGTCTGGGAGGGGCAGGACCGCCAGCACAAGCCGGTCGTGGTGATCGAGGCGCGCTCGCGGCTGACCGGCTGGATGGTCGCCACCAGCATCCCGCAGGCGCTGGTCGACGCCCGGGTGCGCCGGTGGGTCTGGGCCTTCGCGGGTTTCGGCCTGCTGGTGCTTGCCACCTCGTCGGTGCTGGCGGTGAACCTTTGGTCCCGCGTCTCGCGCCCGCTGCGGCTGCTGGCGGCCTCCGGGCCGGCGCTGTCGCGGGGCGAGGCGATCCCCCGGGTGCCGTCGCCGGTCCACGAGATCCAGCGGCTCGGGGCGGTTCTGTCCGACGCGTCGCTGCGGCTGCGCACCCGCGAGGCGGAGCGCGACCGGGCGCTCGCCGACACCCGCCGCGGCCTCACGGCGCTCAGCGAGAGCGAGGCCCGGTTCCGGCACATGGCCGATTCCGCGCCGGCACTGATCTGGATGACCGACGAGAGCGGCGGCGTCAGCTTCGCCAACCTCCATTTCGAGCACATGTTCGGGATCCCGGCGGCGGATCTCACCAACGAGGGCTGGGAGCGGATCGTCCATGCGGACGACCTCGAGAGCTTCCGCGCGGCCTTCGCCGAGGCATTCGAGGCACGGGCGCCGTTCCGCACCGAGGTCCGGGTGATCGACCGGGGCGGGGCCGTGCGCTGGCTCCGCTGCGAGGGCGTGCCGCGCCTCGACGACGACCAGAACTTCCTCGGCTATACCGGCTGCAACATCGACATCACCGACGCGAAGTTCGCCGAGGAGCACCTGCTGCTCCTGATCCACGAATTGAACCACCGGGTGAAGAACACCCTGGCCACGGTCCAGTCGATCGCCGGCCAGTCCCTGCGCAACCTCGAAGGCCCGGAGGCCGACGCCGCCCGGGCGGCGTTCGAGGCGCGGCTCCTGGCACTCGCCCGGGTCCACGACGTGCTCACCCGGGAGAGCTGGGAGGGGGCGGAGCTGTCGGCCGTTGTGGCGGACGCGATCCGGCCGCTCGAATCCGGCGACGGCCACGAATCGCGCTTCTCGGTCGTCGGCCCGGCCTTGCGGCTCCCGCCGCGGCTCGCTCTGTCGATCGCCATGGCGCTGCATGAGCTCGGCACCAACGCGGTGAAATACGGCGCCCTCTCGATCGAGGGCGGGACGGTGGAGATCTCCTGGACCGTGCGGCGCGAAGCCGAGATCCGCCTGTACCTGCGCTGGGCCGAGCGCGGCGGCCCGCCGGTCAAGAAGCCGACCCGTACCGGCTTCGGCTCCCGCCTGATCGAGCGCAGCCTCGCCCGCGAGCTGGCCGGCGAGGTGACGCTGACCTACGAGGAGACCGGCGTGATCTGCACGATCGACGCGCCCGTCCCGCCGCCGGGCCTGCTGGAGCGCAAGAGCGCCGCGGCGCCGGCCCGGATCGCGCCGCTGCCGCTGGCGGGGTAGGCCCGCGACCACGCCACCGGCGTGGCGCGAATCCCCTCTATCGCTTCGGAGGGGCCGTCCTGACCCAGCGCGAGACGATGGGAAGACATCCTCGGGCTGCGCACAGGTAGCGTACCGAACCGCAGCAGGATTCGCGGAGGGGGGCGATCAGTGCCGGTCGCCGCAGGGGGAGCTTTGCGCCGCTTGACTGGCATTCACACGGGCATTGCCTTCGCGCCACGCCCGTTCGCGATCGCGCTGTGCTTGCTCACGCACCAACGCAACCTGCTCCCGCTGGCTCGACGCAATGTCTTTCAAGACATTCAACTCACGGTCTCTGTCAAAATCATATGCCAGCGCTGGAACTGTTCCCGAAACGGCCGCAAGAGCCACAACAACCAATGCGCGCATGGATAATCCCCCTTCTATAATGATCTGCGTCAATCAGAAGTCATTGGGAGTGTCGAACGGCAAAAGGTTCTCGAGATTTTGCTCGGCCCTCTCGGATATACCCAGCCGTTCGAATTGATTTAAGGCTCCGCAACATGAATGGGATCTGACGGATTGTCTGTTTGTTGGGTTCAGTCTTCCTCGGCAGCGTCCGTTGGACGGGCGCTGACCTTCCGGTCCGGAATAACCGGGAGGACGTTTCGCGGCCCCGGGATTTTCAATCACCCGGCACGCCAGGATGAGGGCGTGGATGGAATCGGCGCTCCAAACCCGATACCGCCCGCCCGCTAGTGATACGGATCCGCCGCGTCCCGCAGGCCGTCGCCCATGAAATTGAAGGCGAGCACCGTCACCAGCACCGGCAGGACCGGCAGCAGCAGCCAGGGATAGAGCTGCACCGCCGCCAAATTCTGCGCCTCGTTGAGCAGCACGCCCCAGCTCGTCACCGGCGGGCGCAGGCCCAGGCCGAGGAAGGAGAGGGCGGTCTCGCCCAGGATCATGGTCGGGATCGACAGGGTCGCCGAGGCGATCAGGTGGCTCATGAAGTTCGGGATCAGGTGGCGGCCGATTACCCGGGCCGGCGAGGCGCCCATCAGCTCGGCCGCCTGCACGAAATCCTCCTCCCGCAGCGCCAACAGCTTGCCGCGCACCGCCCGGGCGAGCCCCGGCCAGTCGAGCAGGCCGAGGATCACAGTGATGCCGAGGAAGACCAGCAGCGGGCTCCAGTTCGGCGGCAGAGCCGCCGACAGCGCCAGCCAGAGCGGCAGCTCGGGCAGGGAGCGCACCACCTCGATCAGGCGCTGGACGCCGGCATCGACGATCCCGCCGAAATAGCCGGCGATCCCGCCGAACAGCATGCCCAGCGTGAACGAGATCGCCACGCCGACCAGGCCGATGGTGAGGGAGACCCGCGCCCCGTAGATCATCCGGGAGAACAGGTCGCGCCCGAGCCGGTCGGTGCCGAGCAGGAACAGGGTGCCGTCCTTCGGCGGGCAGACGAGGTGCAGGTCGGTGGGGATCAGGCCGAGCCAGACATAGCCGTCGCCGCGGCAGAGGAAGCGCAGGGGCTGCGGCTTGCCTGCATCGACCACGTAGTCGCGCCGGAACGTGTCGAGGTCGAGCTGCGCCCGGTAGGGATAGACGAACGGCCCGAGGAAGCGCCCATCGTGGAACAGGTGCACGCCCTGGGGCGGTGCGTGCAGGAAGTCGCCGTTGCGCCGCGCCTGCCCGTAGGGTGCGAGCATCTCGACGAACGGCACCGTGGCGTAGAGCGCGAGCAGGATCAGCGCCGAGGCCACGGCGATCCGGTGGCGCAGGAATTTCCGAACGATGAGCCGCCATGCCGAGGCGCTGCCGGCGGGGTTCTCGCCGAGCGCCTGCGGCTCGAACGGCGCCGGATCGACGAAGTGGCCGCGGGCCGTCTCTGGCATGATCGGTCCCGTCACCGCGCGCCCAGCCGGATGCGCGGATCGAGCCAGACCAGGATCAGGTCGGAGATCAGCATGCCGACCAGCGTGAGGCCGGCGACGAACATCAGGATGAACCCGGCCATGAACTGGTCCTGGCTGCGCAGGGCCTCGAGCAGCAGCGGGCCGACCGTCGGCAGGCTGAGGACGAGCGAGACCAGAACCGAGCCCGAGACGAGGTGCGGCAGAAGGTTGCCGATATCGGCCACGAACGGGTTCAACGACATCCGGAACGGGTATTTCAGCAGTGCCCGCATCGGCGGCAGGCCCTTGGCCCGGGCGGTGACCGTGTAGGGCTTGGCCAGCTCGTCGAGGAGGTTCGCCCGCATCCGACGGATCATGGCGGCGGTGCCGCCGAGCCCGATCACCAGGGTCGGCACCACGAGATGCGCAAGCAGCGAGCGGATCTTGGTCCAGTCCCAGGGCTGGTTGGTGAGCGCCGAATCGTAGAGGCCCCCGATCGACAGGCCGAACCAGCGATTGGCGTAGAACAGCAGGATCAGCGCCAGCAGGAAGCCGGGCACGGCGAGGCCGACATAGCCCAGCAGGGTCACCACCGCGTCCCCGAACGTGTGCCGGTGGGTCGCCGAATAGATCGCCGCCGGGATCGCCACCACGTGGACGAAGACCACGGCCGTGAGGTTGATCAGCAGGGTCAGCCATAGGGCGTCGCCGACCACGTCGGCCACCGGCTTGTCGTACTCGAAGGACCAGCCCCAATCGCCCTGGAGAAGCCCCGAGAACCCGACCGGGCCGGGCATCAGGCCGATCCACATCAGGTATTGCTGCCAGACCGGCCGGTCGAGGCCGTATTGGCGGATGAGCAGCTCGGCCTTCGCCACCGAGCCCGCCTCGCCGGAGGCGCGCAGCTCCATGATCCGGTTGGTCAGGTAGTCGCCCGGCGGGAGCTTGATGATGAAGAACACCAAGGCCGAGATGACGAGCAGCGTCAGCGCCATGGTGACGACGCGCCGGAGGATCTGGACGATCACCGGACCTCCGCGCGCGCGTCGGCGGCCTTGTCCCAGAACACCTCGTCGAGGCGCTGCACGCCGATCAACGCCGTGGGATCCCAGGAATACAGGGCGCGCTTGGGGAGGTTGACGAGGCGGTCGGCTCCGACCACCGGCTGGAGCGCGCCCGCCACCGTGCCGATTACCCAGGTGTTCTGCGCATGGTTCATCAGCATCTCGCGCCAGATCGCCGCCTGTTTCTCCGCATCGTCGGTGTCGCGCCATTGACGGTCGAGGTCGAGCAGGCGCTGGACCTCCGGGATGTCGCAGCGTTCGCCCGACTTGCCCCGGCTCTCGACGTTCGCGCTCCAGAGCGGCCAGGCGTAGTGCTCGGG
Organism: Methylobacterium brachiatum; assembly: GCF_900113845.1. Lineage (NCBI taxonomy): Bacteria > Pseudomonadati > Pseudomonadota > Alphaproteobacteria > Hyphomicrobiales > Methylobacteriaceae > Methylobacterium > Methylobacterium brachiatum. The sequence goes on along the minus strand of NZ_FOQW01000007.1, from coordinate 235,780 downwards.
CTGGGCCGGGCTCAGCTCGGTCGGCGGCATGATCGCGGTCGGCACCGCGAGGTCGAGGCCTTGCGCGGCGACCAGCACGGTCATGCCACCGACCGAGCGGCGGTGCAGGTTGGTCCGCTCCTGCGGCTTGGTCACCAGGCGGATGCCGATCTCGCGCCAGAACTCGGTGATCAGGAGCAGGGCGTCGAGCACCATCTCGGCCTCGCCGTCGCTGTCGACCACCAGCTCCATGGCGCGACCGTCGCGCATCAGGCGGATGCCGGAGCCGTCGCGGCCGGTCAGGCCGATCTCGTCCAGCAGGTGCGAGGCCTTGGCCGGATCGTAGCCGGCGTTGAGCGTGCGCAGCTCCGGCGTGTAGAGCGGGCTGTCGGACACGATCGTGTCGTTGCCCTCGGTGCCCAGGCCGAAGAGCAGCGTGTTGTTGAGCGTGCGCCGGTCGATGGCGAGCGATAGGGCGTGGCGGTAGCGCACGTCCCGGTTCAGCGCCCGCCAGCCGGAATCCTGCGTGGTCAGGTTCGGGTAGAGGGCGATCTCGGAGCCGCGGGCCACGGGCCACAGGTTGGTGCGGTACTGGTGGGCCTTCTCGCCCTCCTTGAGGCTCGGGATGTCGGGCATCGACAGGCCACGGAACATCAGGTCGGCCTCGCCGGCATTGGTCTTGGCGACCAGCAGGCCCTGCGAGGCGACATCCATCACGATCGTGTCGACATAGGGCAGCTGCGTGCCGGCGGTGTCGACCCGGTGGTAGCTGCGGTTGCGCTCGAACCGGAACCGCGTCGCCGGCGAGCGGGTGCGCGGCACCCAGCCCTGGAGGGTCGGGCAATCCGGGTTGTTCAACTCGTAATTGTCGTCGAGCCGGTTGTGCAGGGCCGCCCAGCCGCGCAGCTTCAGCGCCTTGGCCTTGGCGTCCGCCGCCTCCTTGCCGAGATAGCGGGCGTGGACGGTCTTCAGGTAATGCGCCGGCCGGTAGATCAGCGGATCGCGCGGCGCGGCCAGCGCCGGCAGGAACATCGGGTTCGGCCGGTCCCAGCTGTAGCGGATCGTCACCGGGTCGAGGAACTCGACCTGAGGCGGCTTGCCATCCACCAGGAAGAAGGCCGGCGGTCCCTCGGGGCTCAGCGCCTTCTCGTTGGCGACGTCCTCCCAGTAGTAGCGGAAATCCTCGCTCGTGAACGGGTGCCCGTCCGACCAGCGGTGGCCCTGGCGCAGCGTGAAAGTGAAGCGCCCGCCCTCGACATCGACCCGCTCGAGCAGGTCCGGCCGCAATTGCAGATCGGCATCGTAGCCGACCAGCCGCGTATAACCGTAGACCGAGAGGTAGCGGACATCCCGGGCCTTGGCGATCAGCGTGCGGATCGTCCCGCCGGCGGTGCCGGTGCGGCGGCCCCGGGCGGCGAGGTCAATCACGAACGGTTTTTCGGGCGGGGCGGGGGCGTCCGCGGGCGGCGTGTCGGCGCGGGCATGGCGCGGGCGGGAGAGCAGCGCGGCGGCGCCGAGGCCGGCGATCAGGGCGCGGCGGGAGATGCCGGTTTCCCGCCCCACATCGGGATCGCAATTCGGGTAAAGCTGACCGCGACGGGCTCCCTCTCCCGTGCGGGAGAGGGTTGGGGTGAGGGACCAGGATCTTCCGGAAAAGTCGTGCCCCTCACCCTGTCCCTCTCCCGCACCGGAGAGGGGACCCGCGCCTCGTTCGTCGAGGTTTTCCGGCGATCCCGGCCTCAGAAACGAAGGCAAGTCGCCGCGGGTCTCGAATTCGCTCACGACCCGCCCCCCGCCGGATGCAGTGCCACATAGGTCAGCCGCGCCGGCGAATACCCGGTGGCCCGGTGGAGATCGTCGAAGGCGTGGGCGCGGGCGATCAGTCCGGCGGCCTTCCGCACCAGCGCGTCGTCGGCCGGCTGCTCGAAGTGACGGCCGTTGCGGGTCCAGCGGATCGGCTCCGGGCTGTGCGCGGGGCCGGTGATCATCGCGATGGTCGGATGCGCCGGGCCGCCATGGGCGTGGATCCGGTGGCCGGCGGCGTCGTCGTCGAACAGCAGCCGGGTCAGGCCGCGGGCATGGGCCTCCACGACCCGGCGCCCCTGCGCGACGTGGTCGTCGAAGAACGCCACGGTTCGGGCCGGGTCGATCCCGAACCAGTCGGCCGTGGACCAGTCGGCGGTGCTGTAGCGCGCCTGAGGGTCGCGGTAGTGCAGGCCGGACAGGTCCGGATCGTGGCAGAAGATTTGTGCTGAGGGCCGCGCCATGCGGATCACCCAGGTGGTGAGCCCGCGGAACACACCGGATTCGATCACGAAATCCGGCTTCAACGCCCGCATCGCCACGTAGAGCTGCAGCGCGCCGTTGAAGCCGCTGCCGCCCCGTCGCTGCCGGACCGGGGCGGTGGGGATCAAATCCCAGAAGGCCCGGACGCTGTCGAGGAGATCGCAATCCGGCACGATGCCGGACGCAGCGAAGTCGCGCTCCAGGATCGCGGCGGCGGACTCCAGCAGAGTGGCGACCTCCCGCGGCGAGGTCGGGCGGTGGCTCCAGTCGGGCGCGGCCGGCACGAGGTCGTAGCCGAGGCGGTCGAACAGGGGCGACAGCACCTTGCGGCGCAGGCGTTCCAGCATCACGGGCGGGCGCGGCTGCATCAGGCGGCCTCCGCGTCCCGGGCGGTGGAGAACCGGACCCGGTGGCCCGGCTCGATCGCCCGCATGGCGCCGGCCTCGTCGGGACCGAGCCGGTAGGGTGCCGCCCAGCGGGTCGGATCGTTCTGGTCGCCGGTGATCGCGGCGAAATCGAGCGGGTGGTCGAGGCTCGGATCCGGCACGGCGGCGAGCAGCGCGCGCGTGTAGGGATGGACCGGGCGGCGGAACAGGGCGGCGCGGGGCGCCTCCTCGACGATCCGGCCCCGGCACATCACGCTGATCGTATCCGCCATGTAGTCGATCACTGCCAGGTTGTGGGAGACGATCAGGTAGGACAGGCCGAGGGCCGCTTGCAAATCCTTGAGCAGGTTCAGGATCTGCGCCTGCACCGAGACGTCCAGCGCCGAGACCGGCTCGTCGAGCACCAGCAGCCGCGGCCGCGGCGCCAGGGCCCGGGCGATGCCGATCCGCTGGCGCTGGCCGCCCGAGAAGGCGTGCGGGTAGCGCCCCAGCCCGCTGGCCTCCAGCCCGACCATCGCCATCAGCTCCCGGCAGCGGGCGCGCCGCTCGGCCGCCGGCACGCCGTGGATCTCCATCGGCTCGGACAGGATCTGGCGCACGGTCATGCGCGGATCGAGCGACGCGTAAGGGTCTTGGAACACGAACTGCACGGTGCGCCGGTAGGCGAACAGGGCGTCGCCCGAGAGCCCGTGGACGTCCCGCGGGCCGCTGCCGTCGTCGAACAGGATCCGGCCGGAATCGGGCTCCAGCGCCCGCATCACCATCTTCGAGACCGTGGTCTTGCCCGAGCCGGATTCCCCGACGAGGCCGAGCGTTTCCCCGGCCGCGAGGCTCAGGGACACGTCGGAGACGGCTTGGACGATCCGCGGCTTCTGCCAGAAGCGGCCGGACCGGAGCGTGTAGCTCTTGCTGACGCCCTCGACCCGCAGCAGCGGCCCGGCGGGCTTCGCCTGGGGCTGGACCGGCGGGATCTCGGCCCGGGCCGGGCGGATCGGCGTCAGGCGCTCGCCCGGCGCCATGTCGAACCGCGGCACCGCGTGCAGCAGCGCCCGGAGATAGGCGTGGCCGGGCGCGCGCATCACCGTATCGCGGGGCCCGGCCTCGACCAGCCGGCCCCGGTAGAGCACCGCAACGTCGTGGGCGATGTTGGCGACGACGCCCAGATCGTGGGTGATCAGCAGGATCGCCATGCCGGTTTCGTCCTGGAGCCGGGCCAGCAGGGCGAGGATCTGCGCCTGGGTGGTCACGTCGAGCGCCGTGGTCGGCTCGTCGGCGACCAGCAGGGCCGGCTTCAGGATCAGCGCCATGGCGATCATGGCCCGCTGGCGCAGGCCGCCGGAGAGCTCGAACGGGTAGGTCTTCAGGGCGCGCTTCGGATCGGGGAACCCGACCCGGGCCAGGGCCTCCTGGGTGCGCGCATCGGCCTCCTTCCGGTCGGCGCCGGTATGGATCCGCAGGGCCTCGCCGATCTGGTCGCCGACCGTGTGGAGCGGCGACAGGCAGGTCATCGGCTCCTGGAAAATCATCGCGATCCGCTGGCCGCGGATCGCCCGCATGGCCGCGCCCTCGGTATCCAGCCGGGCGATGTCGGTCTCGGCAGGGCCGTCGCGGAACAGGATCTGCCCGCGGGTGATCGCGGCGGATTTCGGCAGGATGCCCATGATCGCCTGGGCGGTGACCGACTTGCCCGAGCCGGATTCGCCGACCAGCGCCAGGGTCCGCCCGCGCATCACGTCGAGCGACAACCCGTGCAACGCCTCGAACGGTCCGGTCTCCGTGCGGAACGCGACCGCGAGGTCGCGGATGGACAGGAGGGAACTCAACCATTCCTCACATCGGATGAGCCGGGAAGAGTAGATGCCGCCGCGCCGGAGTCCACTGCGGCAGCGGAAAATAGAGTTTGCGGATCGACAAGCGTCACGGCCGGATGGGCGGCGAGGATCGACAGCAGATCGCCGATGAAGGACCAGATCGCGTCGTCGTGGACGCGGTGGTGGGTCAGCAGCCCGATCGGGCGCGCGGGGTCGGACGCGAGGCCGGCGGCGACATCCCGGAGCAGCACTTCGGGATCACGGAGCGACCGGGTGCCGCGCCAATCGATCGGGTCGAGGGTCGCGTCGGCGCGCGCGAGGCCGGGGATCGCCGGCCCGGGCATCGACGACAGGCCGCGATAGCCGAGGCCCGGCAGGGCGGCGGCGAGATCCGGGGCGAGCCGGTTCCAGGGCGGCACGAAGACCGGCAGCAGCGCTGATCCGGGCAGGCGCTCCCGGGCGATCCGCAGGCCCGCGGCGGCATCGTCGCGCAGCGCGTCGAGCGGGCGATGCGGGCCGAACTCCGCCTGTTTCTCGCCCGGCGGGGCGTGGTTGTGGTGGGCCAGGCCGTGGACGGCGACGCGCACGGCTTTTGCGGACGCCAGGCGGGCGCCGAGGGACGGCTCGATCCCGGCCGGGATCGCCGCGAGCAGGATCGGCACGCGATGGGCCTCGGCGAGACCGATCAGCCGGTCGAGGGCCGGCGACGCCGCGACGGCATCGTCGTCCCGCCACCAGAACCGCACGCGCTGGAAGCGGGTGCCGGCTTCGTCGAGGGCGTTGCGAAGGAGGGCGAAAGCGGGATGCGCACGCTCCCGCACGGGACAGGGCACCCGCGCCCGATCCGGCGCCGTGCGGCTCTGCAAGAAAAAATCCTCGACGATCGCGACCGTCCGCGCTGCCCCGCCCAGGTCGATCCCGTGCGGCGCCGGCGGCGCAGCCTGGAGCTGGGCGTCCACCGCTTGCAGGAGTGATGCCGCGGTCAGCTCCGCCTCCGGAAGCACCCGGGCGAGGCCGCGCCCGGCGAGGCATTCGGCGCGCAGCCGCTGCTCGGTCTCGCCGCCGGCCTCGAACGGCACGAGCACGGCCGGGGTCGCGCTCGCCAGGAGATCGATGGCGGTGTTGTAGCCGCATTGGCTCACCGACAGGGCCGCGCCGGCGAGCAGGGCGCGGTAATCGGGGCGGGCCCGCTCGATCGTGCCGTCAGGCAGGTCGTGGCCGATGGCGGCCAGGTCAGCCTCGGGCACGCCGTGCCCTGCCAGGATCCGCCAGCCGAGCCCCGGCTGGAGCCGGGCTGCCTCCGCTGCGGCCCGCAGCAGCCCGAGCCCCGCCGGCCCGGACCCGGCAGCGACCAGCACGCCGCTTCGCGCCGTCTCCGGAACGGCCGCCATGCCCTCGTCGACATAGCCGGTGTAGCGGAGCTTTTGTGCGGTTCCGGCGTCGAGCGGCCAGGAGGCGTCCAGCGGCACCAGGGCCGGGTCGCCGTGGACGAGCACGGCGTCGTAAAGCTGCGCCACCCGCGCATGCGCCTGCGCGATCCGCTCCGGCTTGGCGGACGCGACCAGGATGTCGCGCACGGAGGCCAGGACCAGCGGGCGTGGACCGCGTGCTTGCGCCGCCTCGACGAGGGCCAGGAACTCGGCGGCCAGCGCCCGGCGGCCGAACGGGAACAGCTCGGTGATCACCGCGTCGGGGGCGAAATCCGCCAGGGCGTCCAGCAGCAGGGCGCGGCGCTGCGCGAGCAAAGCCGCATCGGCCGGGCCACCGTCCGGTCCCAGCGGCCGCGCGAAATCGGTGCCGGCGACATGGAGCGACGGCAGCTGCACCCAGCGCAGGCCTTCCGCCCGCACCATCGGGGCCGGCCTTCCGCCCGAGGCCAGCAGAGACTCGTGGCCCGCGGCCGCGAAAGCCCGCGCCAGGGCGGCGGCGCGGGTGAGATGGCCGGCTCCGAGGAGATGCGTGACCGCGATCAGGACGCGCACGCGGCCAGTTCCGGTTCCGTGGCCACGACCGGCGAGGTAAGGCCGGCCGAGGCGCGCAAGGCCTCCGCGATCAGCGCGACGGCGGCGACTTCGGAAAAATCCTCGACCAGCCGCACCCGCGCCGCCGCGCCGAGGCGCAGGCGCAGGGCCGGATCGGCGGCGAGGCGGGCCAGCGCAGCCGCGAGCGCGGCCGGATCGCCCGGGGCGACCAGGATGCCGTGGGTGCCGTCGGTGATGAATTCCGGCGTGCCCGCGAAGGCGGTGGCCAGGATCGGCAGGGCCTGGCTCGCCGCCTCCATCAGCACGTTGGGCAGCCCGTCCCGGTCACCGCCCGGGGCGGGCTTGGTCGGCAGCACGAACAGGTCGGACGCGCGCATCGCCGCGATCACGGCCGGCTGCGCCAGGGCGCCCCGGAACGCCACGCGCTCGGACAGGCCCCGCTCGCGGATCCGGGCTTCGAGGGCTCCGCGCAGCTCGCCGCCGCCGATCAGCTCGAGGCGCCAGTGTAGGCCTGGGGGCAAGGCGGCGAGGGCGTCGATCAGGTCGTCATGGCCCTTCTTGGCGACAAGCCGGCCGACGCAGACGAGCCGCAGCGGTGCGTTCGGATCGGTCCCGTCCCGGGGCTCGCGCGGCGGGGGCGGAGCCGGGAAACGGGCGAGGTCGAGGCCGTGATAGGCGAGCCGCGTCCGGCCCGGCGCCAGGGATTCGAGCCGGGCGAGCCCGTCGCGGGTGCAGGTCACCCCCCAGGCCGCGTCGCGCAGCTTCTCGGTGAGCTCCCAGGCGGGCGTGGTCCAGATGTCCTTGGCGTGGGCGGAGAAACTCCAGCGCCGCCGGGTCAGCAGCGCGGCGTAGCGGGCGACGCTGGCCGGCGTGTGCAGGAAATGCACGTGGATATGGGCGACCTCGGCCGGCAGCTCGCGCGCGAGGACCAGCGCCTGGCCCAGCCGGCGCAGGCGCGAGGCCGATGGATCGCGCCAGAGGTCGCGGGCGAACAGGGCGAGCAGCGCCGGCAGGCGCGGCCGCGTCAGGGCGGCGGCCAGGCCGCGCAGCACCCGCAGCGGCGCCTCGTGCAGGTATTCGGGCAGATAGGCGGCCGGCGCCCGGATCGCCGCGTGCATCGGGTGGCGGGCGCGGTCGGTGGGCCGGCGCAGGGACCAGATCTCCAGGGGCAGGCCGCACCGCTCGAGCGCCAGCAGCTCCTGGGCGATGAAGGTCTCGGACAGGCGCGGGTAGCCCTTCAGCATCACCGCGATCCGCTTGCCCGTCACGGGCATGTCCGTCACGAGAAGGCCCGGGCGCGGGCGCCCATCGTCCCCGCGGCGGACAGCGCCCGCACCCGGCGGCCGACCGCGTCGAGCCCGTCGAGCAGCCCCGGCACCAGCACCCGGGATGGCTCGCTCTGGCCTGGCAGGGCGCGGAGCGCCGCCGCCATGCGCTCGGGCGCGCGCCCGTCGGCCTCCAGCAGGACCCGGGCGAGGCCCAGCTGCTCGGCCGCCAGGGCCCGGATCGCCTGCTCCCGGCGCGGCTCGGTGCGCGGCACCAGGATCGCCCGCAGGTCGAAGGACAGGATCTCGCAGAAGGTGTTGTAGCCGCCCATCGCCACGACCCCGGCCGCCTTGCGCATCAGGAACTCGATCTGGCTGTCGAAGGTGATCGCCGCGATCCTGCCGCCGAGCCGGTCGATCCGCGCGGCGAAGCCGTCCCGGGTCGCCCCGTCGAGGAACGGCCCGAAGGCGATCAGGGAGGGCAGGGGAATGCCCGGATCGGTCTCGTAGGCGGCGATCACCCAGTCGATCAGGGCGGCGCCGTCGCCGCCGCCGCCGGGCGTGACCAGCACGAACGGCCCCCGGGCGATGGCCGGCTCCTCGCGGCCGACGCACATCTCCGGCACCTCCCGGCGGAGATAGCCGGTATAGATCAGCCGCCCGGCGATCCGCGCCGCCATCTCGGGCTCCATCGGCAGGGCCGCGAGCGGCTCGTGGATGCGGCTGAGACCGTAGACCCAAATCTCGTCGTAGAACCGCGCCATGGTCTCGGCCGCGCCCTTGCGCTCCCATTCGGGCACGAGCCGGTCGGCATCGTCGAGCACGTCGCGCAGGCCGAGCACCAGGCGTGTGCCCCGGGCCGAGGCGGATTCGAGCACCGGCATCAGCTCGCCATGGAAGCCCGCCGGCTCCTTGTCGACCAGGATCAGGTCGGGGGCGAAGCTGGCATCGGTCCGGGCGATGATCGCGGCCCGGCGCTCCACCGTGCGGGCCAGCGGCGTGGTGCCGTCGAGGCTGGCATAATTGCCGTCGGCGAACTTGGTCACCGGCGGCAACCGCACGGTGTAGACCCCGGGCGCGAAAGCGTAGCGGTCGATCACCGGCGAACCGGAGATGATCATCGCCCGCGCGCCGCGGTTGCAGGCCACGATCGCGTTCGCGATCGCCCGCGAGCGGCGCAGATGGCCGAGCCCGAACGTGTCGTGGCTGTAGATCAGGATACGGGGCGCGGGGGAGGCCTCGTCCGCTCGCATCGTCATCGCCGCCCCCGTTGACGGCGCGAATGTCGCAGCCGCGCCCCTCTCGCACAAGCCGCGCCGTTGGGCAAACCCCACGTTAACGGCGCCGGAACCGGCCTCGCCTAGGCTGAAACGGCACCGCATCGCCGAAAGCCGCCATGTCCGCGCCCATCCCGATCGAAGCGCCGGCCTCCCGCCCCACCGCGCTCTGGGCGGACCTGAAGGACCTCGCCGGCAGCGATGCCCGCCTGTTAGCCTTCGCCAAGCTGGCCGCCTGGGTGCTGGTGCCGCTGACCCTCGCCGTCGTCGCGGTGGTGTTCGGCACCGGCCCGGAGCCGCGCCGGAACTGGTACGGCGACATGCTCGGCAACGATTTCAGCCAGATCTGGGTGGCTGGCCGGGCGGCGCTCGAAGGGCGCGGCGGCGAGCCCTACGACCTGCCCGTCCATCTCGCGAACCTGAAGGCCGCCTTCGGGCCGGATTGCCGCTTCGCCTGGCACTACCCGCCGGTCTTCCTGATGCCGGCCGCCGCCTTCGCGAGCCTGGAGCCGCAGCCGGCCTTCTGGCTCTGGACCGCCCTGTCGCTCGCGGTCTTCGCCGGGGCGATGCGCTTCGCCGCTGGCCGGGGCGACGCGGCCTGGATCGCGCTCGCCCATCCGCTGGTGTTCTGCAACCTGACCTACGGCCAGAACGGCCTCTTCACCGCCGCGCTCCTGACGTTCGGGGCGCTCCTGGTCGACCGCCGGCCCTGGCTCGCCGGCCTGTGCTTCGGCCTGCTCGCCTACAAGCCGCATTTCGCCGCCCTGGCGCCGCTGCTCCTGCTGATCACCGGCCGCAGAGCCTGCCTGGCCTCCTGCCTCGCGACCGTTCTCGGCCTGTGCGGGGCCTCGCTGGTCCTGTTCGGCACCGCGCCCTGGCTCGGCTTTCTCGGCACGTTGGGCGAGACCAACCGGATCATCCTGGAGAACGCCGCGGCCGGGCTCGAGCTCAATGCCAGCGCCTTCGGGGCCGTGCGCCTGCTCGGCGGCCCGATCGCAGCGGCCTGGGCGCTTCAGGCCCTCGTCGCCGCCCTGGCCCTCGCCGTCGCCATCCGCGCCTGGACGCGGCCCGCCGCGCCCGCCCTGCGCGCCGCAGCCCTGCTGACCGCCGCGCCGCTGCTTTCGCCCTACCTGCCGGTCTACGATCTCGTCCCGCTCGTCCCGGCGACGCTGCTGCTGGTGCTTTTGGCCCAAAGCGCCGGCGGCCTGCGCCGCCACGAGCGCGCGCTTCTGCTGGCGACACCCCTGTTCGCGCTCCTGCGCGAGGGCGCCGGCCTCACGGGTTTCCCGCTCGGGCTGATGCTGGGCCTCGCCACCCTGGCCTGCATCGCCGACCGGATCCAACCCCTGGGATTTTGTCGCCGGCGGCAATCGATCCCGGCGTGAGGCTGAGTCTCACAGAACGCCCCCGCCATCCCGGAGCGCCGCAGCTGAGCCCGGACCCGAAGGGGCCGCCAGGGGCGGCAATCCGAGAACGCCGTCGGTGGACGAGCCTGTCGTGTCGGCGGCTCTGGATCCCGGGCGCCGCTGCGCGACCCCGGGGATAGCAGGGCGTGCCCGTATCGGTCTTGCCCTCGCTTCCACACAAAGCGTTGGCCTCCCGCGACCGGAAGCGATGAAGGGTCCGACCTGTTTTGCCCGTAGCAAGCACGGTGAAGCGGTGAGGGGCGCTTTGCTTGACACCGACGCCACGTCATGGCCGGATGTCAGCAAGTTCACGCGGACAGATCGGCGTGCATCCGTTTCAATCAAAAATTTTATCTTAGATTACTCGTTGAATACGAGCGCAAAATAATCTCGGCGCCGGAATATATTCAGTCCAAACATCATCGACGGGGAATCGGCATGTTCTCGGCATTCGTGAAATTCGTCGGCAGATCCTATCATTCCCACGCGGAGGCGACGAAATCGGCGGCCGCGTCAATTTCGGATCGGTCCGGCCGGGCGACATCCACGGGGTCGGCCGCCACCGCGGATGCGGATAAGAAGTCGTTCTCCCAGGTGGCGGTCGACACCCGGAAGTTCCTGGATGCCGGCTATCAGAAGCTCGGAAAGGTCGCCGATGCCGGCACCTCCGACCAGGATTGGCACGGCGTCATCCGGATCCAGACGCTGGACCGCCGGGCGCTCTACGCCATCACCACCAATCACGGCGGCCTGTTCTCGGCAACCGAGGTCAAGGCGGCCAAGGCCGAGGTGGCGTCGATCGAGGCGCGCGCGTCCCGGGCCGCCAACCCGCGCGGCACCGATGCGGCGGGGGCGGCCAAGGCGACGATCACCGTGCTGGACGGCGCCGGCCCGGAGGAGAAAGCCTCCCTGGATTGGGCACAGAAACGCGCCGCCGCGCAGGTCCAGTATCAGGGCCTCGCCAAGGAGCGGCACCAAAGGCGGGCGGCCCTCAGCGTCGAGACCGACAATCCCGTCGTCAACCACTTCGTCAAAGCCTACGGCGAGGCCGAGAAGGCGAAGCGCTACGCCCAGGACGGCGCATCGATCCGTGTCGAGGACATGCCGTCCTGGTCGAAGGGCGTCTCCCTGTGGAAGAGCCTCCACGAGCCGCAGGCGAAGGTTCTGGGTCACCTGTGACGGGATTGGGATGAGGCGACGACGCCGAGCGGTGTGTGGCGATGTCCTGGCAAGTACATTGGCTTGAGGCCTCGGGCGATCTGCGGCCCTGGCGCGAGACGATTGCGGCGGAGATCGCCATCGCCCGCGACGCGATCGCCCGCGTCCTGCCCCCGCCGGCCCTGGACATCGTAGTGGATCGCAATCCCGACGCGGTCATCCCGGAGCTCGGCACGACGGCCCAGGCCCATCGTCCGACCCTCGTCTGGCTGACCCTGGATCCCGACAATGCCAACTTCGCGACGTCCCTGCCCACGGGAGATATTCGCCGGACGATGGTGCACGAGGTGCATCACTGCGTGCGCATGACCGGGCCGGGTTACGGCACGACGCTCGGCGAAACCCTGGTCAGCGAGGGCCTGGCCGGCCGGTTCGCCAGCCACCTGTTCGGCACGCCGCCCGAGCCGTGGGAATGCGCCGTCTCCGACGCCGTGCTCGCGGCCAACCGTCCCGATGCCGCTGCGCTGGCGGCGACGGATTACGATCATGCCGCGTGGTTCTACGGGACAGGCGGGCGCTACCCGCGCTGGCTCGGCTACACGCTCGGATACCGGATCGTCGGGGATTGGCTCGCGGCGGGTCCGGCGCCCGATGGGGACATCTGGGTGAACGTCCCGGCCGACACCGTGCTGGCGGCGGCGCGGGGGCGCACGTTGGCGGCATGACCGGCGCGCCTTTCGCCGTGATGCGCCTGAGTGGCTCAGACGCGACCGATTTTCGTGAGCTTCGGCTGGACGGTCTGCGCAGGCATCCCGAAGCCTTCGGGGCGTCTTACGAGGAGGAGGTGCGTCAAACGCTCAACGATTCGCGGCGCCGTTTGGAGAGCGGCATCGTTTTCGGCGCGCGCCGAAAGGGCTTGCCCGCTCTCGACGGCATCGCCGGGCTGTTCATTCCGGAGGGGATCAAAACCCGGCACAAGGGTGTGCTCTGGGGCATATATGTCCGGCCCGAAGCTCGCGGCTTGGGCCTCGGGTCGGCGCTTGTGGCCCGGGTGATCGAGCACGCCGGTGGTGTTGTGGAGGAACTGACCTTGGCGGTTGGAACGTCTAACGACCAGGCAGCTAGTCTCTACAGGCGTGCCGGCTTTGAAGAATATGGACTGGAAGAGCGAGCGCTGAAAGTCGCGGGCCGGTACTACGGTGAATTTTTGATGCGCCTGATGTTAGTATCGTAAGCCGCTGTATTTTCGAACTTGCTCGGAAATTCAACGCATAGTCCAACCCACGCCCTCATCCCGAGGCCTTCGCGTCGCCGCGGCACCTGGGGATGAGGTGGAGGGTGGGAGGTTCGAAGTCGATGGGCTGCGCCTGATCGACGACGAACCCGGACGACGCAGGGACGGCGACACACTGTTCCAAACCCAAAACCTCACCCCGCATAGGGCCGCGGCATGCGGAACGGCAGCATCAACTGCACCAGCGGGTTGCGGAAGCGATCGAGCGACAGGCTCTCATGCACCGCCCGCACCGGCTCGCCGGCGAGCGTCGAGGCGAGCAGGGAGCGGGAATAGAACGGCGTGTCCTCGAAGGTGGTGAGCACCCGGGCGCGGCCGTCGTCGCTGCGGGTCTCCCGGGGCATGCGCCAGAACGACGTGGACGGCAGGGGGGCGGCCAGCGGCGGGCGGATCTCCCGGCGGCTGCCGTCGTGAGAGAAGCGCAGCGACAGGTTCTGGCCGCCGCCGTCGCGGTGGCGCACGTCGTACAGGATCGCCGCGCCGTCCGGCAGGTCGGCCCGGCACCAGGTCCAGCGGGTGAAGGCCGAGGCCAGGGGCTCGTCGCCGTCATTGGTGTCGAAATAGCCGCTGCCGGTCCAGCGGAGGTTCGGCTGGTCGAGCTCGACTTCGACGCGGGAGGACGGCGCCATCGGCCACCAGCGGTGCCGGCCGTTCGGGTCGAGCTGGAACGGGCCGGAGGTGAAGCCGCGCGGGGTGAGCCGCACCGTGCCGCGCACCCGCCGGGGGAGGGGGGCGCCGCGCTCGTCGATCTGGATCGTCAGCGTCGTGCCGTCCCACGCCATGGCGCTCGGACCGATGGCGAGGGAATGCCGGCTTCGGGACAGGCTGGCGGCGCCGCGCTCGGTCATGGCGAAGCGTGTCCGGTCGCCGTAGAGCACGACGTTCATCGCGCAATGCGCGAACGGGTCCTTGTCGGCGCTCCAGCCGTAATAGGGCGAGAACACGCTGCCGATGAAGGCGATGATCGTCAGCCCCTGGCGGCCGTCGTCGCTCACCGCATCGACGTACCACCACGCGTAGCCGTTCTGCGCGACCGGGCCGTCGAATCGCGGTCCTGCAGGATCGCAGCCGCCGCCAGCCGGCCCGATTGCGCCGCCATCGGCACGCCCGGGCCGGGATGGATCGAGCCCCCCGCCAGGTACAGTCCGGGCAGGGCGGTCCGGGCCCCCGCGCGCTTGAAGGTCGAGGCCCAGCCCTGCGGCGCCCTCCCGTAGAGCGCTCCCGCGCTCCCGGGAAACCGGCTCTCGAACCCCGCCGGATCGGTCAGGACCGGGGGCGAGGCCATCGCCAAGGTCAGACCGCAGGCTTCCAGGCGGCGGCTCAGATTCGTCGCGCATGTCTCGATCTCCGAGGGCGTCGGCGGGCGGTCCCGGCCGTCGGCCGGGGCGTTGACGAGCAGGAGCAGGCGCTCCGGCCCGGTGGGCTCCGCACCGGACTCGGTCCGGTCCTGGGCGCAGATGTAGACCGTGGGGTCGTCGGGCAGGCGGCGCCGGCGCAGGATCGTGTCGAACTCGGCCCGGTAATCGCCCGAGAAGAACACGTTGTGATGGGCCAGCGGAAAGCCGTCGGGCTTCGCGACGGCCGCGAGGGTCAGCGCGGAGAGCGAGCGCTCGGCGGGCGCCAGGCGCTCGCCCATCGGCGCCGCCTGCTGGCCGAACAGACCGGCGCCCAAAGCCGACGCGTCGGCGTTGCAGACGACGCAGTCGGCGGAGATCGTCTCGCCATCCGCCAGGATCACGCCCGAGACCCGACCGCCCGCGGTGACGATCCGGTCCACATGTGCGCCGTAGCGGAACGTCGCCCCGCGCTGCGCCGCCAGGTCGGCCACCGCCTTGGCGAGGGCGCTCATGCCGCCCGCCACCGTCCAGATTCCGGCCTGCTCGACATGGGCCACCAGCATCAGGGTCGCCGGCGCGGTAAACGGCGAGGCGCCGCAATAGGTGGCGTAGCGCCCGAACAGCTGCAGCAACCGGGGATCGCGGAAGAACGTACCCAACGCCGACCACAGGGTGGCGAAGGGCTGGATCCGCCACAAATCGCCCAGCCCCGAGATCCCGACTCGCTGGGCCAGCCCGGTGGGACTGGTGCGACCCTCGCGGATGAACGGCCCCTCCAGGGTCCGGTAGACCTCAGCCGAGCGGGCGCAGAACCGGCGGTATCCCTCGGCCTCCCGGGGACCGGCAAAGGCCGCGATCGCGGCCGCCGAGGTGTCGAGATCGGCGGACAGGTCGAGACGCTCGTCCTGCGTCCAGGCGTGGCGGGCCAGGAGGCCGGCGGGCGCTAGCATTGCGTGCTCGTCGAAGGCAGCGCCGGATTCGGCGAACAATTCCTCGAAGACCCAGCGCATCGTGAACACGGTCGGACCGGTTTCGACGCGGGAATCGCCCACCCGGACGCTCGCCATCTTGCCGCCCGGCCGCGCGGCCCGCTCAACCACCGTTACGTCCAGCCCGGCATGGGCCAACCGTAAGGCGGCGGCCAGACCGCCGATCCCGGCCCCGATCACGACGACGCGTTCCTGCGCCACGCTGAACCCCGCCTCCAACCGCACCATCGGGATTGATCTGCGGCCCGACAAGTGTCAATAAGAAATGACACTTGTCGCTGACAACCGATGATAACACGGGAGGCGCGTCATGGAGTCGGGCCGGCGGATCGAACAGGCGCTGGACCGCGCCGTGGCCTATGCCGAGGCGCCGGGCGCGCCGCCCCTGCTGGCCGAGGCCCTGCGCTACGCCGTCTTCCCCGGCGGGCACCGTATCCGGCCCCGCCTCTGCCTATCGGTCGCCCGGGCCTGCGGCGACGACGACCCGGCCTCCTCCGAGGCCGCCGCCGCCGCGATCGAGCTGCTGCACTGCGCGTCCCTGGTCCACGACGACCTGCCCTGCTTCGACGACGCCCCCCTGCGCCGCCAGAAGCCGACGGTCCACGTCGCCTACGGCGAGCCGATCGCGGTGCTCGCCGGCGATGCCCTGATCGTCCTGGCCTTCGAGACTTTGGCCCGCGCCGCCGGACCCTATCCGGTCAGGCTCGGCCGGCTGGTCGGACTCCTGGGGCGCGCCGCCGGCTCGCCCAACGGCATCGCGGCCGGGCAGGCCTGGGAATCGGAGGCCCATATCAGCCTCAGCGACTACCAGCAGGCCAAGACCGGCGCCCTGTTCGCCGCCGCGACCGTGCTGGGCGCCGCCGCCGCCGGATCCGATCCGGAGCCCTGGCGCCGCCTCGGCGAATGCCTGGGCGAGGCCTATCAGGTCGCCGACGACCTGCGCGACGTCGCCTGCCGCCAGGAGGAGATCGGCAAGCCCGCCGGCCGCGACGCCACCCTCGGGCGCCCCAACGCCGCCGCCCTGCTCGGCACCGACGGCGCCCTCGACCGCCTGGCCCGGCTCACCCGCGATGCGGTGGCGGCGATCCCGGCCTGCCCGGGCCTGGCGCAGCTCAAGGCCGAGATCGAGGCGCAGGCGCGGCTGTTCCTGCCGGCGAGCCTGCGCGCGGTGGCGGCCTGACCGCCGGCTCGGTTCCCCGCCCCGGCGCGACCTTGGCCGCGCCGGCCTCGCTGCGCGACCGCTGGCTCGGCTGGCGCAACCGCCTCGTGGCGAGCCCGCGCTTCCAGCGCTGGGCGGCGGGCTTCCCGCTGACCCGGGGCATCGCCCGGAAGAACACGCGGGCTTTGTTCGATCTCTGCGCCGGCTTCGTCTACGCCCAGGTGCTGACGGCCTGCATGCGGCTCGACTTGTTCCGGATCCTCACCGAGGGGCCGCTGCCCCTCGAGGTGCTGGCGCGCCGGCTCGATCTCCCGCTCGAGAACGCGCGCTGCCTGCTGCGCGCCGCCGTCGCCCTCGACCTCGTCCGGACGCTGCCCGGGGACCGCTTCGGCCTCGCCGATCTCGGCGCCGCGCTCACCGGCAATCCCGGGATCGCCGCGATGGTCGAGCACCACGCGCTGCTCTATGCCGATCTCGCCGATCCGGTCGCGCTGCTGCGCGGCGCAGCGGGACCGACCCGGCTGGCAGGCTACTGGCCCTACGCGTCCGGCGCGATCGGCGATGCGGCGTCGGTCGCCCCCTATGGCGGCCTGATGGGCGCCTCGCAGGCGCTGATTGCGGACGACGTGCTCGATGCCTGCGACCTGTCCCGCAGCCGGCACCTCATGGATGTCGGCGGCGGCGAAGGCGCCTTCCTGCAGGCCGTCGCGGCCCGTCACGGCGCGTTGGGCCTCACGCTCTTCGATCTTCCTGCTGTCGCGGACCGCGCCGCCGAGCGAATCGCGCAGATCGGGCTGGCCGAGCGGATCGCCTGCCGCGGCGGAAGCTTCCACGATGGCCTGCCCACAGGCGCCGACACGATCACGCTGATCCGCATCCTCCACGATCACGACGACGCCCCGGCCCAGGCCCTCCTCGCGGCCGCGCACGCGGCACTGCCCCCCGGCGGCACGGTGATCCTCGCCGAGCCGATGGCCGGCACGCCCGGCGCCGAGCCGGTCGGCGACGCCTATTTCGGCTTCTACCTCCTGGCCATGGGATCGGGCCGGCCGCGTCGCGCCGAGGAGCTGCACGGGATGCTGCGCCAGGCCGGTTTCACCGCGTCCAAGGAGCGGCCGACGCGCAGACCGCTCCTGACCCGCCTGATCGTCGCGCAGAAAGACGCCCGCTAGTGTAAGAATAACTTGACGCAGGTTTGTGTCTATCTAGGATGACACAAGGCGGCTCCAGAGCGGCGAGAGTCGCGAGACACAGGGCGGAACATTCCAGTCATGGACGCTCTTGCCGTCATCCTCGAACGTCCGGAAAGCTTGGCGCTCAACCGCCTGCCCTTGACGCCGCCCGCCGCCGACGACGCCGTCGTGGCGATTGCCTGGAGCGGGATCAGCACCGGGACCGAGCGTCTCCTCTGGTCCGGCCGCATGCCGCCCTTTCCCGGAATGGGCTACCCGTTGGTCCCCGGCTACGAGTCCGTCGGCACGGTGGTCGAGGCCGGCGCCGATGCTGCGGTTCGGGTCGGCCAGACTGTCTTCGTCCCCGGCGCGCGCTGCTTCGGCGCCGTCCGCGGCCTGTTCGGCGGTGCCGCCTCGCACCTCGTCGCCCCGGCGGCCCGCCTCGTGCCCGTGGATGCCGCGCTCGGCGACCGCGCCTGCTTGATCGCCCTTGCCGCCACCGCCTACCGGGCGCTCGGCGGCCTTCGTCCCGGGGCGACGCCGCTCATCGTCGGGCATGGAGTGCTCGGGCGGCTCCTCGCGCGCCTCACCGTGGCGGCCGGCGCCGAGCCGACCGTCTGGGAGCGGGACTTCGCTCGGCGGGAGGGTAGCCCCGGCTACACGGTCCTGGCGCCCGAGGAGGATGCCCGGCGCGACTACACGGTGATCACCGATGTCAGCGGCGACGCCTCCGGCCTCGACGGCCTGATCGCCCGCCTGGCGCCCGGCGGCGAGATCGTGCTCGCCGGCTTCTACGAGGCGCCCCTGTCCTTCGCCTTCCCGCCCGCCTTCATGCGCGAGGCGCGAATCCGGATCTCGGCCGAGTTCCGCCCCGAAGATCTCGCCGCCGTCACGGCTCTGATCGAGGGCGGCCGGCTCTCCCTCGACGGGCTGATCACCCATCGTGTCCCGGCGGCGCAAGCCCAGGACGCCTACCGCACCGCCTTCGCCGATCCCGCCTGCCTGAAGATGATTCTCGACTGGAGGGACGCCGCGTGAACGTTCAGCTCAGCAAGGCCGCCCTCGACCAGGCCACCCAGCTCCGCGCCGAAGCGGCGATCGAGCCGGATGCGGTCCCGACCGCCCCGGTGAAGAAAGAAACGCAGATCATCGCGATCTACGGCAAGGGCGGCATCGGCAAGTCGTTCACGCTCGCCAATCTCAGCTACATGATGGCCCAGCAGGGCAAGAAGGTCCTGCTGATCGGCTGCGACCCGAAGAGCGACACGACCTCGCTGCTGTTCGGCGGCAAGGCCTGCCCGACCATCATCGAGACCTCGACCCGGAAGAAGCTCGCCGGCGAGCCGGTGGCGATCGGCGATGTCTGCTTCAAGCGCGACGGCGTCTACGCCATGGAGCTCGGCGGGCCCGAGGTCGGGCGCGGCTGCGGCGGGCGGGGCATCATTCACGGCTTCGAGCTGCTGGAAAAGCTCGGCTTCCACGAATGGGGCTTCGACTTCGTCCTGCTCGATTTCCTGGGCGACGTGGTCTGCGGCGGCTTCGGCCTGCCGATCGCCCGGGACATGTGCCAGAAGGTCATCGTCGTCGGCTCGAACGACCTGCAATCGCTCTACGTCGCCAACAACGTCTGCTCGGCGGTGGAGTATTTCCGCAAGCTCGGCGGAAATGTCGGCGTCGGCGGCTTGGTGATCAACAAGGATGACGGCACCGGCGAGGCGCAGGCCTTCGCGTCCGCCGCCGGCATCCCGGTCCTGGCCTCGATCCCGGCCGACGACGACATCCGCCGCAAGAGCGCGAATTACGAGATCATCGGCCGGCCGGAGAGCCGCTGGGGCAGCCTGTTCTCGGACCTGGCGGCCAACGTCGCCGAGGCGGCCCCGCACCGGCCGACGCCGCTCACGCAGGACGGGCTGCTCGGCCTGTTCTCCAGCGACGTGACCGGCCGCGACGTGGTCCTGGTCCCGGCGACCCACGAGGACATGTGCGGCGTCGCGCACGTGGCCAAGCCGTCCCTCGAAGTCGTCTACGACGAGGTCTAGGGCATGGCCGTCTCCCTCGACATCGCCGATCTGCGCGCCCGCCAGGCGGCCACGCCCGTCGACCTCGCCGCCACCAAGGGCGACGGGCTCGGCTGTCACGCCGGCAAGGACGCGATGCGGGCCGCCGCCGAGGCCGCCGGCATGTCGGAGACCCTGGCGCAGCTGCGCAGCGACTATCCGCAGGGACCCCACGACCAGCCGCAGAGCATGTGCCCGGCCTTCGGCTCGCTCCGGGTCGGCCTGCGCATGCGCCGGACCGCCACGATCCTCTCGGGCAGCGCCTGCTGTGTCTACGGCCTGACCTTCACCTCGCATTTCTACGGCGCAAGGCGCAGCGTCGGCTACGTGCCGTTCAACTCGGAGACGCTGGTCACCGGCAAGCTGTTCGAGGACATCCGCGAGGCGGTCCACGCCACCGCGAAGCCGGAGGATTACGACGCCGTCGTCGTCATCAACCTCTGCGTGCCGACCGCCTCCGGTGTGCCGCTCCGCCTGCTACCCAAGGAGATCGACGGCGTCCGGGTGATCGGCATCGACGTGCCCGGCTTCGGCGTGCCGACCCATGCCGAGGCCAAGGACGTCCTGGCCGGCGCCATGCTCAAGGTCGCCCGCACCGAGGCCGAGCAGGGCCCGGTCGCGACCCCGCGCGGCGGCCGATCGGAGCGCCCGAGCGTGGCGCTGCTCGGCGAGATCTTCCCGGCCGACCCGGTTGTGATCGGCGCGCTGCTGGAGCCGTTGGGCCTCGCTGCCGGGCCGGTTGTGCCGACCCGCGAATGGCGCGAGCTCTACGCCGCCCTGGATTGCGCCGCGGTGGCCGCGATCCACCCGTTCTACACAGCGTCGATCCGTGAGTTCGAGGCGGCGGGCCGTCCCGTGGTGGGCTCCGCCCCGGTGGGCGTCGACGGCACAGCGGATTGGCTCGACCGGATCGGCGAGGCCTGCGGCGTCGCCCGGGCCACCGTCGAGGCGGCCAAGAACCGGCTGCTGCCGGGTATTCAGGGCGCGCTCGCCGCCATGCCGATCAAGGGCCGGATCACGCTCTCGGGCTACGAGGGCTCGGAATTGCTGGTGGCTCGCCTGCTGGTCGAGAGCGGCGCCGAGGTGCCCTATGTCGGCACCGCCTGCCCGCGCACGCCGTGGTCCGAGGCGGACCGCGACTGGCTCGAGGCCCGCGGGACGCAGGTGCAGTACCGCGCCTCGCTGGAGGACGACCTCTACGCGCTGGATTCTCTGAAGCCGGATCTCGCCATCGGCACGACGCCGGTGGTGCAGCGGGCCAAGGAGCGCGGAACGCCCGCCCTCTACTTCACCAACCTGATCTCGGCGCGCCCGCTCATGGGCGCGGCCGGCGCCGGCTCCCTGGCGCGGGTGATCAACGGCGCGCTGGCCAACAAGCCCCGCTTCGACGCCATGCGCGACTTCTTCGAGGGTGTCGGCACCGGCTTCTCCGCCGGCGTCTGGCAGGACACGCCGCAGCGGCGGCAGGGCCCGAAGATCGAGGGCCCGAAGAAGCCGATCGGGGAGATGGCGTGATGCTGATCCTCGATCACGACAGGGCCGGGGGCTACTGGGGCGCCGTCTACGTCTTCACGGCGATCAAGGGGCTGCAGGTCGTCATCGACGGCCCGGTCGGCTGCGAGAACCTGCCGGTCACCTCGGTGCTGCACTACACCGACGCGCTGCCGCCGCACGAGCTGCCGATCGTCGTCACCGGGCTGGCCGAGGAGGAACTCGGCCGCCACGGCACCGAGGGCGCGATGAAGCGCGCCCATGCCACCCTCGATCCGGGCCTGCCCAGCGTGGTGGTGACCGGCTCGATCGCCGAGATGATCGGCGGCGGCGTGACGCCCGAGGGCACCGGCCTGCAGCGCTTCCTGCCGCGCACCATCGACGAGGATCAGTGGCAAGCCGCCGACCGCGCGATGCGCTGGCTCTGGCAGGAATACGGGGCGCGAAAGTTCGCCAAGACAGGCATCCCGGCCCGGCCCGAGAAGAAGCCCGGCGAGAAGCCCCGGGTCAACATCATCGGGCCGGCCTACGGCACCTTCAACATGCCCTCGGACCTCGCCGAGATCCGGCGGCTGGTCGAGGGGATCGGCGCCGAGGTCAACTTGACCTTCCCGCTGGGCTCGCACCTCGCGGACGTGCCCAAGCTCGTCAACGCCGACGCCAATATCTGCCTCTATCGGGAGTTCGGGCGCCTGCTCTGCGAGTCCCTGGAGCGGCCCTACCTGCAGGCGCCGATCGGCGTGCTCTCGACCACGAAGTTCCTGCGCACGCTCGGCGAGATCCTCGGCCTCGATCCGGAGCCGTTCATCGAGCGCGAGCGCCACACCACGATCAAGCCGGTCTGGGACCTCTGGCGCTCGGTCACGCAGGATTTCTTCGGGACCGCCAGCTTCGGGATCGTCGCGACCGAGACCTACGCCCGGGGCGTCCGGCACTTCCTCGAAGACGAGATGGGCCTGCCCTGCACCTTCGCGTTCAGCCGGTCGGCCGGGCAGAAGCCCGACAACGACGCTGTCCGCAAGGCCGTCGCCGAGAAGCCGCCGCTGGTCCTGTTCGGCTCGTTCAACGAGCGGATGTACCTCGCCGAGTGCGGGGCGCGGGCGACCTACATCCCGGCCTCGTTCCCCGGTGCGATCATCCGGCGCCACACCGGCACGCCGTTCATGGGGTTCGCGGGCGCGACCTACCTGGTCCAGGAAGTCTGCAACGCCCTGTTCGACACGCTCTTCCACATCCTGCCGCTCGCCCGCGATATGGACGCGGTCGAGGCCACCCCGGCGCGCCACCACCGCGAGCTGCCCTGGGACGAGGCCGCGCGCGCGGCCCTCCACGAGCTGGTCGAGGCGCAGCCGGTGCTGGCCCGGATCTCCGGCGCCAAGCGCCTGCGCGACGCCGCCGAGCGCGCTGCTCGCTCAGCCGAATCCGCCGCCGTGGCCCCCGCCCATGTGGCCCGCGCCCGTGCCGATCTCGCCGGGGGAATCCCCGCATGAGCCGCCTTTCCGTTCCCCCCAGAGGAGACCTGCCGATGCGCACGATGGTCCCGACCGCCCGCCTGCACCAGGAAGCCCTTCAGTTCCGGCTGATCCTGGCTGCCACCTACCCGTGCTTCCTGGCCGCCGCCGCCTTCGCCCGGTTCAAGCCGGCCCGGGATGCGTCCCGCTCCGGACTCGCGCCGGCGCGCCGCTCGGTGTTCGGCGAGGCCCGGGCCATGGCGGTCCAGGCGATCCCCTTCGCCTTCATGGGCTGAACGCCCTGATCGAGACGCTTCCGTCCGGTGACGCGGGGGAAGTCAAGCCGTGACCGCCGCGCGCGCCACGGCAGAACCCGTCGCGCTTCCTTCGGGGGCGCGGCCAACACACGGAGGTCTGAACGATGGCCGGTGGACCCGTTGCAACAGAAAGACCGAGCAGCCTGTCCGGGCTGACGGAACCGGAAGCCAAGGAGTTCCACGCGATCTTCCTGACGAGCTTCCTGATCTTCACGGCGATCGCCGTGGTCGCCCACATCCTCGTCTGGCTGTGGCGTCCGTGGCTTCCCGGACCGCAGGGCTACGCCTCCCTCGAGGGCGTCGGCGATGCGGCCCGCGCCGTCGTCACGCTGATCGGCTGAGGAGGATCGGATGCACAAGGTCTGGTTACTGTTCGATCCGCGGCGCACCCTGGTGGCTCTGTTCACCTTCCTCTTCATCCTGGCGCTGCTGATCCACTTCATCCTGCTCTCGACCGACCGGTTCAACTGGCTGGAAGGTCCGCGGCAGAATAAGGCCGCGAGCAACATCACCCTCGCGCTGCCGAGCATGCCCGCCTGATCCAGGCTGGCCGGGACCGCGGCACGCGACGGCCGCGGTCCCAAAAATCACAAACCGTTCCGGCCGGGCTGAGGAGTGTCCGCCATGGCGATGCTGAGCTTCGAGCGAAAGTACAGGATCCGCGGCGGCACGCTGCTCGGCGGCGACCTGTTCGACTTCTGGGTCGGACCGTTCTTCGTCGGATTCTTCGGCGTCACCGGGCTGTTCTTCACCGTGCTCGGCACCGCGCTGGTGATCTACGGGGCCGCGATCGGGCCGACCTGGAACATCTGGCAGATCAATATCGCGCCCCCCGACATCACCTACGGGCTGAAGCTCGCGCCCCTCAAGGAGGGCGGGCTCTGGCAGATCATCACGATGTGCGCGCTCGGCTCGTTCCTGTCGTGGATGATGCGCGAGGTCGAGATCTGCCGGAAGCTCGGCATCGGCTACCACGTGCCCTTCGCCTTCGGGGTGGCGATCTTCGCCTATTTCACCCTGGTGGTGATCCGGCCGTTCCTGATGGGCGCCTGGGGTTATGGGTTCCCGTACGGCATCCTCAGCCACCTCGATTGGGTGTCGAACACCGGATACCAATACCTCCACTTCCACTACAATCCGGCGCACATGCTGGCCGTGACGTTCTTCTTCACCACGACCCTGGCGCTGGCGATGCACGGCGGCCTGATCCTGTCGGCGACCAACCCGAAGCCGGGCGAGACGGTAAAGACCCCCGAGCACGAGGACACCTTCTTCCGCGACACGATCGGCTACTCGATCGGCACGCTCGGCATCCACCGGCTCGGCCTGTTCCTGGCCCTGTCGGCGGGCTTCTGGAGCGCCGTCTGCATCGTGATCAGCGGGCCGTTCTGGACGCAGGGCTGGCCGCAATGGTGGGGCTGGTGGCTGAACCTGCCGGTCTGGCGCTGAGACACCCGTCGCCCGCCGAGAATCGGGCGAAGCGACACCAATGATCCAAGCCGGCGCCGCACGACGCGTGCGGCACGCCGCGGGGAGGGCGGGCGATGGCCTATTACCAGAACATCTTCACCCAGGTTCAGGTCCGCCCGCTGGAGCCGGAGCACGGCATCCCGGTGAGCTCGAACGACCGGGTCGGCCGGCCGTTCAACAGCTACCTGTTCGGCCTGCTGGGCAACAGCCAGGTCGGCCCGATCTACATTGGCTACGTCGCCGCCCTGTCGATGGTCTGCGGCCTGATCGCCTTCGAGATCATCGGGCTCAACATGTGGGCCTCGGTGAACTGGGATCCGGTGCAGTTCGCCCGGCAATTGCCCTGGCTCGCCCTGGAGCCGCCCCTGCCGAAATACGGGCTGAAGGTCCTGCCGCCGCTCAACGAGGGCGGCTGGTGGCTGATCGCCGGCTTCTTCCTCACCGCGTCGATCCTGCTCTGGTGGGTCCACCTCTACCGCCGGGCCCGGGCGCTAGGGCTGGGCACCCACGTGCCGTGGGCCTTCGCGTCGGCGATCTGGCTCTACCTCGTCCTCGGCTTCATCCGGCCGCTGATGATGGGCTCGTGGTCGGAGGCCGTGCCGTTCGGCATCTTCCCGCATCTCGATTGGACCGCGGCGTTCTCCCTCCGCTACGGCAACCTGTTCTACAACCCGTTCCACATGCTCTCGATCACGTTCCTGTACGGATCGACGCTGCTGTTCGCGATGCACGGGGGCACCATCCTGGCCTGCTCGCGCTACGGCGCCGACCGCGAGATCGACCAGATCGTCGACCGCGGCACCGCCACCGAGCGCGCCGCCCTGTTCTGGCGCTGGACCATGGGCTTCAACGCCACGATGGAATCCATCCACCGCTGGGCCTGGTGGTTCGCGGTGCTCACGACGCTGACCGGCGGCATCGGCATCCTGCTCACCGGCACCGTGGTCGACAACTGGTACCTCTGGGCGGTCAAGCACGGCGTCGCCCCGTCCTATCCGCAGGTCTACGGCCCGATCGTCGACCCCGCCCATCTCGCACCCGGCATGAAGCCGTGAGGAGGCCGTCATGAAGACGATTCTGGCGGTGGTCGGCGGGGCGCTCGCCCTGTTCCTCACCATCGCGATGTTCGGGGGCGCGGGCTGGACCCATCCCCCCATGGCGGCCAAGCAGACCGGCTTCCGCGGCACCGGCATGGACCTGATCCGGACCCGGTCCGGCAACGCGGCGCTGGCGGCGGCCAACGTCGCCCCGGCCCCAGCCGACCCGGCCGAGGCCGGCGGCGAGAAGGCCTCGGCGGTCTACGAGAACGTGCAGGTTCTGGGAGACCTCTCGGCCGAGCAGTTCAACCGGCTGATGGTGTCGATCACCGAGTGGGTGGCGCCCCAGCAGGGCTGCACCTACTGCCACAGCACCGAGAACATGGCCTCCGACGAGCTGTACCAGAAGCGGGTCGCCCGGCGGATGCTGCAGATGACCCAGACGATCAACGCGTCCTGGAAGGAGAACCACGTCCACGAGGCGGGCGTGACCTGCTACACCTGCCACCGGGGCAATCCGGTGCCAGCCAACATCTGGTTCGACCGGCCCATCCAGGGCGAGGGCCGGTTCATCCCGCGCAACAACAGCCAGAACGTGGCGTCCGCCGAAGTCGGCAACACCTCGCTGCCCTACGACGTCTACCAGGCCTTCTATCAGCACAAGGACACGCCGGAGGACGCGGTGCGGGTCAACGCGACCACGGTGCTGCCCGAGACCAAGGGCAAGCCGATCCAGGATGCGGAGAAGACCTTCGCGATCATGATCAGCATGTCGCAATCGCTCGGGGTGAACTGCACCTTCTGCCACAACACCCGGTCGGTGGCGCAATGGGACACCAGCACGCCCAACCGGGTCCATGCCTGGTACGGCATCCGCATGGTGCGGGACCTGAACCAGGACTTCATGGAGCCGCTCACCTCGACCTTCCCGCGCAACCGGCTCGGAGCGATGGGCGACGTGCCGAAGATCAACTGCGCCACCTGCCACAACGGCGCGAACAAGCCGCTCAACGGCGCCAACGTGATCGGCCCCTATCCGGAGCTCGCCCACCCGACCATCGAGGCGAGCCTGCCCACCGGCGAGGCGAAGGATCCGATCCCCGGCACCACCATGCCGGCCCTCAAGCCGTCGATGCCGTCGAAGCCGTGAGGTGATTCTGCGAAGCGCCGGAGCGATCCGGCGCTTCGTCATGCGCCAGCTACAGGGAACCGCGATACGCTACGGGCGTCGACCGTCAACGGCCGAGCTCGGCCCTGGAGGCGCCCGTGACCATCACCATCTCGAACCTGCAGCCGCTCATCGCGATCCTGGCCGGGATCCTGATCCTGATCGCCCCCCGTCTGCTCAACTACATCGTGGCGATCTACCTGATCGTGGTCGGCGTGATCGGTCTCGGGCTGCTGCGCGGCCTTACCTAAAGTCGATTCACCGGCGCGAATCCTGACAGACTGCGCTGCGCGTCAGCCGCGTGCGCACAAGCCCGCAATGCGTTCATCTTGCGTTGCGTTGCGGGATGGTCCAACCCGCGCCCATCAGCTCGGCCTGTGCCGGGCATCAGATACGGACGGGTTCGATATGGCGACCGGCAGCGCGAAGTGGGTCTATGCCTTCGGCGACGGCAAAGCGGAGGGCAAGTCGCAGATGCGCGACCTCCTCGGCGGCAAGGGGGCCAACCTGGCCGAGATGTGCAACCTCGGCCTTCCGGTGCCGCCCGGCTTCACCATCACCACCGAGGTCTGCACCTACTATTACGATCACGGCAAGGCCTACCCGCCGGAGCTGAAGGACCAGGTCGCCGCCGCGCTGACCCAGATCGGCAACCTCACTGGCCGCAAGTTCGGCGACGCGTCGAACCCGCTGCTGGTCTCGGTCCGCTCGGGCGCCCGGGCGTCGATGCCGGGCATGATGGATACGGTGCTGAACCTCGGCCTCAACGACCAGACCGTTCTGGCGCTGGCCAAGGAGGCCGACGACGAGCGCTTCGCCTACGATTCCTACCGCCGGTTCATCACCATGTACTCGAACGTGGTGCTGGGCGTTGAGCACCACGCCTTCGAGGAGGCGCTGGAGCACTACAAGGAAGGCAAGGGCTACGACCTCGACACCGAGCTCGGGGCCGAGGATTGGAAGACCCTGATCCAGACCTACAAGAAGATCGTCCGCGACGAGCACGGCTCGGACTTCCCGCAAGGGGCCGAAGACCAGCTCTGGGGCGCGATCAGCGCCGTGTTCAATTCCTGGATGATCCCGCGGGCCAAAAAGTACCGCGAGTTGAACAGCATCCCGGAGAGCTGGGGCACGGCCGTCAACGTCCAGGCCATGGTGTTCGGCAATATGGGCGACACGTCGGCCACCGGCGTCGCCTTCACCCGCAACCCGTCCACCGGCGAGAAGGCGCTCTACGGCGAGTTCCTGATCAACGCCCAGGGCGAGGACGTGGTGGCGGGTATCCGCACGCCGCAGAACATCACCGAGAAGGCCCGGATCGAGGCCGAGAGCGACAAGCCTTCCATGGAGAAGGCCATGCCCGAGAGCTACGCGGAGCTGACCCGGATCTACGGGATCCTGGAAGCGCATTACCGCGACATGCAGGACATGGAGTTCACCATTGAGAAGGGTAAGCTCTGGATGCTCCAGACCCGCAACGGCAAGCGCACGGCCAAGGCGGCCCTGCGCATCGCCGTGGATCTGGCCGGCGAGGGGCTGATCTCCCGCGAGGAGGCGATCGGCCGGGTCGAGCCCTCGGCCCTCGACCAGCTCCTGCACCCGACGATCGACCCGAAGGCGGACCGCAAGGTCATCGCCTCCGGACTCCCGGCCTCCCCGGGGGCGGCGACCGGCGAGATCGTGTTCAATTCCGAGGATGCCGAGGCGCTGCGCAAGGCCGAGCGCAAGTGCATCCTGGTGCGGATCGAGACCTCGCCCGAGGACATCCACGGCATGCACGCCGCCGAGGGCATCCTGACCACCCGCGGCGGCATGACCAGCCACGCGGCCGTGGTCGCCCGCGGCATGGGCAAGCCCTGCGTCTCCGGCGTCGGCTCGATCCGGATCGACTACAAGGCGCAGACCCTGAAGGTCGGCGACGCCACCCTGAAGGCCGGCGACCGGATCACCATCGACGGCTCGACCGGTCAGGTGATCCAGGGCGAGGTGGAGATGCTCGAGCCCGAGCTGTCGGGCGACTTCGCGACGCTGATGGAATGGGCCGACCAGTTCCGCGGCATGAAGGTGCGGGCCAACGCCGACACCCCGACCGACGCCCGCACCGCGCGGAATTTCGGCGCCGAGGGCATCGGCCTGTGCCGCACCGAGCACATGTTCTTCGAGGGTGACCGCATCATCGCGGTCCGCGAGATGATCCTGGCCGACGACGCCGAGGGTCGCCGCGCGGCGCTGGCGAAGATCCTGCCCTATCAGCGGCAGGACTTCGTCGAGCTGTTCACGATCATGTCCGGCCTGCCGGTGACGATCCGCCTGCTCGATCCGCCGCTGCACGAGTTCCTGCCGCACACCGATGCCGAGGTGGCCGAGGTCGTGAAGGCCACCGGCGTCTCGGAGGACAAGATCCGCCACCGGATGCGGGAATTGTCCGAGCACAACCCGATGCTCGGCTTCCGCGGCTGCCGCCTGGCGATCGCCTTCCCGGAGATCGCCGAGATGCAGGCCCGGGCGATCTTCGAGGCCGCCGTCCAGGCCGCCGCCGATACCGGCAGCCCGGTCACCCCCGAGGTGATGGTGCCGCTGGTCTTCACCCGCACCGAGTTCGACATCGTGAAGGCGCGGATCGACGCCATGGCCAAGGCGGTGTCCGAGGAGAAGGGCGCCACCCTGAATTACCAGGTCGGCACCATGATCGAGCTGCCGCGGGCGGCGCTGAAGGCCGGCGAGATCGCGCAGACCGCCGAGTTCTTCTCGTTCGGCACCAACGACCTCACGCAGACGGCGCTCGGCATCTCCCGCGACGACGCCGCGACCTTCCTGGGTCCCTACACCCAGAAGGGCATCCTGGCGGCCGACCCGTTCATCACCATCGACCAGGAGGGCGTGGGTGAGCTGGTCCGCATCGGCGTCGAGCGCGGCCGCGCCACGCGTCCGGACATCAAGCTCGGCATCTGCGGTGAGCATGGCGGCGACCCGGCCTCGATCGGGTTCTGCCAGGAGGTCGGGCTCGATTACGTCTCCTGCTCGCCCTACCGCGTGCCGATCGCCCGCCTCGCCGCGGCCCAGGCCGCGCTCGGCAAGGTGCTCGGCAAGGAAGGCTGAGCCGACCGGATGCACGGGTATCGGGGGCGGTTTCCCGCCCCCGATACCGGCGATCAACCAAGCCCAGACGAAAGGCCGTTGATAATTGCTGTCGACAGTTGAACTCGGTCCACAGCTGCACGTTTATTGATCGAGCCGACAGGCGGCGTGCGGTGCCCATCGCTCCGTCCCGGGCCCAGCGTCAGGCGCCAGAATCACCGGCCATGATTCCACGCAGCTCCGCTCCGCTCTATGCCGGCACCGCCAACGCGGCCCCCGCTCCCCGCGCCGCCGTGCGGGCCTATCTCGCGACGGTCGCGGGCCTCGGTGCGATGGTGACCGCCGTGATGCTGATGATGTCGGTGGCGGCCAATAGCGGCGGCGAGGCCGAGCGCATCGCCGACACGCAGGATGACGGCTACGCCGCGACCCTGGTCTCCGCCCTGGCGATCAACCTGTCCAAGCCGCTTCGGTAAGCGCGGCCCCTTCCCACCTTCGACGCTTCAGCGCGTTCCGCGCGTCGCCGAGCCGGTGAAGCGCGCGGCGGTGAGCTCGTCGCCGGGGCTCTTCGCGCTGAACCGGGTCGCGACCGGTCCGGGCTTCGCCGCCACGACCGCGTCCGGGGCCGCCTCGCGGATGCGGGTGGCCGCGACCCGTACCGGCACGCCCCGGCCGGCCGGAGCCGCCACAGGGCCGGCTGACGCGGCCTCGAACAGCGAGCGCAACTGTGCTTTCGCGTCGGCGTCGGCCGCCACCAGCGGACGCCGCGGCGCCGGCTCGGCAGGCACGTCGCGGATGAGCGCGCGGCCTGCGCTCGGCGCGGCTAGGTTGGCCATCCCGCCATCGAGCGCGGCGAACTGGACCGGACGCGGCGGCGGCAGCGGCATGGTGATGGCGGCAGCCGCGACCGCGCTGAAATCGGAGGGCCGACGGGGCGGCAGGGGCGCCAGGACGGCGGACGCGACCTCGTCCACGGCGGGCTTCTCGACGGTGAGCAGGGCGCGCGCGTCGACCGGCTGGCTCGCGCCGGCATTGGCCTGATCGGGGCGGGCGAGGGTGTTGCGCAGCGTGTCGTCGGCGGTCGGCGCCGCGTAGGCCAGGGCGGCGCGGGTGCCGACCGGATCCTGCGGATCGGCGCTCGCCACGGCGACCACGGGGGCCTGCCGGCCGCGCTTCGCCACCGGCGCGGGCGGCGGTGCCGCGGCCGGCTCGGGTGCCGAGGAGCCGCCGCCGAACAGGCTCGCCAGGAAGCCGAACAGGCCGGGGCCGTCCTCTTCCTCGCCGCTCGCCATCTGGGTGGTGAGGCCGGCCACGGTGCCGCCCCGGGCCAGGATCTCGGCCTTCGCCTCTTCGTAGCGGGGGAAGGGGCGGTTGTCGCTCGCCAGGTGGACCGTCTTGCCGTCCGGGAACAGGCGGGCGAGCTGGTCGTGGGTCATGCGCGGCCACATCCGCACCGAGCCGACGTCGAGATGGACGAAGGGCGTGCCGGCATGCGGGTACCAGCCCACGCCGCCGCGCTGCATCTGGAGCCCGACCTCGCGGATCCGATCGATCGAGACCTCCGGCAGATAGAAGTCCATCGCCTTGCCGAGCATGTGCTGGCTGAACTCGGCGACCATCCGCGACCGCCGCCGCAGCATCGCGTTCGTGCCGGGCGAGCGATAGGCCGAGACCACGTGGATCGGCTGGGTCGCGCCGACCTGCCGGTAGGCTTCCCAGACCGTGTCGAACAGGCGCGGATCCATCTTGATCGGCTCGTTCACCCGCCAATCGCGCAGCAGCCAGTTCAGCTGCTCGAGCGCCGCACGGTCGTAGCGGCCATCGCGCTTGAACGTGATGGTCGCACTCTCCTTGGTGTGGGTGTGGAAGATCGTGAGCGAGCGGGTATCGCCGTTGGCCACCGCGTTCTCGGTCTCGGCCGCGCCGGCGATCAGGCCGAGCGTCGCGCCGCACAGGGCGAGGACAAGGTGTCGGGCGGTTCTGCGCAGGCTCGGCACGATGGTCCTGATCCTCTCCCGAACCCGCGAAGGGCATGCGGCGGATATGCGGTCGAGGCGGTCGGCCCGCGGGGCCGAAGCCATGTCCCTTCGCCGAATGTGCGAGGGAAACGGCTAAGGCTGGACCGTGGCGAAATCGTGCCCGGCTGTGCGCCTGCGCACCCGAGAGTTGAGGGCGCAGGCTTGGAGTGAACCTACCACCAGCCCCGCGAGACCGGCGCCGGCGCGGGCGTCCACAGGCCCGGCTCGCCGTATTCCGGCGCGCTGTCGGCGCGGGCCGCCCGGCGGACGTGACGACCCGGCGAGTCGTAATCGTCGTAGCGCGCGCTCGGCTCCGGCTCGGCGTAGCGGCGGGGACGTGCGGCCTCCCGGCGGGGCGCCGGACGAGCCTGGGCCACCGGCGCGGCCTCGGGCTTGCGGCGCGCCTTCTCCTCCGGGAGCTTGGCGATCGCCGGTCCGCCACCGCCGGGCAGGCCCAGCGCCGCGCGCATCGGGGCGTCGTAGCCGTAGAGGTCCGGCAGGGTGCGGAACGTGCCGCCATCGTCCACGTAGGCAGTGAAATAAGCGAGGTGCACCGGCAGCTTGGCCGGCAGCCGGATCGTGCGCTCGCCCTTGCCGATCAGCTTCTTCAGACGCGCCTCGGTCCAGTCCGGCAGGACCGCGTCGGCGAGGCGGAACGGATCGTCGACGCGGACGCAGCCATGGCTGAAGTCCCGCTTGGCCGCCGAGAACAGCGAGCGGTTCGGCGTATCGTGCAGATAGACCGCGTGCTGGTTCGGGAACATGAACTTGATGAAGCCGAGCGCGTTGCGCTCCCCCGGCGGCTGGCGCAGCGAGACGTGGCCGCCGCGGCGCACCACCTCGTAGCCGCCCCAGGTCTTGCCGCCGTAGCCCGCGAGCTTCGGCGCCATGGTCTTGAGGATGGAGGGTGGCACGTACCAGGACGGGTTGACCACCGCGTATTCCATCAGCCCCGAGAAGAGCGGCGTGCGCGATTCGGGCTTGCCGACGATCACCCGGGCCTCATCGCGCAGGCTGCCGCCGCGATAGGCGCGCAGGCGGTATTCCGGGACGTTGACCAGGATGTAGTCCGATCCGAGATCTCCCGGCAGCCAGCGCCAGCGTTCCATGTTGACGATCAGCTCGGCCTCGCTGCCGCTCGCCCGCGCTGGGCGGCCGGCATCGGCGAGCGCCAGGACGGTCTGGACGTTGAGCACGCCGTTTCCGGGCAGACCGCGGCCGCGCTGGAACTTGGCGACCGCGTCGGACACGACGGAATCGTACTCCTCCGGCTCGCCCGGCGGGCGGTCGAGAGTGCCGGCCGGGCGCGTCTCGAGGCCGAAATGCGTGCGCAGGAGCGGCACGCGCGGATCGCGCATGCCCACCCGCAGCGCGGGACCCGGGGGCAGGCGCAGGGGCTTCACGGCGGCGGCAGGCGCCGGCCCGCGCAAGCTCGCGAGCCGCGCCTTGAGGGCCAGATAGCCGGCCGTGGCCGGGTTGTAGCCTTGCAAGGCGTCGCCCGCCTTCGCGCCGGCATCGGAGAGCTTGGTCAGCACCGCGTCGGCATTCGGCAGGTCGAGCTGCGGGGTTATGAGACGGGAGATCGACGCGAGGTTGACCCGGCCGCCGCGGGCGTCCCGGGCGTAGACCAGGGCCGCCGCCGAGAAGCGGAGATCGGCATCGGCCACGGCCTTCTCGTCGGGTTTCTCGGCGAGGTTCGGGACCGCGTAGGCCCGGGCATCGAGCCCATCCTCGCCGGCGGCAGCCAGGCGCGCCGAAACTGATTTGGCGGCCTCCGTCCAGGCCCCGTCGGCGATCCAGAGCGGCTTGTAGGCGCGGGCCTCATAGAAGGCCCGGATCCCGTCGCGGTCCTTGCCGGTGAGCCGCAGCAGCAGCGGCGCGGATTCGCCGAACCGCGCCAAGATGGCCGCGGCCAGGGGATCGGTGGGAACGACCGGTGTCGTCGCCACCGGGGCCGGGGCCGGCTCGGCCTTCGGAACCTCGGGCTTGTAATCGGGCAGCGCGGTCGAGACCGGATCGGCCCCGGCCGGCTCCGGCTGCGGAGCCGGCTGCGAGGCCGGTACAGGCGCGGGCTCGGGCGGGCTCGCCGGGGTGCCGAGGGTCGCCGGATCGAGCGCCGCCGTTTCGGCGCTGAGCGCGCCTGCCGAGGCCAGCGTTCCGGTCATAAGGGCGGCCAGCGCGACGAGGCTGGAGCGCGGGACGCGCATCGTGATCTCCCGGGACGCGGCGGCAGAGCCGCACGCTCAGATTGTGATTATCCGCTCAAGCGTGGCGTTGAGCAACTGCAGTCTTCGTCAGGTTAAATTCAGTTCTCGTGATGTGACATCTGATGGAAATGCCACACGAAGCGTAATGAATTGGTCGTGTCCGCGAGATCGGCAGATCCGTGGAGGTGTTCCGAACGCCATCGCGTCCCGAACGGCACGGTGCGCTAGCACACCCGGCCGCTCAGGCGGCGTCCTCGGTCTTCTCGTCGCCCTCCAGACCGAGGTCCTTCAGCTTGCGGTAGAGTGTGGATCGGCCGATTCCGAGGCGGCGCGACACCTCCGACATGCGCTGCCGGTAGAATTGCAGCGCGAAGCGGATGATCTCCGCTTCCAGCACATCCATGGTCTTCATCTCGCCGGTCTCCTCTGTGACCAGCGACATGGCGTGGGGATCGCGAACCTCGACGCGGACGATCTCGCGCACCGGCTCCGGTGCGTAGGCCGGCATCTGCGGTTGGGTGGGCGCCGCCGGAATGCGGACATCGAAGCCTTCGACCTGGGCGGCGATCTGCGGAAACTCGGCCACGGTCAGCTCGTCGCAATCGGCGAGCACGACGGCGCGGAACAGGGCGTTCTCCAGCTGGCGGACATTGCCGGGCCAGGGATAGCGCGTCAGCAGGGCCATCGCCTCCGGGGCGATCGCCCGCACCCGCTTGCCTTCCTCGGCGGAGAACCGGGCGCAGAAGGAGCGCACCAGATCCGGGATGTCCTCCCGGCGGGCGCGCAGGGGCGGCAGGGTCATGGGGAAGACGTTGAGGCGATAATACAGGTCCTCGCGGAACTTGCCTTCCTTCACGAGGTCGAGGAGCGAGCGGTTCGTGGCCGAGATCAGCCGGATATCGACCCGGACCGAGCGCTTGCCGCCGACCGGATCGACCTCGCCCTCCTGGAGCGCGCGCAGCAGCTTCACCTGGGCGTCGAGGGGCAGCTCGCCGATCTCGTCGAGGAACAGGGTGCCGCCCGAGGCCTCGACGAACTTGCCCGCGTGTTTCTCGGTGGCGCCGGTGAACGCCCCCTTCTCGTGGCCGAACAGGGTCGACTCGACGAGGTTCTCCGGGATCGCCCCGCAATTGACCGTGACGAACGGCTTGCCGCGCCGGTCGCCCGAGCCCTGGATCGCGCGCGCCAGCACCTCCTTGCCGACGCCGGATTCGCCCTCGATCAGCACCGGGATGTTGGATTTGGCCGCCCGCTCGGCGAGGCGGATCACGCGCTCCATGTCCGGACTCTTGGAGGTCAGATCCTTGAAGGTCAGCGCTCCGGAGGCGCGGCGGCGCATGCGGCGCACCTCCTCCTCCAGCACGTCG
Organism: Methylobacterium brachiatum; assembly: GCF_900113845.1. Lineage (NCBI taxonomy): Bacteria > Pseudomonadati > Pseudomonadota > Alphaproteobacteria > Hyphomicrobiales > Methylobacteriaceae > Methylobacterium > Methylobacterium brachiatum. The sequence goes on along the minus strand of NZ_FOQW01000007.1, from coordinate 200,618 downwards.
ACCCGCAGCGCGTTCTTGATCGAGACCTGCAGGCGCTCGGCGCCGGCCGGCTTGACCACGAAATCGACGGCCCCCGCCCGCATGGCGGTGACCACGGCGTCGATCGAGCCGTTCGAGGTCTGGACGATCACCGGGGTGTCGAGGCCGCCGCTGCGCATCTCCGCCAGCACCCCGAGCCCGTCGAGCCCCGGCATCACCAGGTCGAGAAGCACCACGTCCGCGCCCTCGGTCTTCAGCACCGTCAGGGCCTCCGCCCCGGTCTCCACTACCCGCGCGTTGAAGCCGAACCGGCGCACCGCCGCCTCGGCGAGGCGACGCTGAACCGGATCGTCGTCCACGATGAGGATTGTGGTGGACATGGCGGCTCCCTGCACGGCGCGTCAGGCCCGGATACGGCGCGGGACCGGCCCGCGCCGCACCGCCTGAGTCGGCGAGTGTTTCGTTTCGAACCGTAGGGTGACCCAGAGACGTAAAGTGGCGCTTAACGACGTTTGCGCCGTGTCGTCACCGCGCCGGATGGGTCCGGGCGACCGGCCACGTTGAACGCGTGGCCGCGCGCTCGATATCAGGGTACGGGTCTGACACCCCCCAAAAGGATCGCGAGACATGATGCCGAGCACCACCGCTTCGCCGGTGAACGTCCGTCTGCCGGAGGGCGTGAGCGCCGCACGCGCCGCCGCCAAGGCCGTCGACCTCGGCCATCTTCCGGAATGGGATCTGTCCGACCTCTATCCCGGCATCGAGGCGCCGGAATTTGCCGCCGACATGACCCGCGCCGAGGAGGAATGCCGGCGTTTCTCCGAGACCTATGCCGGCCGCATCGCCGCGCTGGCCGCCGCGCCGGACGCGTCGGAGCGTCTTGCCGAGGCGGTCCGCGCCTATGAGGAGATCGAGGATCTGCTCGGCAAGCTGATGTCGTTTGCCGGTCTGGTCTATTCCGGGGACACCACCGACGAGGCCCGGGCCAAGTTCTACGGCGACACCCGCGAGCGCCTGACCGACGCCTCGGCCGACCTGCTGTTCTTCGCCCTCGAGCTGAACCGGATCGACGACGCCGTGATGGATGCGGCGATGGCCCAGAGGCCGCTTGCCCATTACGCGCCCTGGATCGAGGACCTGCGCCGCGAGAAGCCCCATCAGCTCGACGACCGCACCGAGAAGCTGTTCCTCGAAAAATCCGTCACCGCGAACGCGGCCTGGGACCGGCTGTTCAACGAGACGATCGCGGGCCTGCGCTTCACGGTCCAGGGCGAGCAGATGCCCCTGGAGCCGACCCTGAACAAGCTGCAGGACCCGGACGGCGCCGTCCGCAAGGAGGCGGCCGGGGCGATCAGCGAGGTTCTGCGCAGCAATCTGCGCGTGTTCACGCTGATCACCAACACCCTGGCCAAGGATAAGGAGATCTCCGACCGCTGGCGCGGCTTCAAGGATGTCGCCGACGCGCGCCATCTCGCCAACCGGGTCGAGCCGGAGGTGGTGGCGGCCCTGGTCGATGCCGTGCGGGAGGCCTATCCGCGGCTCTCGCACCGCTATTACCGGCTGAAGGCGAAATGGTTCGGGCAGGACGCGCTGCCCTACTGGGACCGGAACGCGCCGCTGCCGAAGGTCGAGCAGCGCACCATTCCCTGGACCGAGGCGCGCGATACGGTCCTGTCGGCCTACGACGCCTTCTCGCCGAAGATGGCCGGAATCGCGAAGCGCTTCTTCGACGAGAGCTGGATCGACGCGCCGACCCGGCCCGGCAAGGCGCCGGGCGCCTTCGCGCACCCGACCGTGCCGTCGGTCCATCCCTACGTGCTGGTCAATTACCAGGGCAAGCCGCGGGACGTGATGACGCTCGCCCACGAGCTGGGCCACGGCGTCCACCAGGTGCTGGCCGGACCGAACGGCGCCCTGATGGCGCCGACGCCCCTGACCCTGGCCGAGACCGCCAGCGTGTTCGGCGAGATGCTGACCTTCCGCAAGCTGCTCGCGGCGACCACGGACACGACCCAGCGCCGGGCCATGCTCGCCGCCAAGGTCGAGGACATGATCAACACGGTGGTGCGCCAGATCGCGTTCTACTCGTTCGAACGGAAGGTCCACCTGGCCCGCGCCAAGGGCGAGTTGACCAGCGACCAGATCAACGCCCTGTGGCTCTCGGTCCAGGCCGAATCCCTCGGGCCGGCCATCACGCTGGATGCGGGTTACGAGCCGTTCTGGGCCTATATCCCGCACTTCATCCACTCGCCGTTCTACGTCTACGCCTACGCGTTCGGCGATTGCCTGGTGAACTCGCTCTACGGCGTCTACGCGCAGGCGGAGCCAGGCTTCGTCGATCGCTACTTCGCCCTGCTCGCGGCGGGCGGCTCGAAGCCCTACGGGGAGTTGCTCGCCCCGTTCGGGCTCGATGCGAAGGACCCGGGCTTCTGGCAGATCGGCCTCGGGATGATCGAGGGGATGATCGTCGAGCTGGAGGGGATGGAAGGCCAGGGCTAACCGACTTCCGAGCTGGCCTCCGTGATGTTATACACAACGTATAACATCACGGAGGCGGCCATGAAGCTCGAGGTCAAACGCGTCGGCAATTCGACCGGTCTGATCCTACCGAAGGATTTCCTGGCGAAGCTCAATCTCGCGCAAGGCGATTGGCTCTACGTCACCGAGAATGCCGATGGGTCCGTGCGGTTGTCGCCCTACGACCCGACCTTCGAGAAGGGGATGAAGGTCGCCGAGAAGGCGATGAAGACCTATCGTAACGCCCTGTCGGAACTCGCCAAATGACAGCCGATCGTCGGATCGTCTGGCTCACGAGCGATCTCGTGACGGCGATTCATGCGCTGCAGTTGAAGCAATTCGGCGGCCCGGCCAGCCTACCCGACGAAGGCGTCCTCGAATCAGCGCTGGGCCGATTCGTCAATCGCACGGCCTCTGCCGAGGACGGCGCTCATATTGACCTTGCCGAACTCGCGGCTGCCTATGCCTTCAGCATCGCCAAGAACCATCCGTTTATCGACGGTAACAAACGGGCTGCGCTCTTGGCGCTCGTGACGTTTCTCGGGCTCAACGATATCGATTTCGTGGTCGACGAGGCTGAAGCCGTTGTGATGATACGCGGCCTCGCCGCCGGCGAGATCGACGAATCCGGCCTGACCCGGTGGATCCGGGACAACTGGCCCGCCGCCTGAGCCGCCGCGGCGCAGCGACCCGGCGGTCTGGTACGCCGACCGCAGACGCTTATGTCCGGACCAGCATCGAGGAAGATCCTGGACAATGGCCGAGACCGATCGCGAAGCCAATCGCTTCTCCGCGCGCGCGGGGCGCTACGCCAGCGTGGGCGCCAATGTCGGCGGCGTCGCCGCCCGCATGGCCATGTCCCGGCTGTTCGGCAAGGAGGGCACCACCAGCGCCGCCGCCCTGGCGCAGGCGCTCGGCGGCCTGAAAGGGCCGATCATGAAGGTGGCGCAGCTGCTCGCCACGATCCCGGATCTGCTGCCGCCCGAATATGCCGCCGAGCTCCAGAAGCTGCAGGCCGATGCGCCGCCCATGGGCGCGGCCTTCGTCAAGCGGCGGATGCAATCCGAGCTGGGGCTGGGCTGGCAGGAGCGGTTCGGCAGCTTCGACCTGAAACCCGCCGCCGCGGCCTCGCTCGGCCAGGTCCATCGCGCCTCCACCAAGGAGGGCGAGCGGCTGGCGTGCAAGCTCCAGTACCCGGACATGCAATCGGCCGTGGAGGCCGACCTCAAGCAGCTGGAGATCGCCTTCGCGCTTCATCGCCGGATGAACAGCTGGCTCGACACCCGTGAGATCGCCAAGGAGATCGGCGCGCGGGTGCGCGAGGAGCTGGATTACGAGCGCGAGGCCAAGCATGCGCGCCTCTACGGCGAGGTGCTCAAGGATATCGATGCGGTGCGGGTGCCGCGGGTCTTTCCCGATCTGTCGACCAAGCGCCTGCTGACGCTGGGCTGGCTCGACGGCGATAAGATTTTGGGCTTCGCCGAGGAGCCGGTGGAGGTGCGCAACCGCATCGCGCAGGCGATGTTCAAGGCGTGGTGGCACCCGTTCAGCCGCGCCGCCGTCATCCACGGCGACCCGCATCTCGGCAACTACACCGTCTTCTCGGAGGGCGGCGAGGCGGCCGGCATCAACCTGCTGGATTATGGCTGCGTGCGAATCTTCCATCCCCGCTTCGTCGGCGGCGTGGTCGACCTGTATCGCGGCCTGCTGGAGGAAGATGCGGCCCGAATCGTCCATGCCTACGAGGTCTGGGGCTTCAAGAATCTCGACAAGGAGAAGATCGAGATCCTGAACATCTGGGCGCGCTTCATCTACGGGCCGCTCCTGGAGGATCGCACCCGCACCGTGGCGGACGGGGTCAAGCCCGGTGAATATGGCCGGCGCCAGGCGTTCCAGGTGCACCAGGCGCTCAAGGAGCGCGGCCCGGTGACCGTGCCGCAGGAATTCGTGTTCATGGATCGCGCCGCAGTCGGCCTCGGCGCCGTGTTCCTGCATCTGCGCTCGGAGCTGAACTACCACCGCCTGTTCGAGGCCGAGATCGAGCATTTTTCGCTGGAGACGCTGGGCGAGCGGCAAAGCCAGATCCTGGCCCAGGCCGGATTGCCGAAACCGGCGTAATCGCCCCCCGGAAGTCCACCGAGAGGGCGATCAACTTGCGTGCGTCCGATTGCGGCAGGAAAACGCTTGAGCTACATCCCGGGGTGACCACAAGAAGTCGCATCCAAGGGAAACGAGCGCACGATGGCCGACAGTGAGACGGTGGCCGGGCACACCTACAGCCCGGCGATGGACGCCAACACCCACGAGCAGACCTACCGCGGCTTCGTTCGCTTCGTCGAGATCGGCACGGGCGTCGTCATTTGCTGGGTCCTGGCGCTGGCCGTGGGCGGTATCCGCGAAGCCTGGCTGCTCGCGATTCTCAGCGTGATCGTATCGGGTGCGGCCGGCGCCGTCGGCGCCCTGGCCCCGGCCATTGGCTGGCGCGGCCCCCTCGTGGTCGGGATCCTGCTCTTCCTCTATCTCGCCTTCGCCTAAGGCCGCGGGACCGGCCGCTCGCCCCGGGCCCTCCTCCTGAAAGGCGGTTGCCGGCTTTCAGGGCGCGATGCGGCGCCCGGCGGTCGAGCGGTGCGATGACGCATTGAAGCGTGGCAGTCCAAGCGACGTGCCACGGGTTACATTCGCTCTGGTTCCATCAGCGCAACCTTCATTCGCGTCTCGAAAAGCCGTGCCGGTTCGCGCATTCGGGAGGCCAAGCTTATTCAGGGGAAGCCTCGCATGCGCATCGCTGTGCTGTCCGAGACGGACTCTGCGGAATCGCGGGTCGCTGCGGTTCCGGAGACCGTCAAGAAGTTCAAGGCGCTCGGCGCCGACATCACCGTGCAGGCGGGCGCCGGGCTGAAAGCCGGGATCCTCGATAGCGAGTACGAAGCGGCCGGGGCCGAGATCGCCGGCAGCGCCGCCGATGCGGCGCGCGATGCCGATCTCGTCCTCAAGGTCCGCCGCCCGGCGGGCGAGGAGCTGTCGCTGCTCAAGCGCGGCGCCACCGTGATCGCGATCATGGATCCCTACGGCAACGAGGCCGCGCTGAAGGCCATGGCCGAGGCCAGGGTTTCGGGCTTCGCCATGGAGCTGATGCCGCGCATCACCCGCGCCCAGGTGATGGACGTGCTGTCCTCGCAGGCGAACCTGGCCGGCTATCGAGCCGTCGTCGACGGCGCCGCCGAGTACGGCCGCGCCATGCCGATGATGATGACCGCCGCCGGCACCGTACCGGCCGCCCGCGTCTTCATCATGGGCGTCGGGGTCGCCGGCCTCCAGGCCATCGCCACCGCCCGGCGCCTCGGCGCGGTCGTGACCGCTACGGACGTGCGCCCCGCCACCAAGGAACAGGTCGAATCGCTCGGCGCGAAGTTCGTCGCTGTTGAGGATGACGAGTTCAAGCAGGCTGAGACCGCGGGCGGCTACGCCAAGGAGATGTCCGCCGGCTATCAGGCCAAGCAGGCCGAGCTGGTGAAGGGCCACATCGCCAAGCAGGACATCGTCATCACGACGGCGCTGATCCCCGGCCGCCCGGCGCCCAAGCTCGTCTCCGAGGAGATGGTCGCCTCGATGAAGCCGGGCTCGGTCCTGGTCGATCTCGCGGTCGAGCGCGGCGGCAACGTCGCCGGCGCCAAGCCGGGCGAGGTCGTGGTGACCGATCGCGGCGTGAAGATCGTCGGGCACACCAACGTCCCGGGGCGCCTCGCCGCCACGGCGTCGAGCCTCTACGCGCGCAACCTCTACGCCTTCGTCGAGACGCTGATCGACAAGGAGACCAAGGCGCTGGCGATCAACTGGGACGACGAGCTGGTGAAGGCGACCAACCTGACCCGCGACGGCTCCGTGGTGCACGCCTCCTTCCAGTCGAAGACCGATGGCCCGGCCTCGGAGGCCGCAGCGGTCGGCTTGGCGAAGTCGGAGACCGGCAAGGCCGAGGCCGCCCCGGCCCCGTCGGGCGCGCACTGAAGATCGGTCGAGAGGAGAAGCAGAATGGCAAACGTCGTCGTCCCTCCCGATCAGGCGGCTGATCAGACCCGCGTGCTGGCCGATGCCGCGCGTGCCGCGGCCGAGGTCGCACGCAACGCCGCCGACCAGGCCCAGGCGATCGCCGCCGGCATGGGCCACGGGCTGAGCGCCGCCACCGGCGGCGCCGTCGACCCGTTCGTCTTCCAGCTGGCGATCTTCGTGCTGGCGATCTTCGTCGGCTACTACGTGGTCTGGTCGGTCACCCCGGCCCTGCATACCCCGCTGATGTCGGTGACCAACGCGATCTCGTCGGTGATCATCGTGGGCGCGCTCCTGGCGGCCGGCGTTCCGCTGCTGGAGAAGGGCACCGGCTGGGCCCGCGCCTTCGGCTTCCTCGGCATCGTGCTCGCAAGCGTGAACATCTTCGGGGGCTTCCTCGTCACCCAGCGCATGCTCGGCATGTACAAGAAGAAGGCCTGAGACGATGTCCCAGAACGTCTCCGCCCTTCTCTACATCGTCGCCGGCGTCCTGTTCATCATGGCGCTGCGGGGGCTGTCGCACCCGACAACGTCGCGGCAGGGCAACCTCTACGGCATGATCGGCATGGCTCTGGCCGTGCTCACCACCCTGGTCGGCCATCCGCCCGCCGGGTTCGGTGCCTGGATCCTGGTGATCCTCGGCATCGGGATCGGCGGCGGCGCCGGTGCGGTCATCGCCAAGCGCGTGCCGATGACGGCGATGCCCCAGCTCGTGGCCGCCTTCCACTCGCTGGTCGGCCTCGCGGCCGTGGCCGGCGCCGCGGCGACGCTCTACGCCCCGCAGGCGGTGGGCATCCTCGAGAACGGCCACATCCACAAGCAGTCGCTGTTCGAGATGGCGCTCGGCGCGGCCATCGGCGCGATCACCTTCACCGGTTCGGTCATCGCCTTCGCCAAGCTCGACGGGCGGATGTCCGGCAAACCGATCATGCTGCCGCAGCGGCACCTCATCAATATCGGCCTCGCGGTCGCCCTGGTGCTGCTGCTCGTCCTGTTCATCGGCAACGAGAGCAAGGCGATCTTCTGGCTGATCGTGCTGCTGTCCTTCGCGCTGGGCGGCCTGCTGATCATCCCGATCGGCGGCGCCGACATGCCCGTCGTCGTGTCGATGCTGAACTCGTATTCGGGTTGGGCCGCGGCCGGCATCGGCTTCACCCTCGGCAACCTCGCGCTGATCATCACCGGCGCCCTGGTCGGCTCCTCGGGCGCGATCCTGTCCTACATCATGTGTCACGCGATGAACCGGTCGTTCGTCTCGGTGATCCTGGGCGGGTTCGGTGGCGACGCCGCCGCGGCCGGCCCGGGCCAGGTCGAGACGCGCCCGGTCAAGCAGGGCTCGGCCGACGACGCGGCCTACATCATGAAGAACGCCGAGCGCGTGATCATCGTCCCGGGCTACGGCATGGCGGTGGCGCAGGCGCAGCACAGCCTGCGCGAGATGGCCGACCTCCTGAAGAAGGAGGGCGTCGACGTGAAATACGCCATCCACCCGGTGGCGGGCCGCATGCCGGGCCACATGAACGTCCTGCTCGCCGAAGCGAACGTGCCCTACGACGAGGTGTTCGAGCTGGAGGACATCAACGGCGAGTTCCCGCAGGCCGACGTGGCCTTCGTGATCGGCGCCAACGACGTCACCAACCCGGCCGCCAAGACCGACAAGGCCTCGCCGATCTACGGCATGCCGATCCTCGACGTGGAGCGGGCCAAGACCGTGCTGTTCATCAAGCGCGGCATGGGCTCGGGCTATGCCGGCGTCGAGAACGAGGTGTTCTTCCGCGACAACACCATGATGCTGTTCGGCGATGCCAAGAAGGTTGTCGACAACATCCTCAAGGCGTTCTGAGGCCAGCCGAAAATCGGATGGGGCAGGGGGCGGGCAGCGATGCCCGCCCTTTTGTTTTGCCGGCCCCGTGTCGAGCGCCGTCGTTGTTGCCCTGGCGCCCGCGATTCTGCCGCCGACCCGGTGTAGAGTGCCGCCCGTGTCCGCCGCCGCCGCCTCGTTGCTCGCCGATCCGCCGCCGTTCCTGGGCGTCGCCGCCTCCGTGACCGGCCGGCGCTGGCAGGAGCGCTGCGCCGGCATGGCGGTGCAGAATCACATCGCCAAGATGGTCCAGGCGCACGGCCTGCCGGAATTGCTGGCGCGCGTGCTGGCCGGCCGGCAGGTGGCGCCGGACGAGGCGGCCCGCCATCTGGCGCCGCGCCTGCGCGATCTGATGCCGGATCCGGACACGCTGCTCGACATGGATGCGGCGGTGCGCCGGCTGGTCCGCGCGATCCGCCGCGGCGAGGTGGTCGCGGTGTTCGGCGATTACGACGTCGACGGCGCGGCCAGCGCCGCGATGCTCGCCGGCTATCTCCGTCAGCTCGGCCTCCGGGCCCCGATCCACATCCCGGATCGGATCACCGAGGGCTACGGCCCCAACATCGCGGCGATCACCGCTTTGGCGGCCGAGGGCGCGACCCTGCTGGTCTGCGTCGATTGCGGCACCAGCGGCCACGGGCCGCTGGAAGAGGCCGAGAAACTGGGCCTCGACGTGATCGTCCTGGATCACCACGCGGCCGGCGAGCTCCTGCCTCCGGCCCGGGCCGTGGTGAATCCCAATCGGCTCGACGACCTGTCGGGCCTCGGCCATCTCTGCGCCGCGGGCGTCGTGTTCCTCACGCTGGCCGCCCTCAACCGCGCTTTGCGCCGGGAGGGTTTTTTCGGGCCGGATCGCCCGGAGCCGCCCCTGACCGACGCCCTCGACCTTGTCGCCCTGGCGACGGTGGCCGACGTGGTGCCGCTGATCGGCCTGAACCGCGCCTTCGTGACTCAAGGCTTGACGGTGATGCGTCACCGCGGACGCACCGGTCTGGCCGCCCTGCTCGACGCCGCCTCGCTCAGCGAGCCCCCCGAGGCGTGGCATCTGGGCTTCGTGCTCGGGCCGCGGATCAATGCGGGCGGGCGGATCGGCGATTCGGCCCTCGGCGCGCGCCTGCTCACCACGGCGGATCCGGTCGAGGCGACCCGGATCGCGGCCGATCTCGACCGTCTCAACCGCGAGCGCCAGGCGATCGAGGCCCATGCCGTGTCCGAGGCCGAGGCCGAGATGGACCGCGCCCTGACCCTCGATCCCGCCCGGGCCGTGCTGGTGACCGGCAATGCCGAATGGCATCCCGGCATCGTCGGGCTGATCGCGGCGCGGCTCAAGGAGCGTTTCAACCGGCCGGCCTTCGCTTTTGCGATCCGGCCGGATGGCACCGCCACCGGCTCGGGCCGCTCGATCCCCGGCGCCGATCTCGGCCTGGCCGTCCGTGCCTGCGTCGAGGCCGGGCTCGCCAGCAAGGGCGGCGGCCACGCCATGGCGGCGGGCGTCACCCTGCGGGCGGACGACATCCCGCGTTTCGAGACGCATCTCGCCGCTCTGCTCGGCGCCAGCGTCGCGGTCTCGCGGGCGGCCGACGCCCTGATGATCGACGGCGGCCTCAGCGCCGGCGGCGCCACCGCCGAGACCGTCCGGCTGCTGCAGCGGGCCGGCCCGTTCGGGCAGGGGGCGCCGGAGCCGGTCTTTGCGCTAGGCCGGCACCGGCTGGTCGATGCCGCGGTGGTCGGGTCGAGCCATGTCCGCGCCCGGCTGCGCAGCCGCGACGGTCAGGCCGTCGGCGCGATCTGCTTTCGGGCAGCCGAACGGCCGCTCGGGCAGGCGCTGCTGAAAGGGATCGGCCAGGAGATGCATGTGGCCGGCACGCTGTCCTGCGACCGCTGGCGGGGTGCCGAGCGGGCGCAGCTGCGGATCATCGATCTAGCGCCGGCCGAGGGCTGAGACCGCTCAGCCGCCGGCCATCACCAGCGCCCAGAACCGTTTGTAGCGGGTGTTCGGGGCATCGACCCGGGCGATGCCGATCCGCCGGATCTGCGGAAGCAGCATGTTCTTGTTGTGCTCGGGGCTGGCCTTCCAGCGGGCAAGCACCTGCTCGAAGGTCTCCGAGCCGGCGCTGAGGTTCTCGGCGGCGTAGGACCGCGCCAGGCCAGCCGAGGCCATGCGTGACGTGAAGCTGCCGCCGACATCGTGGCTCAGCTGTCCGTGCCGGGCATTGTTGCCGGCCTGGAAGGCGGCGGCCTTCACCAGGCCGGTGTCGACGATGACCGGGCTCAGCCCGTGCTGGACCCGGTAGGCCGAGATCGCGGCTGCGGCGGCGACCTCGTCGAGGATCGCGGTATGGGTCGCGTTCTCCACGGTCGGTTCGGGCGTGAAGGACAGGCCGCCGCAGCCGGCGAGCGACAGCGACAGGGCGGCGGCGAGGGCGGGGAGGATTTTCGACACGGGGACAGGGATTCCGGAGGGGATGGGTCTCCCTCCGGCTCGGTTGCGGCGAAACCGCGGCGCCGGTGGTGGCTCCGGTGCCGCGACGCCGGACCGTGGCGCCGCGGCCACGGCCCTCATGCCGCCAGGGCGTCGCCCCCGAGCATGACCGGCGCGAAGACCCGCAGGAGGTCGGGGTCGAGATGGCCCACCCCGTCGGTCATGATCGCCAGGGCCTCGGCGGGGCTCGCGGGCTTCCGGTAGGCGCGGCGCTCGGTCAGAGCCGAGAACACGTCGCAGATCGCCACGATCCGCACGAGATCGGAGATCGCCCGGCCGGAGAGCCGATCCGGGTATCCGGTCCCGTCGAGACGCTCGTGATGATGCAGGACGACGTCGATGACCTCGTCCTCGAACGTGCCCTGCGCCCGAAGCAGGTCGGCCCCGATCACGGGATGGCGCTGCATGAGCCGCAACTCCTCGGGATCGAGATGGCCGGGCTTGTTCAGGATCTCGCTCGGGATGCGGCACTTGCCGATATCGTGGAGGAGGGCGGCGCGGACCACCCGTCCGAGATCGACCCGGCCCAGCCCGATCTGCGCACCGAAGCTCGCCGCGTGGCCGGCGACCCCGAGCGTGTGCTGGTAGACCCCGACGTCGTGGCGCCAGACTTCGGCGAGCCACGCCGTGATCCCGGCTTCGGAGACGGCGGCGAGCACCAGAGCGGTTCCGCGCTCCACATCGGCGCGCTGCAAACCGGCGCCGAGGGCCGCGCTGTCGAACAGCTCGGACACGATCGCGGTGGCGTCCGAGACCTGGCCGACGAGTTTCTGCCGGCGCGTCTCCGCCGAGCGTGTGACCGCCTCGATCATCGCGAAGACGTTGGCCAGCACCACCTGACGCGGGGCCGCGGCGGGCAGCTGGCGCAGGTGCGGGGCCGGTTTGGCGGGCTCGCCGCGGACGAGCACGAGGCGCGGGACCGGAAGCCCGCGATGGGTCAGCGCCGGCTCGAGGGCTGCGGCCTGGGCCGGATGCAGATCCAGGACGATGAGATGGGGCCGGCCGTGTGGAAGCGCCGCATTTGCCGGGACGGCCCGGCAATCCATCACCAGAGCGATGGCCCGTTCCAGGGCGGCCCGTTCCGTGGGGCGATCCGAGATCAGCAGGACGAACGGACCATTCGTGGTCCGCAAAGAGGTGCCGAGGGCCAACGCGGTTGCTCCCTCGCCCGCATGGTCAACGATCCGTTGACCTTAGCGGGAACCTTTGAGGAAAGCGTTAACCCTACGCAGTTTGCCAGCGTATAGACGCCGGAATAGCAGTCTTCAGGCTAGGCTGACGGCGCCGTCCTGACGGGTCTGCTGCGTGGCGACCTTGCCGGCATCGGAGGCCGGGCTCAGGACGTCGGCCAGCTTGACGGCCAGCAGGGCCTGGCAGGCGGCGAGGGCGACGAACACGACGAGGAAGCTGGCGATCATGGTGAGGCTCCGGAGCGGCACGAATGGCCACGCGATGTTGCGACGCCAGAGATGCCATCTCGCACCGCAAACTGGTATACCAGATGCCGAATGCCACTCATGTTTCGGACGCATAAGCGACGGGATCCATGGGCGAAAGCTCAGCGTCGGTGCCTGACGCCTGGCCGGAAACCCGCTTGCCGCCTGCACAAAACGGTTAGTAGCCTCGCCGGCTTATGTTGCGCTGCAAGCACGGCCGTGCAGGCGTCGTATCGGCGTCGCCGGCGGTGCATCCGGGGTTCGACGCAGAAGGCTCCGGCCGGGCGTGGTGCTCAGTCCAAGTAGTCGCCGTAGGTGTCCACGTGCTGAGCGAGGCCGAGGCCGTGTTCGCGCACCAGCCGCTCAGCCTTGTCGGCGTCCCGCGCTTCCAGGGCCGCGATGATCGCCACGTGCTCGCGGATCGACCGCTCGGCCCGATCGCCCTGGCGGAGCGCGGTGCTGCGGATCCCCCGCACATGCATCAGCAGGTTGCTGGTGAGCTCGGCGATCGGCTCGCAATGGCCCAGCGCGATGATCCGCTGATGGAAACGGATATTGGCGTCCGAATACTCGTCGATGTGCTCGGCCGGCTGCCCCTCGTAGAATTCGGGGAACGACTCGCGCAGGGCGCGCAGCTGCGCGTCGGTGGCGCGGGTGCAGGCGAGGCGGGCCGCCATGCTTTCCAGCGCCGTCCAGGCGTGGATCATGCCGACGATCTCGCGCTTGTTCTTCTTGATGACGAAGACGCCGCGCCGCGCTTCCGACCGGACGAACCCTTCCTGCTCCAACACGGTGAGCGCCTCGCGCACGGGCGTGCGGCTGACCCCGAGATCCTGCGACAGTTTCCGCTCGTCGAGCCGGACCTCGTCGGGCCGCCCGTAGATGTCCATGTTGGTAATAGCAGTCTTGAGCGCTTCATAAGCCAGGGTCCGTAAACTGGAGCTGGCGACGATCGGTTTAACGCTCAACGGTTCAGAGTTCGACATGCCTCGTCCAGTCGGCCCATGCCCATAATTTCTCGCACGTGTTGTCTGTCGTGCGCTCATAAAACGAACTAGCCCAAACCTTTTCCCGATCCTAGCCAAATGCGCGGCGACTCCACAGAGCGCTCGTCGGCAGGTTCCCGGACACGCCGGCCATGATCGGCCCTTTCCGGAACGGTAATGCCGAAAATCCGGCCCACGTCTGACAAGCCTCGGTAATCCTGCGGCGTATTCGTGTATTTTTGTGCAGGATCGATTGACAGACTCGCCGGACCTCAGCACCATTCTGCTGGCATACCGTAGACCAGCGGGGTGCAAGAGAGACCTTTCGGCGGTGAAGGGCGGAACCGCCGAGACTTCATTTGTCCGCCAGACAAGAATTTTTCAAAGCACGTCGCGCGCTTTGTACTGCCAAGGGCGGCTCCGCCGGGCCATAAACACAGCCGGCGTTCGAGAGAAAATAATAAATCCAATCTGGAGGGAAGCGTATGTCCGAGACCACCAAACCGGTTGGGCGGGGCCGATGGCTCCAGCTGACATTCGGCGTCGTCTGCATGTGCATGATCGCCAACATGCAGTACGGCTGGACGTTCTTCGTGAACCCGATGCAGGAGCGGCACGGCTGGGACCGCGCCGCGATCCAGGTCGCCTTCACGCTGTTCGTGGTCACCGAGACCTGGCTCGTGCCGATCGAGGGCTGGTTCGTCGATAAGTACGGCCCGCGGATCGTCACCCTGTTCGGCGGCCTGCTCTGCGGCATCGCCTGGGTGATGAACTCCTACGCGGAGTCGCTCACGATGCTGTACGTGGCCGCGGCCATCGGCGGCACCGGCGCGGGCGCGGTCTACGGGACCTGCGTGGGCAACTCCCTCAAGTGGTTCCCCGACCGGCGCGGTCTCGCGGCCGGCATCACCGCGATGGGCTTCGGCGCCGGCTCGGCGCTTACGGTCGTGCCGATCCAGGCGATGATCAAGTCTCAGGGCTATGAGGCCGCGTTCTTCTACTTCGGCATCGGCCAGGGCCTGATCGTGATGCTGATCGCCCTGTTCCTGCGCTCGCCGGTCAAGGGCCAGGTCCCGGATGTCGCCCGGGTCAGCCAGTCCAAGCGCGACTTCAAGCCGGGCGAGATGGTGCGCACCCCGATCTTCTGGGTGATGTACGCGATGTTCGTCATGATGGCCGCCGGCGGCCTGATGGCGACTGCGCAGCTCGGGCCGATCGCCAAGGACTTCAAGATCGCCGACGTCCCGGTCTCGCTGCTCGGGATCACGCTGCCGGCGCTCACCTTCGCGGCGACGCTGGACCGGGTGCTCAACGGCGTGACGCGGCCGTTCTTCGGCTGGGTCTCGGACCATATCGGCCGCGAGAACACGATGTTCATCTCCTTCGCCATCGAAGGCCTGGGCATCTACGCGCTGAGCCAGTTCGGCGAGAACCCGATCGCCTTCGTGCTGCTCACCGGCCTGGTGTTCTTCGCCTGGGGTGAGATCTACTCGCTGTTCCCGGCGACCTGCGGCGACACGTTCGGCTCGAAATACGCGGCGACCAATGCCGGCCTGCTCTACACGGCCAAGGGGACCGCGGCGCTCATCGTGCCCTATACCAGCGTGCTCACCACCATGACCGGCAGCTGGCACACGGTGTTCCTGGTGGCGGCCGGGCTCAACATCCTGGCGGCGTTCCTGGCCTTGTTCGTGCTCAAGCCGATGCGGGCGGCCTACACCAAGGCGCCGCAGGCGAACCTCGCGCCGGTGCTCGCCCAGTAAGGCGCATCCGAGCGATCGACAGGAGGCCCGGCGCCGGCTTTACGGCGCCGGGCCTTCGCGCGTACCCGGTACCGGGTTCATCCGAGGATCGGGCATGGATACGGACGAGCGGAACGCACGCGCGAGCGTCGTGGCGGCGGCGCGGGATCTCGACGCGCAGGGGTTGAACCGCGGGACCTCGGGCAACGTCTCGGTGCGGTTCCGCGACGGCCTCCTGATCACGCCCTCGGGGCTGCCCACGGCGCGCATGCGCCCGGAGGACATCGTGCCCCTGGCCTTCGACGGGACCCACCCGGCCGGGCTCAAGCCGTCCTCGGAATGGCGCTTCCACCGGGATATCCTGGCGGCGCGACCCGAGATGGGCGCCGTCGTCCACGCCCACCCGATCCATAGTACCGCCTTCGCCCTGTGCGGGCGGGAGATCCCGGCGGTGCATTACATGATCGCGGCCTTCGGCGGCCCGAACGTGCGCTGCGCGCCCTACGCGCCTTACGGCACGGCCGAGCTATCCGAACTCGCTCTGGTGGCGCTGAAGGACCGGAATGTCTGCCTGCTCGCCAATCACGGCATGATCGCCGCCGGGGAGAGCCTGGAGAAGGCGCTGTGGCTCGCCGTCGAGCTCGAGACTTTGTGCTGGCAATACGCCGTGGCGCTCCAGGTCGGCGCCCCGAACATCCTGTCCGACCATGAGATCAACAGCACCGTGGAGCGCTTCCGCTGCTACGGGCTGAACGCCGCCGACAAAGGCTGAACCGCCGCACAGACGACCTGCAACGTTCACGCGCCGGCCTGTCCAAAGCGTGACGCGCTCTCCTCTCGCTTATGGCTACGGGCTACACAGGTTTCGACCGTAACCGTGATCAACCCGTGGGCGCAGAAGGCGCGGGTCCCCTCTCCCGTGCGGGAGAGGGACAGGGTGAGGGATGCGACCTCTCCGGAAAGACCGGGTCCCTCACCCCAACCCTCTCCCGCACGGGAGAGGGGGCACGTCGCAGCCTACAACAGCGCTTGTGCTTCAGACCCGTGTAGCCCGTAGCCCTTATGGGGCGGGGAAAACGCGAATCCGCCCCGCTTAGCGGCCGAGGACCTGCCCGAGCGCGATGCCGCCGGAGGCCGCGAACTCGGCGGCCGCGATCTTCTTGCCGTCCTCCGGCTTGACCTTGCGGATCTCGATCCGGCCGCCCTGCGCGCAGACGCTGAACCCGTCCGCGTCCACGGCGATGACCTCGCCGGGCTTGCCCTTCACGTCGCCGAGGCGGCGCACCGGGTGCAGGCGCGCGTCGAAGATCTGGAGCTTCTTGCCGTCGAGCGTGGTCCAGGCCCCGGGGGCCGGGTTCGCCGCGCGGATCAGGTTGTAGATCTGGTCGGCATGGGCCGACCAGCGGATCTCGGCTTCCGCGGCCCGGAACCAGCCCTCGTAGCTCGCCGCGTCCTCGTCTTGGTCGATCTCGATATGCTCACCGGCGACGACCAGATCGGCCGCCTCCAGAATCGCCTCGACGCCCATCGGGAACAGGTTGTCGAAGTAGATGTCGCCCAGCGTCGCGTCGGCGCCGATCTCGCAGGTCTTCTGCAGGATCACCGGGCCCTCATCGAGTCCGTCCGTGGGGCGGAAGATCGTGAGCCCGGTCTGCAGGTCGCCCTTGGCGATCGGCCAGTTGATCGAGGACGGGCCACGATAGCGCGGCAGCAGGCTCGGATGGTACTGGATCGTCCCGTGCTTCGGGATGGTGACGAAGCTCTGCGGGGCGAATTGCAGCACGTAGGCCATGATGCCGAGATCGGCATTCAGGTCACGCATCGCGGCCTCGGCCTCGGGGCTCTTCAGGCTCGGGAACTGGAAGACCGGGAGGCCCTTCTCAAGGGCGGCGGTCTTCAGGACGTCCGGCTTGGCGCCGGCCTTCTCGGGCGCGCAGAACACCCCTGCCACGGTATCCCCGCGCGTCAGGAACGCGTCCAGGACGGCCTTGCCGAAATCCTGCTGACCGATGACGGCGATGCGCATGGGAAATCCCTGGCGTCGTCCGGCCCCGAAGCGGGGACGGATTCGTTCTGGTTGGACGGCGTGGTCGTGCAGATCGGTAACGGCGATCCCGGACGCGCGGCCCGGGATCGCCCGTCGGCCTCACTCGGCGGCGATCTTCTGGACGGCGCCGATCGCGCCGGACCCGGCGATTTCCTCGACCTCCTCGGCCGAGTACTTGAGCACGTCGCGCAGGATTTCGTCGTTATGCTCGCCGAGCAGGGGCGAGCGCGCGACCTCGGTCGGGCTCGCCGACAACTTGATCGGGTTGCCCACCGAGAGGTAGCGGCCGCGGGTCGGGTGATCGACCTCGACGATCGTGCCGGTCGCCCGCAGGGCCTCGTCCGCGGCGATCTCCTTCATGGACAGGATCGGGCCGCACGGGATGTCGTGGCCGTTGAGGATGTCCATGGCCTCGAACTTGGACATCTTCATCGTCCAGGCTTCGATGCGGGTGAAGATCTCGTTGAGATGCGGCAGGCGCGCCTTCGGGGAGGCGTAGTTCGGATCGGTCTTCCAGTCCGGCTCGCCGATGATGTCGCAGATCGGCTCCCAGACCGCGGCCTGCGTGATCACGTAGATGTAGGCGTTCGGGTCCTGCTCCCAGCCCTTGCAGCGCAGGATCCGGCCCGGCTGTCCGCCGCCGGAATCGTTGCCGGCGCGCGGCACGGCCTCGCCGAAGGGGATCCCTTCGCCGAACTGGCTGTATTCCTTCAGCGGACCGTGCTCGAGGCGCTGCTGGTCGCGCAGCTTCACGCGGCAGAGGTTGAGCACGCCGTCCTGCATCGCGCAGTCGACCTTCTGGCCGAGCCCGGTCTGCGTGCGGTGGTAGAGCGCCGTCACGATGCCGAGCGCCAGGTGCAGGCCGGTGCCGGAATCGCCGATCTGGGCGCCGGTCACCATCGGGATGCCGTCCCGGAAACCGGTGGTGGAGGCCGAGCCGCCGGCGCATTGCGCGACGTTCTCGTAGACCTTGCACTCCTCGTAGCGGCCGGGCCCGAACCCCTTCACGGAGGCCAGGATCATGCGGGGGTTCTTGGCGTGGATCTTCTCCCAGGTCAGGCCCATCCGGGCCAGCGCCCCGGGGGCGAAGTTCTCGACGAGGACGTCGCATTCCTCGATCAGGCGCCAGAGTACCTCCTTGCCCTTCGGGTTCTTCGAATCGAGCGTCAGCGAGCGCTTGTTGTGGTTCAGCATCGTGAAATAGAGGCTGTCCACATCCGGAATGTCCTGGAGCTGCTGGCGGGTGGCGTCGCCGACCCCGGGCCGCTCGACCTTGATCACGTCCGCTCCGAACCAGGCCAGGAGCTGGGTGCAGGTCGGGCCGGACTGAACGTGGGTGAAGTCCAGGATGCGGACGCCTTCAAGGGCCTTGCTCATGGTCGGTCTCGGATCTCGGGTCGGGTTTCGGGATTCAGGGTCGGGAGGCGATTCAGGTCGGTCTCACGGGCGCCGCGCCACCCTGGGGCCTGCGCGGCGCTTCGGCCGAGGACGCGCGTCTGGTGTTTGCGGACGGACCATGCCGACACTCCCTCCCGATACGCGGCCCCGTCGAATCGCGGTTCCGTCACCTTGGCCCGGTCAGGCGGGCCTTCCTGTTTGTATACCACATGCCATTAGCGGGAAGCGAGTACAAAGAAACTCTCGCGAAGGTTGTGGTCAGCGCATCAGCTTAGACCCAAGAGTTTTGTGGCTCAACGCGGATGGGCCAGAGCACAGGGGGAACCGGGTCCCGCCCCCTTGGCATACGTCTCAAGGCAGTCCATCATTCCGCCAAAATCGGTACTCCGCGACGCGGAAGACCGCGCAACAACGCTGAACGAGGAACGCCCATGCTCGCCAGCACTAGCCTCATCAAGTCCTCCTGGATCGCCGTCGATGTCGATCGCGACCGTGCGGAGCGCGTGCTCGTGGTCGAGACCTACATCGCCGTGAGCCCGCTGGAACCGAACTTCGACGCCGCGCAGTACGATCGCGTGCTGTGCTGCGTGCAGAAGGTCCTGAAGGCGCATCCCGAGATCGACCGAGCCTCGATTCTCAGCATGCACCGCGGCTCGGGCTGCACAGCCCTGTTCCGGGAGCCGCCCGCGGATGCGGCGCGGCCGGCCGCGGCGTGATTCCCGTTTTGCGGCGGTTGCGCCGCGCCTGAAGCGTGGGCGGCCTGGAGGGGTCGGGCGCGTCCCGCCATGTGTTCGAGGGCCGACCGATCGCGAGCTGATTCAGGAACGGTCCGGTTCGGCCTTGGCCGGCGGCTCTATCGCTTCCAGCGCGACCCGGGCGGCGTGGAACCACCAGAGCGGGATGTCGCGGTTCGCCTTCGTCAATTCCGACGCCCAGCCCTCCTTCGGCATCACCTCGGCCCGATCCGCGAATAGCCGAAGCGCGCTCTCGGCCCGCTCCCGCCGGCACCGCTCGCGGATCGCGGTGCGTTCGGCCTCGGCCCGGGCATCGGTCTGCTCGATCAGCCGCCGGGTCGCCAGTTCGTCGGCGTCGAAGGCGAAATGCTGCCAGAACGCCTCCGCCTCCCGGGCGACGTCCCGTTCCCGCTGCGCGACGGCCAGAGCCGCCTCGGCAGTCTCCTGGGCGGCCTCCGCCGCATGGGCGCGTGCCAGGAGGCGATTGTTGGCTTCGAGCAACTCGCGCTCGCGCTCCGGCGCCATGCGCTGACGCCGCAGGACACGCAGCTCCTCGTCGCGCGCCGCGCGATCGTCCGCGGCGGCGATCAGCCCCGCCAGGGGCCCGTCCGCGAGGGCGTCGGCACGCCGGAGATAGCGTTCGCGCAATCCCGGATGGTCCCTGTCCAGGGCCGGACCATCCCAAGCCGGATGGTCGGCGATCCCGGATCCGTCATGTTCGTAGAGCGACCGAGCCACCGCACGGCGCAGGTCGTCGGCAGGCGAAGTCGCGACGTGTTCATTCATGACGCTACGCTGGCGGCGAGTAACGGGACGGCAATTAACGCGCTTGTGCAGCCGGAGGAGCCATGGGCGCATGACGATCCGGTATCGAGGCGGGGGCAATCGTCACGCCCATGCATTCGTCCGATGGCCTGACGATCCGACACGCACGACTCTTACCGTGCGCGGTCGTTCCGGCCATCCTGTAAAGACGCCGTCGCACGCTTTACGCACCGGTCGCTGTCGATCCATCGCGACATCTTCGCCGATCCCGCTGCCGGTGCGGAAGGTCCATCGGGTCTTGAGAGCCAACGCGACTTTCGGTGGCTCGGACTTACCCTTCAGACTTCCGGGCGATCCGCTCCAGCGCCTCGAACATCGGCTCCAACTCAGCTTTGTCCAATTGGTGGAAGCCGAGGGTCCGGCCCATGATCACGCCCAGGATCGCGAAGAAGAGGACCGAACCCTCGCCCGGGCAGGCGCTGTTCATCCCGGCGAGCCGCTCGAGCTGGCCCGTCACGAAGGCACGGTAATCGTTCAGGGCCTCGGGATACTCGATCGAGGCGAGGAGCAGGGCACGCGAGGATTCGTCCTCGTCGCAATAATGCTTCCGGACATGCTCGACCATGGCCAGCGGAAGCTGCGCCGGTCCGGGCTGGATGGCCGCCTCGCAGGCGGCGATATCCAAGCGCATCGCGGCAAGCTTGCGGGCGACGAGAGCCAGGATCAGCGCATCCTTCGAGGCGAAGTGATGCAGCACCCCGCCCTTGCTCAACCCGGCCTCGGCCGCGACGGCGTCGATCGTCAGCGCCCGCGCGCCGCCCTTGCGCAGCACCGCGTCGGCCGCCTCCAGGATGATCTCCGGCCGTTCAGCCAGCCGCTGTCGTTTGACGCGCATGGGTCACCAAATTAAAAACCGACTGGACGGTATGTAAGCGATGAAGTAGGAGGACGTCACGCCGGTGGCCCGATTTTGCCGCGACGGCTGACGGCAAGATTCTCATGATCGCTCTTCGATACACAGCCCTGCTGCTCGCGACGATCACCTTCGCGTCGGCGGCCCGGGCCGCCGAACCGGCGGACGAGCCCGATTCGTCCCTGGCCCGGGTCCGAATCGTCGAGGCGCGCCGCACCTCCGTCGCGTCCGAGGTCGTCCTGACCGGCGATATCCAGGCACAGGCCCAGGTCAACGTCTCGTTCCGGACGAACGGTAAGGTCGCCGAGCGGCGGGTCGAGGTCGGCGACCATGTCGAGGCCGATCAGGTGCTGGCGGTGCTGGAGCCGCTCACCCAGCGGGCCAATCTCGACAACGCCAAAGCCGCCCTGGTGTCGGCCGAAGCGCTGCTGACCCAGGCCAAGATGGCTTACGAGCGCCAGAAGCAGCTCCTGGCCGGCGGCTACACCACGCGGCCGAGCTACGACAATGCCGAGCAGGAGGTCCGGACCACGCAGGCCGCGGTCGATTCCGCCAAGGCCGCGCTCGGCACCGCCCAGGAGCAGTTTTCCTACACGGAGCTGCGCGCCGGCGTCGCGGGGATCGTGACGAGCCGGAGCTTCGAGGTCGGCCAGGTGGTCCAGTCCGGCCAGACCGTCCTGGTCATCGCCCAGGACGGACCGCGGGACGCGGTGTTCAACGTCTACGAATCGCTGACCGCGCGACCGCCGGGGGACAAGACCATCACGGTCTCGCTGCAGGCGAATCCGGCGATCACGGTCCGCGGGACCGTGCGCGAGATCTCGCCGACCGTGGATGCGTCGAGCGGAACGGTGCGGGTGAAGATCGGTCTGGAGAACACCCCGCCCGCCATGGGGTTGGGTGCCGTGGTCATCGGGCATGGTCGCTTCGCCCCCCACGACGCGGTGATCCTGCCCTGGTCGGCGCTGTATCGCTACGACGGGCACCCGGCGGTCTGGATCTACGATACCGGCCGTCGGACGGTCGCGGTCCGCCCCGTGGACATCGACCGGTACGGGCCGGATGTCATCGCCCTCAAGGGCGGCGTCGAGCCGGGCGAGCGCGTCGTCATCGCGGGCATTCAATTTCTGCGTCCCGGGCAGGAGGTTGCGGCCGCCCTCGTCGAGAGCAACCCATGAAGACGCGCGCGGTTCTGATCCTGGCCGCCTGCGCGGCAATCCTCGGCGGCTGCGGCGGCCACGACGACGAGCCCAAGGATGCCGCGGCGCCCGTGCGGCCGGTGCTCACGCAGGTCGCCGTGCCGGGCGACACGATCACGTTCGGACCCTTCGCCGGCACGGTCGAGCCGCGCTACCAGTCGCAGCTCGGGTTCCAGATTCCCGGCCGCATGGTCGCGCGGGACGTGACCGTCGGCGACATCGTCAAGAAGGGCCAGCGCCTGGCCGCCCTCGACACCGTGGTCACGCGGTTCGACCTGACGCGGGCCGAGGCCGATTTCGCCGATGCGCGCGCGCAGGCCGAGAACGCGGAGGCCGCCGAGGCCCGCAGCCGCCGCCTGATGTCGGGCAACAACGTCTCGCAGGCGACCCTCGATCAGGCGGTCGCCAAGCGCGACACCGCCCGGGCGCGTGTCGATCAGGCCGCCGCGAGCCTCCAGAAGGCCCGGGATCAGATGGGCTACACCGAGCTCAAGGCCGAGTTCGATGGGGTCGTCACCCAACGCCTGGCCGAAGTCGGGCAGGTGCTGAGCGCCGGACAGGGCGTCGTCACTGTCGCCCGGCCGGAGATCCGCGAGGCCGTCGTGGACGTGCCGGAGCAATATGTCGGCGCACTGCCGGCCGACGGCGTGTTCACGGTCTCGCTCCAGAGCGCGCCGGAATTGACCGCCCGGGGCCGCGTCCGCGAGATCGCGCCCCTCGCCGAGACCGGGACGCGCTCCCGGCGCATCCGGATCACCCTGGACAATCCGGGCCCCGCTTTCCGGCTCGGCGCGACCATCGACGTGTCGCTGACGCGCAAGGTCCCCCGCCGCTTCCTCCTGCCCGAATCCGCTTTGCTCGTGGAGGGTGAGCGCCGTTCGGTCTGGATCGTGACGCCGGACGGCAAGTCGGTGACGCGCCGCGACGTGACTGTGGCCTCCGCCCCGGAGACGGTCGAGGGCGGGCGCGTCGCCATCCGTGACGGCATCGAGCCGGGCGAGCGGGTCGTCGTCGCGGGGGTCCATGCCCTACGCGAGGGCCAGGCCGTGCGCCTGACCGACGATGCCCGTTGAGCCGGTCGAACGAGAGTTTCCCGTGAAGGATTTCAACCTCTCCGACTGGGCGCTCGGGCATCGCTCGTTCGTCTGGTTCCTGATGGCGGTCTCGCTCGTCGCGGGCGTGATGGCCTATAGCCGCCTCGGCCGCGAGGAGGATCCGCCATTCACGATCAAGACCATGGTCGTGCAGACGACCTGGCCGGGCGCGACGATCAAGGACACGCTCGATCAGGTCACCGACCGGGTCGAGAAGGAATTGCAGCAGCTCAACGCGCTGGATTACGTCCGCAGCTACACCACGCCGGGCTCGTCCACGGTCTTCGTGCAGTTCCGCGACACGCTGAAGAAGTCCGAGGTCCAGCCGGCCTTCTATCAGGTCCGCAAGCGGCTCGGCGACATCAAGGGCCAGTTTCCGGACGGCGTGCAGGGGCCGTTCTTCAACGACGAGTTCGGCGACGTCTACGGCAACATCTACGCGTTCACCGCCGACGGCCTGACCTACCGGCAGCTGCGCGACTACGTCGAGAGCATCCGCACCGAGGTCCTGCGGGTGCCCGATATCGGCAAGACCCAGCTGATCGGGACCCAGGCCGAGACGATCTATCTCGACTTCTCGACCCGCAAGCTCGCCGGCTACGGCATCGATTTCCAGGCCCTGATCAAGGCGCTCCAGGCCCAGAACGCGGTCTCGGCCTCCGGCGTGGTTCAGGCCGGACCGGAGCGCGTGTCGCTGCGGGTCACAGGCTCCTTCACCTCGGAGGCCTCGCTCCAGGACGTGAACCTGCGGGTCAACGACCGCTTCTTCCGACTCGCCGACATCGCCGAGATCAGCCGCGGCTACGAGGATCCGCCGGCGCCGATGTTCCGGGTCGACGGCAAGCCGGCGATCGGTCTCGCCATCGCCATGCGGCCCGGCGCCAACCTTCTGCATTTCGGCGAGGCCCTGAAGGGCGAGATGCGCCGGATCGAGGCGACGCTGCCGGTGGGCGTCGGCGTCCACCTGGTCTCCGATCAGCCCAAGCAGGTGGAGCACGCGGTCGGCGGCTTCACCGAGGCGCTGGTCGAGGCCGTGGTGATCGTGCTGGCGGTCAGCTTCGTCAGCCTCGGCGTGCGGGCCGGCCTGGTGGTCTCCGTGTCGATCCCGCTCGTGCTCGCGATCGTCTTCGTCGTCATGCAGATGATGGACGTGACGCTGCAGCGCATCTCGCTCGGCGCGCTGATCATCGCGCTGGGCCTGCTGGTCGACGACGCCATGATCACGGTCGAGATGATGGTCGCCCGGCTGGAGCGGGGCGACACCCTGCGCAAGGCCGCGACCTTCGCCTACACCTCCACGGCCTTCCCGATGCTGACCGGTACCCTGGTGACGGTGGCGGGCTTCCTGCCGATCGGCTTCAACGGCTCGGGGGCGGGCGAGTACACCTACTCCCTGTTCGTCGTGCTGGCGGCCTCGCTGCTGGTCTCATGGGTGGTGGCCGTGCTGTTTGCCCCGCTCATCGGCGTCGCCCTGCTGCCGAAGACCGTGAAGCACCATGCGGAGAAGCGCGGTTTCCTGACCCGGCTGTTCCTGGCCATGCTCCGGCTCGCGATGGCCTGGCGCTGGACCACGGTCGTGCTCTGCCTGGGGCTGATGGCGGTGGCGATCGTCGGGATGGGCCATGTCCAGCAGCAATTCTTCCCGTCCTCCGACCGCTCCGAATTGCTGGTCGACCTGACCCTGCCGCAGAACGCCACCATCGCCGAGACCAAGGCGCAGATGGACCGGTTCGAGGCGAAGCTGAAGGACGATCCGGACGTGACGAGCTGGTCGTCCTATGTCGGCCAGGGCGCGGTGCGCTTCTACCTGCCCCTCGATCAGCAGCTCTCCAACGCGTTCTACGGGCAGATCGTGGTCGTCACGAAATCCCTGGAGACCCGCGACCAAGTGATGGCGCGGCTCCAGGCGATCGGGCGGCGCGACTTCGTCGGCACCGACGTGCTCGTCCAGCCGCTCAGCCTCGGGCCGCCGGTCGGGCGCCCGGTCCAGTACCGGCTCAGCGGGCCGGATATGGAGACGGTGCGCCGCCTCGCCCTCGACCTCGGGAACGTCGTCGCCGCCGACCGCCGCCTCGACGTGCCGACCTTCGACTGGAACGAGCCCGGCAAGGTGCTGCGGGTCGAGATCCTCCAGGACAAGGCGCGCCAGCTCGGCGTGACCAGCCAGGACATCGCCGGCATCCTCAACGGCATCGAGGGCGGCCAGGCGATCACGCAGGTGCGCGATTCGATCTACCTCGTGAACGTGGTCGGCCGGGCGCGGGCCGCCGAGCGCTCCTCGCTCGACACCCTGCAATCCCTTCAGGTCGGCCTCGCCAACGGCTCCGTCGTGCCGCTGCTCTCCTTCGCGCGGATCGGCTACGACCTCGAGCAGCCGATCGTCTGGCGTCGGAACCGGCTGGCGACCGTGACGGTGCGGGCGACGATCCGCGACACCACGCAGCCCGCCACCATCGTCACCGGGTTGCAGCCCGGGATCGACGCCTTCGCGAAGGCGCTGCCCGAGGGCTACAGCCTGGAGACCGGCGGCGCCGTGGAGGAATCGGCCAAGGGCCAGGGCCCGATCGCGGCGGTCGTCCCGGTGATGCTGCTCACCATGGCGCTGCTGCTGATGGTCCAGCTCCAGAGCGTCGGCCGGATGCTGCTGGTCTTCACGGTGGCGCCCCTCGGCCTGATCGGCGTCGTGCCGGCGTTGCTGCTGTTCGACAAGCCGATGGGCTTCGTGGCGATCCTGGGCATCCTGGCTCTGATCGGCATCATCATCCGCAACGCCGTGATCCTGGTGAGCCAGATCGAGGAGTTCCGGGCCGAGGGCATGGCGCCCTGGGATGCCGTCTACGAGGCCACGCACCACCGGATGCGGCCGATCCTGCTGACGGCCGCGGCGGCGAGCCTGGGCCTGATCCCGATCGCCCGTGAGGTGTTCTGGGGGCCCATGGCCTTCGCGATGATCGGCGGCATCCTGGCGGCGACCTTCCTGACGCTGCTGTTCCTGCCCGCCCTCTATGTCGGCTGCTACCGGATCCGACCGGAGAGCCGCGACCGGGCTCCGGCGCAAGCCGCCTGAGCGACCGGCGACACCGATCGCAGCGTGGCCCCACGCTGCGGTGAGCGGTCGGCCCGCCCCTCCGCCCCCTCAGGGCGGGCCGACCGTGATTCGTTTCAGAGGATGCAGGCGGAAACTCCGGACCGTCCCCGCACGTAAGCGGGACGAGAACCGAGGAACCCCGCCCGCATGAACGCCTTCATCGCCGTCGTCCTGGTCTGCGCCAACGGTCTCGCCCAGGAGGCCTGCACCGATGCCGAGGCGCTGGAAGTGCGCAAGGTCCGGGTCGCCAACGAGCTCGGCTGCGCCACGGGCTGGCAGGAGATCATCGCCCGCACGGAGCGGCGCGAGGAGATCGGCAAGTCCGCCTATCTCAAGACCGCGTGCCGCCGGGTGAAGGAGCCGCAGTGACCGGGCGCGCCCGGCTACTTGTCGTACTTGATGTAGGCGAAGCGCGGGTCGGACGGGGTTCCCTCCAGTCCCTGTCCGTCGAGGGCCGGCTGCCAGGACACGACCTCCTCGATCTTCTTGGCGAGCGCGAAGTCCTTCTCGGTGATTCCCTTGGCCGCATGGTTCATCAGCCGCACCTCCACCCAGGCATAGGAGGCCGTCAGGTCGGGGTGGTGCCAGGCGGCCTCGGCGAGGTGGCCCACGGTGTTGATGACCATGAGCGTGCCCTTCCAGCTCGCCGTCTTGTAGGTCCGCCGGATCCAGCCGTCCTCCAGCCGCCAATGCGGCAGCTCGGCCTTCAGCCGGGCCTCGATGGTCGCCTCGTCCAGAACGCCCTCGCGCCGCTCGCTCATTCGCCTCGTCCTTCTCGGTTCGTATTAGAGAGCAAGGGTGCCCGCGGCACCGGCGGCGCGCAAGCGCACAAGGGAATTCGCCGCGGTGGACGGCGTGCCATGCGAGCCCTATGACCTTTTTCCAATGGCGGCAGGACAAGTCCACGCCCAAGTCTGCGATCTCTCAAGACCGCGCAATACGATGGGAGAAGGCGTGATGCTGTCACGGCGCGCAATGCTCGCCGGCGGCCTGCTCGGCGGCCTCGGCCTGCGGGCGGCGCGGGCGGACGTGCCGGTGATCCGCCTCGGGAGCCTGCCGTTCGGCACCTCCACATGGGAGGCGGCGGTGATCAAGGCCCGCGGCCTCGATACCGCCAACGGCTTCCAGCTCGACGCGGTCAAGCTCGCCGGCAACGACGCGGCGCGGATCAGCTTCATTGGCGGGCAGGTCGACACGATCATCGGCGACCTACTGTGGGCCGCTCGCCTCGGCAATGACGGCCAGGCGGTGCGCTTCATCCCGTACTCGACCTCGGAGGGCGCCGTGATGGTGCCGGCCGACAGCCCGATCAAGAGCCTGAAGGACCTCGACGGCAAGCGCTTCGGCGTCGCCGGCGGGCCGCTCGACAAGAACTGGCTCCTGCTGCGGGCGCAGGCCAAGGACGCCGCCGGGATCGATCTCGAGCACGCCGCCGAGATCGCCTACGGCGCCCCTCCGCTGATCACCCTGAAGCTGGAACAGGGCGCCCTGGACGCGGCCCTGACCTACTGGACCTATTGCGCGCGGCTCGAGGCCAAGGGCTTCCGCCGGCTGGTCGGCGCCGAGGACATCATGCACGCGCTCGGCGTCGCCGGCGACGTCTCCCTGATCGGCTACCTGTTCCAGGACACGACCGTGAAGGAGAAGCCCGAGGCGGTGGCCGGATTCGCCCGGGCGTCGCGCGCCGCCAAGGAGATGCTGGCGGCCGATCCCACGACCTGGGAGGTCGTGCGCCCGCTGATGGCGGCGGAGAACGACGCCACCTTCGAGGCGCTCAAGCGCGATTTCCTCTCCGGCATCCCGCGCCGCCCGGTGGCGGCCGAGCGCACCGATGCCGAGAAGCTCTACGCCGTGATGTCCCGCCTCGGCGGCCCCCGCCTGGTCGGCAAGGGCGCCGGACTGCCGCCGGATCTCTACTACGACGCCGGCCGCAATGGCTGAGCGGCCCGTCTGGCTGGTCCCCGCATCCGGGATGGCGATCGCCGGGACCGCATGGGCGCGCTGACCCGCATCGCGTCGCTCGCCGTGCTTGTCGCCGCCTGGCAGTTCGCTGCGCTGGAGGCCGGCTCGCGGCTGTTGCCGGCCCCGATGGCGGTGCTGCGCTTCATCCTTGAGGAGGCCGAGCGCGGCGACCTCGCGCACAATGTCGGGGTCACCCTGCTGCGGGTGGCGATCTCCTTCGCGGTGGCGATGGTGCTGGGGATCCTGCTGGGCGTCGCCCTCGGGCGCTCGAAGGCCGCCGACCTGACCCTCGACACGCCGCTCCTCGTCCTGCTCAACACCCCGGCCCTGGTGATCACCGTGCTGGCCTATGTCTGGGTCGGGCTGACCGAGACGGCCGCCATCCTGGCGGTGGTGCTCAACAAGCTGCCGAACGTCGCGGTGATCGTGCGCGAGGGCGCGCGCAACCTCGATCCGGGCCTCGACGAGATGGCCCGCGCCTATCGGTTCGACCGGCGCACCTGGGCGATGGACGTGCTGGTGCCGCAGCTCCAGCCCTACGTGGTCACGGCGGCCCGCTCGGGCCTGTCGCTCGCCTGGAAGATCGTGCTGGTGGTCGAGCTGCTCGGCCGTCCCGACGGCGTCGGATTCGCGATCAACTACTACTTCGTCCAGAGCACCGATGTCGCCGCCATCATCGGCTACAGCCTCGTGTTCATGACCGTGATGATCGGCATCGACGTCCTCCTCCTGCAGCGGCTCGAAGCCCATGTCCGCCGCTGGCGCTGAACCCGTTCTCCAGGTCGCGATCGCCGCCAAGCGGTATCGGTCCAAGGGCGCCGAGCCGGTGGAGGCGGTCCGCGATCTCAGCTTCGGCGTCGGCGCCGGCGAGATCGTCTGCCTGATCGGCCCGTCCGGTGCCGGCAAGACCACGACCCTGCGGATCCTGCTCGGCCTCGACACGGATTTCGAGGGCTGCGTTTCCGGGGCCGATCAGGCCGGCATGGTGTTCCAGGAGCCGCGGCTGCTGCCCTGGCGCAGCGTTGAGCACAATGTCCGGCTGGGTCTGCCGCGGGCGCGGCGCGGACGCGATCTCGACGGCCTGTTCGCCCAGCTCGGCCTCACGCCCTGGCGCGGCAGCTACCCGAAGGCGCTGTCGCTCGGGATGCAGCGGCGGGTGGCGCTCGCCCGCGCGCTCGCCGATGCGCCGCGGGTGCTGGTGCTCGACGAGCCCTTCGTCTCCCTGGACGACAATGCCGCCGCCGAGCTGCGCGGCCTGGTGGTCGACACGGTCGAGTCCGCCGGCATGAGCGTCCTGATGGTGACCCACAACGTCGCCGAGGCGATCGGCATCGCCGACCGGCTGCTGCTGGTGTCCAAGCGACCGGCCACCCTGATGGCCGATGTGCCGCTCGACCGTCCCCGCGGGCGGCGCGACCGCGCCTGGGCCGAGGCGACGCGGGCCGCCCTGGCCGCCCGTCATCCCGGCATCATCGCGGAATAGACGGCGCCGCCGCGCGAGAGGGTTAGGCCGGGCTCAGTTCGCCTTGGCCTCGACGTCGAGGCGGTCGAGCAAGGCCGCCGGCGAGCGGGCCGCACCGATATCGATGAAGCCGATGCCGGCCGGCTCCTTCGACTTCGCGTGGAGCACGAGCTTGCCCGGCTTCATCACGAACTGTCCCATCGCGGCGCCGATGCCCTTGGCGGCCGCGGTGTTGCCCAGGATCACCGGGACGCCGAGCAGGCTGGCGGTGACGTATTCCTTGCGCAATTCGTCGGGCTTGAGGCTCAAATCCTTGGATTGCGCCGTCAGGAAACGCTCGAACAGCCCGGCATTCTCGATCGTGAGGTCGAGGCTCTTGGCGCTGCCGGAGAACATCAGCATCGTGGCGGCGGGCAGGGTCCCGTTGAACAATTCGGGCCCGATGCCGCCCAGGGTGCCGGTCAGCCGGACGGTCCCGATCTCGCGGCCGGTGACGGTGACGTCGCGCAGCGACAGGTCGCGGGCCTTCCCGTCGAGCGCCGCGTCGGCCACGACATCGAGGTCGAGCTCGCGATACCCGTAGGCCGGCAGCGCACCGATGATCGGGGCGCCGGCAACCAGGTCGGCCGGCAGGCTCAGGCCCGTGAGGGTCAGCCGGCTCGCGGTCGGGACGCCGTCCTGCGGCGGGCCGAAGGACAGGGCCGCCTCGCGCAGGGCGATGCGACGGGTGGGCGGCGGCGTGATGGTGACCGCGAGCGGGTCGCCGGGCTTCGCGTCGGGCGCCTTGGCTTCCGCGGGCTTCGCTTCCGCGACCTTGCCCTCCACGATCTTGCCCTCCGTGGGCTTGGCCGAGCCCGGCCTGCCCGGCGCGGGGCCACGGGTCGCCGGCCGCGGATCCTGCGGGGCCGCCTTGGGCGGCTCTGGGTCCAGCGGCAGGTCAATGCTCAGGTCGGTGAGCGTCATCCCGCCCAGCGCCGGCGTCAGGCTACGCATCTCGGCGTCGCTGAATCCGGGCCGGCTCTCGGATCCGGCGGCGGCCTTGCGCAGGGCCTCGACCGTCGGTGCGAGCGAGACGTTCGAGAGGGCCAGACGTCCGAGATGCGCGCGCAGGCTGCCGCGCGACACGGTCATGTTCTCCAGGACCGTGCCGAATTCCGACCCGGCGGCATAGGTGGCGCGCTCGATCTCGAACAGTACCGGGCCCTGCGGGTCGGTGTTGCTGACGCTCAGACCCTGCATGTCGAGGCTGCCCAGGGCCGTCGCCTCGATGAGGTCGGCGGCGGAGGCCGCGAAGGTCCGCCGGTCGTTGGGCCCCTGGAAGCCTGCGGCCACGATCTCGAACGCGCCGTTCCAGCCGTCCGGGATCTGCCGGCCGCCGAGGTCGCGCCCGTTCAGGTGCGCGATCTTCACGGTCGTGCCGCGCGCGTCGGAATAGGTCACGTCCGAGACCTGGATCGTGCCGTAGACCTTCTGCACCGGTCCCTTGCCATCGCCCGGGACGGTGTAGAGCCGGTTGAGCGCCGCCAGGTCGAGATCGGTCGCCCGGACCCGGCCATAGGTGCCGTAGCCGCGGTTCGGGCCGGTGACGGCGCTGACCGTCGCGCCGGCGGCGGTAAGCTCGCCGACGCGGCCGGCTTTCACGTCGCGGGCGACCACGTCCCGGTAGGTCACGGTCTGGCGGTCGTCGCCGGGGCCGGCGTGCTCGGAACTCAGAACCGGGATGGTCAGGCTCCCGGCATCGAGCCGGGCCAGCCGGGCCTCCCAGGGCTCGGAGGAATCCGACTTCAGGATCGCCGCGAGCTCATCCTTGGACAGGCGCGTGCCGCTGGCCGTCAGCTTCGGCGCCCGCAGCAGCGTGCCGCCGAGCGGCAGCATGACATCCGTGATCGTGACGTCCTGAACCGCCGCAGCGCCTTCCTGGGCCGCCAGCGGCGCGGGCGCCGCCGCGCCGGCGAGGCACAGGATGGCGCAGCTCGCGGCCAAAGCCGATCGCAGGCGGGATCGGACCTTCGGATGGATCATGGGAGGGTCCGGATCACGGCTCAGGCTGGCTAGCCGCATGGGTGCCGCGTTTTACCGGTCGAGGCAATCGCGCATGGGCTGCACGAGCCGTGAGCCGGCTCCAGTGTCGTACACGGGCAACGGCCGCGCCGAGGCGGCGGGCCGTCGCGCCCGGGTCAGAGCGAGAACGACGTGCCGCAGCCGCAGGAGGCGGTCGCCAGCGGGTTCTCGATCTTGAAGGACTGGCCGATCAGGTCGTTCACGAAGTCGATGGTCGAGCCGGACATGTATTCCAGCGAGACCGGATCAACGATCACGGTGGCGCCGTCGCGCTCGATCGCCACGTCCTGGGCTTCCCGGGACCGCGTGATGTCGAAGGCGTAGGAGAATCCGGAGCAGCCGCCGCCGTTCACGCTGATGCGCAGCGACGAGCCCGGGGGCTCCGCGCCCATGATCTCGTTGATGCGCTTGGCGGCGCGGGGGGTCAGGGTGATCTCAGCCATCGTTAGCTCTGGCCACGCAAGTGTCCGGTGGATGGCGCCGCCCGGCCGTTGCCGAGCCCGCCTCGGCCCACAAGATATGGGCTCGAGGCCCGCGCCGCAACGCGCCGGGCGGGGAGGGGTCATGATCAGGCTGCGCGAGATTGAGAGCGGACGCCGTGCGGCCGAACGGTGAGCGCTGGCGGGCGGCCTACGCCACGGATCCGGCGCGCACGCGCGGTCGGCTGATCGTCGAGGCATCGTCGCCGACGCGCAGCGATTTCCAGCGCGACCGGGACCGGATCATCCATTCGACGGCGTTCCGCCGCCTGAAGCACAAGACCCAGGTCTTCGTGCATCACGAGGGTGACCATTACCGAACCCGGCTGACCCACACCCTGGAGGTCAGCCAGATCGCCCGGGCGCTCGCCCGCGCGCTGGGGCTCGACGAGGATCTGGCGGAGGCCTTGGCGCTGAGCCACGACCTCGGCCACACCTGCTTCGGCCATACCGGCGAAGAGGCGTTGGATTCCTGCATGGCGGCCCATGGCGGGTTCGACCACAACGCGCAGGCTCTGCGCATCGTGACCCGCCTGGAGCGGCGCTACGCCGGGTTCGACGGCTTGAACCTCGCCTGGGAGACCCTGGAGGGGCTGGTCAAGCACAACGGCCCCCTGCTCGACCGGGACGGGCAGCCGACCCCGCGCTATGCCGAGCGCGGCATCCCGGCCGCGATCCTCGAATACGATGCCCTGAACCCGCTCGACCTGTGGAGCCAGGCGGGTCCCGAGGCTCAGGCCGCCTCTTTGGCCGACGACATCGCCTACGCGGCGCACGACCTCGATGACGGCCTGCGGGCCGGCCTGTTCGAGATTCCGGAGCTGCGTGCGGTCCCGTTCCTGGCCGATCTGCTCGACGAGATCGACCGGCTGCATCCGGGCCTCGAACCGTCCCGGGTGATCCACGAGCTGGCCCGTCGGGTGATCACTCGGTTCGTGGAGGACGTGATCCGCGAGGGCGGCCGCCGGATCGCCGCGCTCGCGCCGCGCAGCGTCGCGGATATCCGGAACGCCGCCGAGCCGGTCATCGTGTTCTCGCGACCGATCGCGGAGGCGGATGCCGAGATCATGCGCTTCCTCTGGGCGCGGATGTACCGGCACCCGGGCGTCGTGGCCGTGCGCAAGAAGGCCGACGCCATCGTCAACGACTTGTTCACGGCCTTCACCGCGGCACCGTCCCGGATGCCGGACGAATGGAGCGCCGGACTCGCCGATGCGACGGAGAGCCGGATCGCCCGGCGGGTCGCTGACTACATCGCCGGCATGACCGACACCTACGCGGTGCTGGCGCATCGCAAGCTATACGCGACGACCCCCGACCTGTACTGGGAATTGCCGAGCCGGGGCCTGCCCCTCACCGACCCGTGAGAGCCGGAAAGGGGCGGTCCGCGATCAGCAGCCGCAGCCGCAGGTGAAGCTGCCGTAACAGCCGCCCGAGCTGTACCCGCCATACCCGCCATAGGCGGCCGGAAAGGCGTAATCGTAGCCGCCGTAGGCCGCGGGGTAGCCGTAGCCGTAGCCGCCGCCATAGCCGTAACCGCCGTACAGGCTGCCGGCCGCGAGCCCGAGGCCGAGGCCGATACCCGCGCCGGCCAGGCCGTAGCCCAGGCCGCGCCCGTAGCCGCCGCGATAGCCGTAGCCGCGACCGTAGCCGTAGCCGTAGCCGCGGCCGTAGACGCCCCGCCCGGCGAAGCCGCCGTAATGGCCGCCATACCCGCCGTGATACCCGCCGCCCCGGAAGCCGCGGGCCTCGGCGCCCGGCACCGTCAGGACCAGCGCGCCGAGAGCCGCGCCCACCATCATCAAGGTCTTCATCAAGATCTCCGGACTCGAGAATTTTGCGATCCGGTCGATCACATAGATACACGCGGGCCAAGACAAGATGCGTAGCGGCGCATCGGTAGTCGTCGCATGGGGATAAACTGCGCTCGCCTGCCCGAATGCCAGGTCGTTTCGGCGGCGCGGTTAACGGCGGCTTGCGGCGCGGTGCCGCCGGGAATCGCCGCCGCCGTGACACCCTCCCGCCCCCTTGCTAGACGGCTTCGAGCGGGCGCAGGCCGAGACGGCCGGGCGGAAGCAAACCCGCGCGAGCGAGATCGAGACCGATGAACATCTTCGCCCTGTTCGAGGCGCGTGTGCGCGAGGCCGTGGAGGCGCTGACCCGCGCCGGCCAGCTGCCGGAGGGCCTCGACCTCGGACGCGTCGTCGTCGAGCCGCCGCGCGACACCACCCATGGCGATCTCGCCACCAATGCCGCTCTGGTCCTCGCCAAGGAGGCGCGCGCCAACCCGAAGGCCCTGGGCGAGGCGCTGGCGGCGGAGCTGCGCACGGATCCCCGCATCCTGGAGGCGAGCGTTGCCGGCCCGGGCTTCATCAACCTGCGCCTCGCGCCCGAAATCTTCCACGATGTGGTCCGCAGCGCGCTCTCGGACCCGGAGACCTTCGGCCGCGCCCGGCTGCAGGGCGGTCCGATCAACGTCGAGTACGTTTCGGCCAATCCGACCGGGCCGATGCATGTCGGCCATGGCCGCGGCGCCGTGTTCGGCGATGCCCTGTGCAACCTCCTGGTGGCGGCCGGCCGCCAGGTGACGCGCGAATATTACATCAACGACGCGGGCGCCCAGGTCGACGTGCTGGCCCGCTCCGCCTACCAGCGCTATCGCGAGGCTCTGGGCGAGCCATTCGCCATCGCCGAGGGGCTCTATCCGGGCGACTACCTCAAGCCCGTGGGCACCAAGCTCGCCGAGACCCATGGCCGGGCGCTCCTCGACCAGTCGGAGGCCGATTGGCTGCCGGTGGTGCGCGAAGTTGCGCTCGGCATGATGATGGACATGATCCGGGCCGATCTCGCGGCGATCGGCATCCGCCACGACGTGTTCTTCTCGGAGCGGACGCTCCTGCAGAGCGGCGCCGTCAAGGCGCTGCTTCAGGAGCTGCGCGAGCGGGGGCTCGTCTACGAAGGCCGCCTGCCGCCGCCCAAGGGCCAGTTGCCCGAGGATTGGGAGGACCGCGAGCAGACGCTGTTCCGCACCAAGGATTTCGGCGACGACACCGACCGGCCGCTTCTCAAGTCGGACGGCTCCTACACCTACTTCGCCTCGGACATCGCCTATCACCGAGCGAAGTACCTCGCGGGTGCCACCGAGCTGATCGACGTGCTCGGCGCCGACCACGGCGGCTACGTCAAGCGGATGCAGGCGGCCGTGAAGGCGGTCAGCGACGGCAAGGCGACGCTCGACGTGAAGCTCTGCCAGCTGGTGCGGCTGTTGCGCGCGGGCGAGCCCGTGAAGATGTCCAAGCGGGCCGGCGAGTTCGTGACCCTGCGCGACGTGATCGACGAGGTCGGCCGCGACGCGATCCGGTTCATGATGCTCTACCGGAAGAACGACGCGACGCTCGATTTCGACCTCGCCAAGGTGGTCGAGCAGTCGAAGGACAACCCGGTCTTCTACGTCCAGTACGCCCATGCCCGGGTCCGCTCGGTACAGCGGCAGGCGCGCGAGGCCTTCCCGGACGCGGACCTTTCCGCCGAAGCCCTGCTGCGCGAGGCGGCGTTCGACGTCCTGACCGATCCGGGCGAGATCGAGATGATGCGCCTGATCGCCCAATACCCGCGGGTCCTCGAATCCGCGGCGCTGGCGCACGAGCCGCACCGAATCGCGTTCCACCTCTATGAACTGGCCTCGGCACTTCATAGTTTCTGGAACAAGGGCAAAGACTTGCCGCAATTACGGTTTGTTAATGCAACCGACCGAAAGTCGTCCTGGGCGCGGCTGGCGCTCGTCGAGGCTCTTCGGAGTACCCTCGCGGCCGGCCTCGCGGTTCTCGGTGTGACCGCGCCGGACGAGATGCGATAGGCTCGATATGCATCGGGCCGGTGACCGGCCCTGATGTGAGGATGCTGCCATGACGAACGCTTCGCGCGCTCAGGTCGATTTGGACGCCCTCGCGCGCGATCTGCGTCACGAGCAGGGTCGCGGCACGCAGGGCGGCAGCAAGCCCGACCCCCTGGCCGAGCTCGCGCGGATCGTCGGTCAGGATGACCCCTTCCGGGCGCTGCTGGCGGCGCGTGACGAGATGCGCGGCGCGGCCACCGCGCAGCCGGAGCCCAGCTGGGACCATCGGGTCGAGCCGAGCTTCGCGCCCGAGCCGCCGAAATCCACGCCCGCCGACGCCTTCGACCAATATCTCGCCTCGGTGGAGCGCGACACGCACGAGGAGCCGGTGCCCTACGGCGCGGAGGCCGCCGGCACCCAGGAAGGCGCCGGCCCGGACTACGCCGATGATCGCTCGCTGCGCCGGGTGAACCCGCGCCGCCGCCTGGCCTCGGTCGGCGCCGGCATCGCGATCGTCGCCGTCGCCGTGACCGGCGCGCTCACCTACAAGGGTCTTCACGGGTCGAGCAGCGGCGGCGGCGTCCCCGTCGTCCAGGCCGATTCCACGCCCCTGAAGGTCGCCCCGAAGGTCGCCGACGGCGTCGAGATCCCGGACCAGAACCGGCAGATCTACGACACCAAGGGCAAGGCCAAGGAAGGCCAGATCAAGATCGTGAACCGCGAGGAGCAGCCGATCGACGTGGCCGAGGCGGCCCGCGCGGCGCAGGGCACCGGCCCGGCCGGCGGCGCGCAGAGCGGCACGACGCCGGGCAACGGCCCGTTCGAGGCGTTCGGCGAACCGCGCCGGGTCCGCACCGTGGCGGTGAAGCCGGAAGCCCCGCCCGCACCGGTCCAGCGCGAGGCGCAGGCCGAGGGCGCGCCGGCCCCGATCCCGACCATGGTCCTGCCCACCGACGAGCCGCCGCAGCAGGCGAAGCCGAAGCCCGGCCGTCAGGCGGCCGCGTCCCTGCCGGCGCCCACGCCGGAGCCGGTCCAGGCGCCGCCGCCGCCCACCCCGGCCGAAGCCGCCCCGCCGAAGCCCGTCGCCGTGAAGCCGCCGCCGAAGGCCGCCCAGCGGGTCGCCTCCCTGGCCGCCCCGGCCGCGGACGCGCCGGAGGCCGTCGACGACACCGTCAAGACCGGCTCGGTCGGCGGTTTCTCGGTCCAGCTCGGGGTGCGCGGCAGCGCCGCCGAGGCGAAGGCCGCCCTCAAGCAGATGCAGGCGAAGTACAGCCAGCTCGCCGGCAAGCCCGAGCTGATCCGCCAGGCCGAGGTCAACGGCAAGACGATCTACCGCGTCCGCGTCGGGCCGCTGGCCAAGAACGAGGCGGCCAGCCTGTGCAGCGCCCTGCAGGGCGAGGGCGGTCAGTGCTTCGTGGCGAAGAACTGAGCCATCGATCATCCGGTCTCGTCCTGAAGCAGGGGGAGGCCGGATCCGCCTTGAACGCGAGTCCGCCCCGCAACACCCGGCCCCCGTCGACACGCCGAACGGGGCGGGCACGCGGTTTCGCCTTGCCGGCTCCCTGTTCCCGCCCGACTCTGCCGGCATCGAGTCGCCGTTTCCTCCGCCGCACCCGCGCGGCCATCGAGAAGCCCGCATGACCGCCCGTGCCCTGATCCTCGGCTGCGCCGGCAAGACGCTCTCCGCCGAGGAGGCCGCCTTCTTCCGCGACGTGCGGCCGTGGGGCTTCATCCTGTTCAAGCGCAACATCGGCACGCCCGACGAGGTGCGCGCCCTGACGGCCGCGCTGCGGGACTGCCTGGGCTCGGATACGGCGCCGATCCTGATCGATCAGGAGGGCGGCCGGGTCCAGCGCATGGGGCCGCCGCACTGGCCGTCCTATCCGGCGGGCGGGCGCTACGGGCGTCTGAACGGCAGCGCCACCGCGATCGCCCGGCTCGGCGCCCGGCTGATGGCGCACGATCTCGCGGAGGTCGGCATCAACGTCGATTGCGCGCCCGTGCTCGACGTGCCGGCACCGGGATCGCACGACATCATCGGCGACCGGGCCTACGGTTCGAATCCCGATTCGGTGGCCGAGATCGGCCGCGCCGTGGCCGAGGGCCTGATGGCCGGCGGCGTTCTGCCGGTGATGAAGCACGTCCCCGGCCACGGCCGCGCCGCCTGCGACAGCCATCACGGGCTGCCGGTCGTCGAGGCGACGCTCGAAGCGCTCGCAGCGCAGGATTTCCGGCCGTTCCAGATGCTCGCCGACCTGCCGATGGCGATGAGCGCCCACGTGGTCTTCACGGCCATCGACCCCGATCGTCCGGCCACCCAGTCGGCGCGCGTCATCCGCGATGTGATCCGCGGCGCCATCGGCTTCGACGGGCTGCTGATGACCGACGACCTGTCGATGCACGCGCTCACCGGCACGTTCCGCGACCGGACACAGGCCGCCTTCGCGGCGGGCGTCGATGTCGGGCTTCATTGCAACGGCGCCATGGACGAGATGCGGGCCGTCGCCGAAGCCGCGCCGTTCCTGACCGGTGAGGCTGCCCGGCGGGCCGCCGCCGCGCTCGCACGCCTCGACAGGGCGGGCGACGCGTTGGATCTGCCCGAGGCTCGGGCCCGGTTCGCGGCGGCGATGGCCAGTGCGGCCTGACCCGCGGCCTTCCACCGCGGGCATCCACCGTCCCTGAAGCCGCCTCTGCTTGTGTTCGGGCGGTGCGATCCCTAGGTTCGCCCGGAAATCTTCAACCGGTCGTAGCGTCACGCTCCCACAGGTGGGCGCAGGCAGGTGGACGCACGCAGGAGGTTGCCATGGGCAGCATGAGTATCTGGCACTGGGTCATCGTTGCCGTCATCGTCATGCTGCTGTTCGGCCGCGGCAAGGTCTCGGACCTGATGGGCGACGTCGCCAAGGGCATCAAGGCGTTCAAGAAGGGCATGGCCGAGGACGAGACGCCGCCGGCGAGCCAGCCGGTCGCGCCGAGCGAGCCGGTCCGCACCATCCCGCACACCGCCGAGACGAGCCCCGGCACCGCGGTCCCGGCGAGCCATCTGCCGGGCGGCGAGCGCAAGCCGGTCTGAGAGCCTGTCAGGGCGCGCGCTGTGGTGTAGAGCCTGACGGGGGTTCGGACTCAGGTCCGGCTCCCAGGGCAGCAGGACCGTCGACGACATGCTGGACATGAGTTGGGGCGAGGTGATGCTGATCGGCGGCGTCGCCCTCATCGTCATCGGGCCGAAGGATCTCCCGAAGGCGCTGCGCACCGTCGGGCAGATCACCACGAAGCTGCGCCGGATGGCCGGCGAGTTTCAGATGCAGTTCAACGAGGCGATCCGCGAGGCCGAGCTCGACGAGGTCCGCAAAGAGGTCGACGGCATCCGCAACACCGTCCGGTCCGCGGGCTCCGGCTTCAACCCGGTCCAGACGATCCGGGACGAGCTGAAGGGTGCGGTCGAGGGCCGGGTCGCCGCGCGGCAGGGCACCGAGCCGCTGGGCCCCGAGAAGCCCGCCGCGGATACGCGCTCGCTGGCCGACGCTACGGCGCAGCTCAAGGCCGAGCAGGATGCGACTGCGCCGACGGGCCCCGAGCCGTCCTCCGTCGCCACCGATCACGCGGCGTATGCCGATCCGCTCGAGCACGCCGCCCCGCCCGACGCGCCGCTCCCAATCCCCGGCTCGGTCGACGATCCCTACGGGCCGCCGCCGGAGCCCAAGACCGCGCACGACACCCCCATGGACCCGAAGAACGGCGCCACAGCCCGATGATCAGCGACGCCGACGAGGCCGAGATCGAAGCGTCCCGGGCGCCGCTGCTCGAACATCTGATCGAATTGCGGTCGCGGCTGATCAAGTCGCTGATTGCCTTCGTGGCGATGTTCTTCTGCTGCTTCTTCTTCTCGCGCGATATCTACAACATCCTGGTCTATCCCTACGTCTCGATCGTGGGCGCGCAGAATGCCGAGCTGATCGCGACGCATTTCCTCGAGCAGGTCTTCACCAACATCAAGCTCAGCGTCTTCGGCGCCGCGTTCCTGGCCTTTCCGGTGATCGCCACGCAGATCTATGCCTTCGTGGCGCCGGGCCTCTACCGCAACGAGCGCAAGGCCTTCCTGCCCTACCTGGTCGCGACGCCGATCTTCTTCGTGCTGGGCGCCCTGGTGGTGTTCTTCCTGGCGATGCCGCTGCTGATCAAGTTCTCGGTGTCGCTGCAGCAGGTCGGCGTGGCCGGCGAGCCGACCATCAAGCTGCTGCCCAAGGTCGACGAGTACCTCTCGCTGATCATGACGCTGATCTTCGCTTTCGGCATCGCGTTCCAGCTGCCGGTGATCCTGACCCTTCTCGGCCAGATCGGCATCATCGACGCGGCCTTCCTGCGCGAGAAGCGGCGCTACGCGATCGTGCTGGTCTTCGTCGTGGCCGCCGTGCTGACGCCGCCGGATGTCATCTCCCAGCTCTCGCTCGCCCTGCCGATGCTGATCCTCTACGAGGCCTCGGTCTTCTCCGTGGCGCGCGTGGAGAAGCTGCGCGCGGCCCGACGGGCGGCGGAAGGGTTGGATCCGTAAGGATCGGACCGACGAGGTCGGGTTTCAAAAGGTCTCGGACCTTTTGCGGGTCCAGGGCGGAGCCCTGGCAAATCGGGGCTCCGCGCCCCGAACCCCGCCGAAGGGCCGGAGGCCCTTTGGGAACCCGGTCGGGCGCTACGCCGTCCGCAGCAGCACGTGCCGCTTCTTGCCGAAGGACAGCTTGATCACCCCGTCCTGGGTCAGGTCCGCGGGCGTGAGCATCGCCTTCTCGTCCGTCACGGCCGCATCGTTGACCCGGAGACCGCCGCCCTTGATCTGGCGGCGTGCCTCGCTGGTCGAGGGCACGAGCTTGGCGATCTCGGGGCCGAATGCGGTGAGCACGCCGAGCCCGGCTTCAAGTGTCGCGGCGGGAACGGTGACGGTCGGCAGGTCGGCGGCGAGCGTCCCTTCCACGAAGGTCTTCCGCGCGGTCTCGGCGGCGGCCTCGGCCACCTCGCGTCCATGCATCAGGGCCGTGGCCTCGGTGGCGAGCACCATCTTGGCCGCGTTGATCTCGGAGCCGGCGAGCGCCGCGAGCCGCGCGATCTCGTCCATCGGCAGGAGCGTGAACAGCTTGAGGAAGCGGGCCACGTCCGCATCCTCGGTGTTCCGCCAAAACTGCCAGTAATCGTACGGCTTGAGCATGTCCGGGTTGAGCCAGACGGCGCCGGCCGCGGTCTTGCCCATCTTGGCGCCGGAGGACGTGGTCAGCAGCGGGCAGGTCAGGGCGTAGAGCTGGGGCGTGCCCATGCGCCGGCCCAGATCGATGCCGTTGACGATGTTGCCCCACTGGTCCGAGCCGCCCATCTGCAGGATGCAGCCGTAGCGGCGGTTCAGCTCGACGTAGTCGTAGGATTGCAGGATCATGTAGTTGAATTCCAGGAACGAGAGTTCCTGGTCGCGCTCCAGGCGCAGGCGCACGCTGTCCATCGACAGCATGCGGTTGACCGAGAAATGGCGGCCGATGTCGCGCAGCATCTCGATGTAGTTGAGCTTGGTCAGCCACTCGGCGTTGTCGACCATCACGGCATCGCCGGCGCCTTCGCCGAAGCGCAGGAACCGGTCGAAGGTCTTGCGGATCTCGGCCTTGTTGGCGTCGATCTGCTCGACCGTGAGGATCTTGCGGGTCTCGTCGCGGCCGGACGGGTCGCCGACCCGCGTGGTGCCGCCGCCCATCAGGGCGATCGGCTTGCCCCCGGTCGCCTGCAGCCAGTGCAGCATCATGATCGAGAGCAGGTGCCCGACATGGAGCGAAGGCGCGGTGCAATCGTAGCCGACATAGGTCGTCAGCCGCCCTTCGGAGGCCGCGGCGTCGATCCCGGCGAGGTCCGAGGTCTGGTGGATGTAGCCGCGCTCGGTCAGGATCCGCAGGAAGTCGGATTTCGGCGCGAAGCTCTCGGCGGTCATGGCTGCGGTCTCGGATCGCGAGCCGGCGCGACAGGCCGAGGCTCTGCGTGCTAGCTCGCGCTGGGGTTCAGGATACGGCGCGCTCTTAGCAGGGCGTTGGCCGAAAGGCACGGGGTCAGGCGGAATGGCGATGATGCGCGCGATCGGGCTGATGAGCGGCACCTCGCTGGACGGCGTCGACATCGCGCTGATCGAGACCGACGGCGAACGGGTCCACGTGGTCAAGGGCCAGAACAATTTCCTCGAGCCGCTCGGGCCGACCGGCTATCGCGGCTATTCGGACGAGGAGAAGGTGCTTCTGCGGGTCGCCACGAAGGATGCCGAGTCAGTGCTCCATCCGGGCGACCGCCCCGGGCGCTTGCCCGAGGCCGAAGCATTCGTCACCCAGGCCCATGCCGAGGCGGTGGAGCGCTTCCTCGCCGAGAACGGCCTGAGCGCCGACGCCATCGACGTGATCGGTTTCCACGGGCAGACCGTGATCCATCGGCCGGATCAGCGCATCTCGATCCAGATCGGCGACGGGCAGGCCTTGGCCACCCGGCTCGGCATCCCGGTGGTCTCGGATCTGCGGCGGGCCGATATCGAGACCGGGGGCCAGGGCGCGCCGCTGGTGCCTGTGTTCCACAAGGCCCTGGCCGAGGCCTCGGGCTTCGACGGCCCGTTCGGCATCCTGAATATCGGCGGCGTCGCCAACGCCACGCTGATCGACTCGAAGGGCGGCGTGATCGCGTTCGATACGGGCCCCGGCAACGCGCTCATCGACGAGTGGATGCAGGAGCGCGAGGGCAAGAACCTCGACGATGGCGGGCGTACCGCCGCCCGCGGCCGCCCGGACGAGCCGCTGCTCGCCTGGCTGCTGACGCATCCGTTCTTCTTCCGCCGGCCGCCGAAATCCCTCGACCGGAACTGGTTCTCGCACAAGCTCGCCGGCCAGCTCTCGACGGAGGACGGTGCCGCCACGCTGACGGCCTTCACGGCCCGCGCCGTCGCCCGGGCCCTGGACCACGCCCCTGAGATCCCGACCCGCTGGATCGTGGCCGGCGGCGGCGCGCGCAACGGCGAGCTGGTGCGGCTGCTGAACTACCATCTGCGGTCCGAGATCACGACCGCTGACGCCATCGGCTGGTCCTCGGCCTATCTGGAGGCGCAGGCCTTCGCGTATCTCGCGGTGCGCTCGCTCCGGGGCCTGCCGATCACGTTCCCGTCCACCACGGGGGTGCGCGAGCCGATGACCGGCGGCGTGCTGGCGCGACCGAATGCCTGATCCCCGGTTGGCAACCGGCGGACGGCTTGCCGGTTGGCTCCGTTCGGATCGCGATCGGAATTGATACCTTGGCCGAGACCTACCTGCGCTACCACGACGGCGTCGAGACGCCGGCCCCGGATGAAGCCGAGACGATCGACGCGATCATCGCGTCGATGACCCGCGAGAGCGAGACCACGGCCAAGCGCTACGGCCACGCGGTGCGCGCGTCGCACGCGAAAATCAGCGGCGTGGTGACGGGCGAGCTTCAGGTGCCGGACGACCTCCCGCGCGAGCTGAAGCAGGGCCTGTTCGCCAGGGGTGGGACCTATCCGGTGATCGTGCGCTTCGCGCAGGGGCCGGGTGAACGCCTGAAGGACAGCGTCTCCACCCACCGCGGCATGGCGATCAAGGTTTTGGGCGTCGCGGGCGAGAAGCTGCAGGGCCACGGCGCGGAGACCCAGGATTTCGTGCTCGCCACCGGGCCGGTCTTTCCGAACCCGGACGCCAAGGGCTTCCTGGGCAGCATGAAGCAGCTGGAGGCCGGCACGAAGGCGCCCGAGGCGCTCAAGGCCGCCGTCTCCCGGACGGCACGCGCGGCCGATACGATCGTCAAGGCCGTGACCGGCGAGAGCTCGCCGCT
The DNA here is from genome assembly GCF_900113845.1 of Methylobacterium brachiatum. Lineage (NCBI taxonomy): Bacteria > Pseudomonadati > Pseudomonadota > Alphaproteobacteria > Hyphomicrobiales > Methylobacteriaceae > Methylobacterium > Methylobacterium brachiatum. The sequence goes on along the minus strand of NZ_FOQW01000007.1, from coordinate 156,689 downwards.
CCTCGACTTCTTCGGCCACGAACCGCTGCACCCGCTGGCCGAGCCGTATTATTCGCAGGCTGCGCTCCGCTACGGCGACCACATCGCCAAGATCGCCGCCTTTCCGACCGGCGCGAAACAGGTCGCGCTGGCCGGCGAGGATCTGCATCCCGGCGAGGATCCCGACGCGTTCCGGCACGCGGTGGCCGCGTACTTCACCGGCGACGCGGCGATTTTCGAGATTCGCGTGCAGCTCTGCACCAATCTCGACGACATGCCGGTCGAGGATGCGTCGAAGCGCTGGGACGAGGCGGCGAGCCCCTATCGCACCGTCGCGCGCCTCGTCCTGCCGGCGCAGAATTCCCAGTCCGAGGCCCGGACCCGCTACGCCGACGACGTCCTGTCCTTCCGGCCCGCCCATAGCCTGGCGGCGCACCGCCCGCTCGGCTCGCTGATGCGGGCGCGGCTCAAGACCTACCAGGCGCTGTCCAGCTTCCGTCACGGCCGCAACCAGACGCCCGAGACGGAGCCGACCGCCATCGAGCAGGTTCCGGCCTAAGGGTGAGCCTCGGCCACGCCCTGCGCCGGATCGTCGAGGAATACCCGCTCGCCCGGCTCGACCCGCCGGCCAGGCATCCCCTGGGGGCGGTGATCCGGCGCGGCGCGCCGGATGAGCTGCGCGCTGCCCTGGAATCCGTGGAGGGCTCGTTCCTGGTGAAGGGCAGCCCCGGCCGCGGCAGCCATTGGGCGGCGGTGCCCTGGCTTGCCGTGTTCGACCCCGCGGTCACCACGAGCGCGACCCGCGGCTATTACCTCGTCTACCTGTTTCCGGCCGATCGCGAGGTCGTCCATCTGTCGCTGGCCCAGGGAACGGTCGCGGCGATGCGCGCCCACGGGCCGCGCGCCGAAGCTTATCTGCGCAGCAGCGGGGATGCGTTGCGGTCGCGTCTGTCCGATTTCGCAGGGCGCCTCCCGAACAGGTCCATCACTCTCGGGAGCGCAGGCGAACTGCCGGAGGGCTACGAGGCGGCGCATATCCTTGGCCTGACCTACGATCTGGATGCTCTCGGCGATGAGCGCCGCCTGCGCGCCGACCTTTCCGTCGGGGTGGCGGCTTACCGGGCGCTGACGGCGCGGGGTGGGCTGGCATTGTGAAGGGTGCATAACAGCCGTTTGTGCCTCCGGCGCTCCCGCGCTAGACGGGCCGGGTCATGTCTCACAACACGTTCGGCCATCTCTTCCGCGTCACGACCTTCGGCGAGAGCCACGGGGTCGCGCTCGGCTGCGTGGTCGATGGCTGTCCGCCCGGGCTGCCGCTGGAGGCCGAGGAGATTCAGGCGGAACTCGACCGGCGCAAGCCGGGCCAGTCGCGCTTCACAACCCAGCGGCGCGAGCCGGATCAGGTGAAGATCCTGTCGGGGGTGTTTTCCGACGACCGCACCGGCGGCCGCCAGTTCACCACCGGCACCCCGATCGCGCTGATGATCGAGAACACCGACCAGCGCTCGAAGGATTACTCCGAGATCCGCGACAGCTATCGGCCGGGCCACGCCGATTACACCTACGACGCCAAGTATGTGATCCGCGATTATCGCGGCGGCGGCCGGTCCTCCGCCCGGGAGACCGCGGCGCGAGTCGCCGCCGGCGCGGTGGCGCGCAAGGTCATTCCGGGCGTCACCATTCGTGCCGCGCTCGTCCAGATGGGACCGCACGCCATCGACCGGGCCCGCTGGGACTGGGCCGAGACCGGCAACAACCCGTTCTTCTGCCCCGATCCGGAGGCCGCCACGCTCTACGAGCGTTATCTCGATGAGATCCGCAAGGACGGCTCCTCCGTCGGCGCCGTCATCGAGGTGGTGGCCGAGGGCGTGCCGCCGGGTCTCGGTGCTCCGATCTACGGCAAGCTCGATGCGGATCTCGCCGCCGCGATGATGTCGATCAATGCCGTCAAGGGCGTGGAGATCGGTGACGGGTTCGCGGCCGCGACCCTGCGCGGCGAGGACAATGCCGACGAGATGCGGGCCGGCAATGACGGGCGCCCGCGCTTCCTGGCGAACCATGCCGGCGGCATCCTCGGCGGCATCTCCAACGGCGAGCCGGTGGTGGTGCGCTTCGCCGTGAAGCCGACCTCGTCGATCCTGACCCCGCGCCGTTCGGTCACCCGCGACGGTGCCGAGGTCGACCTGATCACCAAGGGCCGCCACGATCCTTGCGTCGGCATCCGTGCCGTGCCGGTGGCGGAAGCCATGATGGCCTGCGTGCTGGCCGATCACTATCTACGCCATCGCGGGCAGGTGGGCGTGGCCTGACCCGCAGGAGCGGGAGCCGATCGCGGTCGGCCCAACTCCGGGACCAGAGATTTTCACAGGCTCGCTCATACCGGACCATTCTCCGTCCGGCGCTGAGCGAGCCGCCCCCTTCCTCCCCCGCGGGGTGGGGGATGCGAGACGAGAGAGCGATCCGTGCCCCATTGCACCGTCACAGAGGCCATCTCGGCCTTCGCCCGCGGCGAGATCGTGGTCGTCACCGACGACGACGATCGTGAGAACGAGGGCGACCTCGTCGTCGCGGCGTCGCTCTGCACGCCGGAGAAGATGGCGTTCATCATCCGCAACACCTGCGGCATCGTCTGCGCGCCGATCACCCAGGACGAGGCGCGGCGGCTGCATCTCGACCCGATGGTGGCCTCGAACGACGCGCCGCTCGGCACCGCCTTCACGGTCACGGTCGACGTCAAGCACGGGCTGACCACCGGCATCTCCGCGGAGCAGCGCTGCAACACCGTGCGGGCGCTCGCCAACGGCAATATGGGCGCGGGCGATTTCGTCCGCCCCGGCCACGTCTTCCCGCTGATCGCCCGCAATGGCGGCGTGCTGATGCGCTCAGGCCATACCGAGGCCGCGGTCGATCTGTGCAAGCTCGCCGAGCTGCCGCCGGTCGGCGTGATCTGCGAGCTCGCCAACGACGACGGCACCGTGATGAAGGGGCCGCAGATCGAGGCGTTCTCCGAGAAGCACGGGCTGAAGCGCGTCTCGGTGGCCGATCTGATTGCCTATCGGCAGGCCCGGGACCGGCTGGTCGAGCGGGTCGGGCACTTCACCGTCCAGTCCAGCCACGGGGATGTCACGGCCTACGCCTTCTCGACCCCGTTCGAGGCGATCCAGCAATTCGCCTTCGTGATGGGCGAGATCGGCGATGGCCGGGACGTGCTGGTGCGCCTCCATCGCTCCAACGTCGCGGCCGACGTGATCGGCGGCGGCAAGCAGATCGACGCCGTTCTCAAGCGCTTCGCATCCGAGGGCCGCGGGGTGCTGGTGTATCTCCGGGACGGGACCGCGGGCGTTCCGCTGAAGAGCGCCCTGGAGGAGGGGACGGAGGCGCTGCGCGCCCGCCAGTGGCGCGAGGTCGGCCTGGGCGCCCAGATCCTGCGCGACCTCGGCGTCGTCTCGATCCGCAACCTCGCGACCTCGGCCCGCTCCTATGTCGGCCTCTCCGGCTTCGGCATCGAGCTTCTGGGCGACGTGCCCTTGGAGGGCTGACCCGTCAGGCGCGGCGCACGACGGTCCAGATCGCCGCGCCGGCCATGATGGCGGCGGCGCTCCGGTTCAGCCGGGCGCGGAACACGGGTTTCCGCAAGGACTCCCGGGCCCGCGCCGCCAGGGCGGCGTAGGGCGTCATCACCCCCGCGAGCACCAGCGCCGTCAGTCCGACCAGGATACCGAAATCGCCCGCCGTGACCGTCCGCAGGTCGACGATCGTGGGCAAGATGGCGAGGTAGAAGACGATCGTCTTGGGGTTGGCCAGGGTGATGGTGATCCCCGCGATGAAGCTCGATAGGGGGCGGTCCGCGGGGCCGCCCTCGATCCGGTCCGTCTGTCCGGCCGCGCGCCAGAGGCGCACCGCCAGGTAGGCGAGATACAGGCCGGCGCAGAGCCGGACGACGACGAAGACCTCGCCCAACGTCTCCGCGATCAGCCCGGCCGATCATGCCGGGCGTCGCGGTGCCCGCAAGCCGAAACCGATCGCCTCGCTCACCGTCCCATCAGCGCGTCCACATGGGCGGATACGGATTTCGCCAGCCCCTCCAGGCTGTAGCCGCCCTCCAGCACCGACACGATCCGGCCGCCGGCGCAACGCTCGGCCAGATCCATGAGCTTGCGGGTCGCCCAGCCGAAATCCTCCGCTTCCAGACGGAGGTTCGCCAGCGGATCGAGGCGGTGGGCATCGAAACCCGCCGAGATCACGATCACGTCGGGCCGGAAGGCTTCCAGCCGCGCCAGGATGCCGGCCTCGAACGCCTCCCGGAACACCTCGCCGTCGTCGTTGGGCCGCAGCGGCACGTTGACGATCGTGTCCTTCTCGCCGCGCTCCGAGGCGGCGCCGCTGCCCGGAAACAGCGGCATCTGGTGTGTCGAGGCGTAGAGCACGCTGGCATCGTCCCAGAAGATGTCCTGGCTGCCGTTGCCGTGGTGGACGTCCCAATCGACCAAAGCGACGCGCTCGGCACCGTGTTTCTGCTGGGCGTAGCGGGCGGCGATCGCGGCGTGATTGAACAGGCAGAAGCCCATGGACCGGGTCCGTTCGGCATGGTGGCCGGGCGGGCGCATCGCCACGAAGGCGTTGCGGCATTCGCCCGCCATGACCGCGTCGAGGGCGTGGTTGGCGCCCCCGATCGCCCGCAGCGTCGCTTCCAGGCTGCCCGCGGACAGGATCGTGTCGGCGTCGATCCCGACCATCCCATGCTCCGGCACGGCGGCGACCAGTGCATCGACGTATTCGCGGGGATGGGTCAGGGTCGCGACCTCGATCTCCGCCCGCGGCGCGGCCACCCGCACCAGGCCGGCGAAGCGCTCGTCTTCCAGGGCACGCTCGATGGCCCGCATCCGCGCCGGGCGCTCCGGATGGCCCTCCGGCACCTCGTGGTCGAAACTCGCCGGATGGCTCACGTAGAGGGTGGTCACGACGATCGCTCCCGGGTGCGGTCCTGTCGCGGACCTGCAACAGGAGCCGGCAATGTGCCACGGGCGGAACACGCGGACTACGGCGGGGTGCCAGGCCTCGTTATAGTTGCTCAAATCTTCCACGGGGCGAGTCCCGAACGGGTCGCATGTCCGGGCGCGCGGAAGACGTCCGAGGACCGGCGCATGCGCATCATCCCCGTCATCGCCTGCGCCGCATGGCTCGCGGGCTGCACCTTCAAGGCCGTCCCCGACCCGAAGGTCTCGGCCCGCGATGCCGCGTTCATGGCGCTCGTGCCCGAGGCCGAGTTCGATCCGCACTTCGCCCGATACCAGGTGAGCGATCCGACCGGGCAGCCCCCGGGCACGATCGTGGTCGAGACCAAGGAGCGCCAGCTCTACCTCGTTCTGCCGGACGGCAAGGCGATCCGGTACGGCGTTTCCGTGGGCGATGAGGCCTTTGGCTGGACGGGCACAGCCACGATCGACCGGAAGGCCGAATGGCCGGCCTGGAACCCGCCGGCCGAGATGATCAAGCGTTGGCCCCACGTCCACGCCATGCAGGGCGGCCCGATGAATCCGCTCGGCGCCCGGGCCCTCTACCTGGCCGATCACGGCCGGGACACGCTCTACCGGATCCACGGCACCAACGAGCCGGAGAAGATCGGCCAGGCGGTCTCCTCCGGGTGCATCCGCATGCGCAACATCGACGTGGTGGACCTGTTCGACCGTGTGCCCGTCGGGGCCACGGTCATCGTCCGGTAACGCAACTGATCAACGTCCCAATAAGCGTGCTTGCTCGGTCCGTGTTTACCTGAACTTCCGTTCAGATCTTGCCGTTAACTTCCGGCAGGGGAGCCGTCCCGTAAGTTCAAATCACACCGGGACAAGCACCGACCGCAGCAAAGGTCGGAGGAGCAGGCAGCCATGACCATGATCTCCGTTCAACAGTTCTGCAACCATGCCGTTTCGACTGGCGCGATCAGCGACGAGGACCTCCTGGTCCTCAAGCGCGAGGTGCTGCCGGAGGGGATCATGAGCCGCGACGAGGCGGACATGCTGATCGCCCTGGAGCGCGCGGTGATCGGCTCCGACGCTTTCGCCGACTTCCTGGTCGCGTCGGTGGTCGACTTCGCCGTGTGGGGCCTGCGCCCGACCGGCTATATCGACCGCGACGTCGCCGCCTGGCTCGCCAGCTCGCTCAGCGGCCGCGACGGCCCGACCCCGGTCGGCGCCCGGATCGCTATGGAGATCGTCCGCGAGGCGCAGGGCAGCGCCGAGGCCCTGATGGCCTTCGCCCTCGACGCCAACCGCTGGACCCGCGAGGCGACCCAGGCTCCGCGCGTCACCTTCGCCCTTGCCGCCTGAGACTACGACCAAGGCGCAGCTTCCGTCCGCGGCACATCTGATCTATCGGGACAGTCAAGCCGGTGTGCAATCCGGCGATCTCGAGAGCGATGCGCCAGCGATGTTCGATAAGATCCTGATCGCCAACCGGGGCGAAATCGCCTGCCGGGTCATCAAGACCGCCCGGAAGATGGGCATCAGGACGGTCGCGGTCTATTCGGATGCCGACCGCGACGCGGTGCACGTCGCCATGGCCGACGAGGCGGTCCATATCGGCCCCGCCGCCGCCGCGCAGTCCTATCTGGTCATCGAGAAGATCGTCGAGGCCTGCCGGCAGACCGGCGCCCAGGCGGTCCATCCCGGCTACGGCTTCCTGTCCGAGCGCGAGGCCTTCCCGAAGGCGCTCGAAGCCGCCGGCATCGTGTTCATCGGGCCCAATCCCGGCGCCATCGCCGCCATGGGCGACAAGATCGAATCCAAGAAGGCGGCCGCGGCCGCCAACGTCTCCACCGTCCCGGGCTTCCTCGGCGTGATCGAGAGCCCCGAGCACGCCGTCGAGATCGCCGACGGGATCGGCTACCCTGTGATGATCAAGGCCTCCGCGGGCGGCGGCGGCAAGGGCATGCGCATCGCCCATTCGTCGGGCGAGGTCGCGGAGGGCTTCGCCCGGGCCAAGTCGGAGGCCTCCTCGTCCTTCGGCGACGACCGGGTGTTCGTGGAAAAATTCATCACCGACCCGCGGCATATCGAGATCCAGGTGATCGGCGATAAGCACGGCAACGTGATCTACCTCGGCGAGCGCGAGTGCTCGATCCAGCGCCGCAATCAGAAGGTGATCGAGGAGGCGCCGTCGCCGCTGCTCGATCCCGAGACGCGCCGGAAGATGGGCGAGCAGGCCGTCGCCCTCGCCAAGGCGGTGAACTACGATTCCGCCGGCACGGTCGAGTTCGTCGCCGGCCAGGACAAGTCTTTCTACTTCCTGGAGATGAACACCCGGCTCCAGGTCGAGCATCCGGTCACCGAGATGATCACCGGCCTCGACCTCGTCGAGCTGATGATACGGGTCGCGGCCGGCGAGAAGCTGCCGCTGACGCAGGAGCAGGTGAAGCTCGACGGCTGGGCCGTGGAGAGCCGCGTCTACGCCGAGGATCCGACCCGCAACTTCCTGCCCTCCATCGGCCGCCTGACCACCTACCGACCGCCGGAGGAGGGGCGGCAGGGCACCGCGATCGTGCGCAACGATACCGGCGTGGAGGAGGGCGGCGAGATCGCGATCCACTACGATCCGATGATCGCCAAGCTGGTGACCTGGGCGCCGACCCGCGCCGAGGCGATCGCCGCGCAGGGCGATGCCCTGGACGCCTTCGCGATCGACGGCATCCGCCACAACATCCCGTTCCTCTCGGCGCTGATGGCCCATCCGCGCTGGCAGGAGGGCAATCTCTCCACCGGCTTCATCGCCGAGGAATTCCCGAATGGCTTCGTCGCGCCCGAGCCCGCGGGTGCGGTGGCGATCCGCATGATGGCCGCCGCTGCGGCGATCGACCACAAGCTCAACCAGCGCAAGCGCGGGATCTCCGGCCAGATGCGCGCCCCCGGCCTGTTCGCGTTCGAGCGGGACCGGGTCGTGATCCTGGCCGGCCAATCCTACCCCGTGACCATCGAGCCGGAGGGCGAGGACCTGATCGTCACCCGGGACGACGGCACGTCGCTGTCGGTGGCGAGCGCGTGGCGCCCGGGCGAGCCGGTCTGGATCGGCACAATTGGCTCCGAACGCGTCGCCATCCAGGTGCGCGGCCTGCTGAACGGCGTGTTCCTGCAGCATGCCGGCGCGGCGGCCGAGGCTCGGGTTTACACCCGCCGCGAGGCCGAGCTCGCCGCGCTGATGCCCGTGAAGGAGCAGGCCGGCTCCGGCAAGCAGGTGCTTTGCCCGATGCCGGGTCTCGTGAAGCAGATCTTGGTCACCGAGGGCCAGGAGGTGAAGAACGGCGAGCCCATCGCGGTGGTCGAGGCGATGAAGATGGAGAACATGCTTCGCGCCGAGCGTGACGCGACGGTTGCGAAGATCCACGCCAAGGAAGGCGACAGCCTTGCGGTGGACGCGGTGATCCTGGAATTCGCCTGATCGTAGCCGACGGCCGTCGTGAGTGCGGTCCACAACGAGCAGACGAAGCTTCTGGCCACCGCGCTGAACAACATCGCGGTGGCTTACGTCGTCATCGGTTTCGTGACGCCGATGACGGCGGCGAGCTTCGGGGTCGCCACCGCTCCGATCCTGCAACTCGACCGAGCGATCTTCACGGTGGTTTGGTTATGTACCGGCGCGGCACTACATTACGGTGCGAGGCGTTGCCTGCGGAGCCTGAAGCCATGAACTACGATTGGCTTTTCATCACTTTCGGTATCCCGGCGATCACGCTTGCCATGGCGTATGCGGCCGTGCGCGCGAATGAACGTTCGGCGCGCCGCCTCGATCATCCGCCCGGAGAGTAGTGATCCGTCTGGGCGGATCCCAGACGCGTTCACAGAGAGCATGCCCCTCTATTTCGCCTACGGCGCGAACATGGATGCCGCCGCGATGGCCCTGCGTTGCCCGGTCTCGCGGCTGATCGGCGGCGGGCGGCTGCCGGCGCACCGCTTCATCATCATGCGCGAGGGCTATGCCTCGGTGGTGCGCGATCCCGGCCGGGCGGTTCACGGTGTCCTGTGGGAGCTGGCGCGGGACGATATTCCGGCCCTCGATCGCTACGAAGGCGTGGCCGGCGGCCTCTACACCAAGGCGACATTGCCGGTGACGACGGCCGGCGGGGTCAAGCGCGCGCTGATCTATCTCGGCCGCTCCACCGCGCCCGGCCGGCCGCGTCCGGGCTACCTCGAATCCGTGGTCGCGGCGGCACATGCCGCGCAGCTGCCGCCCGCCTATATCCGCGAACTCAGGACCTGGATGCGCGGCCCGCCCGCCTGACCATCCGGCAATTGGTACGCAACCTGCTTGCTCGCGATCGACCGGGGCGGCGACACCATGATGCGCCTCGGCCAGCTGTGATGTTTGCGCAGCGTGCCATTCGGTCAACGGCGATCGGCGGCCGCGTGCGAGGGAGAGGTTCGCATGTCCTATCTGGCGCCCGCCGATTTCGTGAAGAAGGCCGTCGATGCCGGCGAGTCGAAGGTCTTCATGGCCACCAAAGATACGTTCATCCGGGCCTACATGGCCGGCGCGATCCTGGCGCTCGCCGCGGCTTTCGCGGTGACCATCAACCAGACCACCGGCCAACCCCTCGTCGGGGCGCTGCTGTTCCCGGTCGGCTTCTCGATGCTGTACCTGCTGGGCTACGACCTCTTCACCGGCGTCTGCGTGCTCACCCCGCTCGCCCTGATCGACAAGCGCCCCGGCGTCACCGTGGCCGGCATCGCGCGCAACTGGACGCTCGTGTTCTTCGGGAACTTCGCCGGTGCCCTCACCACCGCCCTGATGATGGCGATCGTCTTCACCTTCGGCTTCGCCACCGAGCCGAACGCCGTCGGCAAGGCGATCGCCGGTATCGGCGAGGCGCGCACCCTCGGCTACGAGAAGTACGGCGCGGCCGGCATGCTGACCCTCTTCGTGCGCGCCATGATGTGCAACTGGATGGTCTCCACCGGCGTCATCGGCGCGATGCTGTCCACCTCGGTCCCCGGCAAGGTGATCGCGATGTGGATGCCGATCACGGTGTTCTTCTTCATGACCTTCGAGCATTCGGTCGTGAACATGTTCCTGTTCCCGTCGGCGATCCTCATGGGCGGTCACCTGACCGTCATGGATTACCTGCTGTGGAACGAGATCCCGACGCTGCTCGGCAACATCGTCGGCGGTCTCGCCTTCACCGGGCTGATGCTCTACTCGACCCATGTCCGCACGGGTGAGACGCGCTCGGCCCCGATCGGTGCCGGCGTCCGTCGTCCGATGGCGGCCGAGTGAGGTTGAGCGGCCCGTGCTTCCGCACGGGCCTTGGGGACGGTGCCGATCCGATGAGCGCGACGCGTACCGTCTCCGTGATCGTCAAGGGGCGGGTCCAGGGCGTTTCCTACCGGGCCTGGACACAGGCCGAAGCGCGCGCCCGGGGCCTGTCCGGCTTCGTGCGCAACCGGGACGACGGCTCTGTCGAGGCGCTGTTCAGCGGTCCGCCGGGGGCCGTCGACCACATGGTGGCCCTGTGCCGGTCCGGGCCGCCGGCGGCCCGGGTGACCGACGTCACTCTGCGCGAGGGCGGCGATCCGCCGGAGACGGGCCGGTTCGAGATCCTGCGCGGCTGAGGCCGTCGCGAGAGGCAGGGCGGGTTCTGCGGGACGAACGGGACTGGTATGGCCTCGGTCCGCTACCGGTTCCGATCCCCGGCGCTCCGAGACCATGACAGACCTGACCGCAGGCAGTGCCGCCTTCTCGCCCCTCGATCTCGGGGCGTTGGCCTATTTCATCGTCGCCTGGGTCGCGTACGGCCTGTCGGTCGGCCGCCTGCGCGGGCGCATGATCTCGCTCAGCCAGATCATGAACGTCCACCGGTCGAACTGGGCCCGGCAGATCATCGGGCGCGAGAACCGGGTCGTCGACACGCAGATCAATGCCTCCCTCCAGAACGGCACCGCCTTCTTCGCCTCGACCTCGCTGATCGCACTGGGCTCGGTGCTGACCCTGTCGCGCTCCGGAGACGACGTGCTCAACCTGTTCGCGACTCTCCCGTTCGGGACGGTGGCGAACCGCACGACCTGGGAGCTGAAGGTCGCCGGCCTCGCGGTTGTGTTCGTCTACGCCTTCTTCAAATTCGCCTGGGCCTACCGGCTGTTCAATTATGCGGCGATCCTGCTGGGCGCCGTGCCGCCGAAGGGCTCGGGCGTCAGCGACACCGAGGTGATGCGGGCGGTCCGCCGGCTCGCGGCGATGAATGTCAGCGCCGGCCGGCACTTCGCCCGCGGCCAGCGCGCCTTCTTCTTCGCGCTGGCCTATCTCGGCTGGTTCGTGAGCCCGTATGTGCTGATCGCCTCGACAAGTGCGGTGGTCGTCATCATGTGGCGTCGACAGTTCGCCTCGGAAATCCGCAAGGCGCTGCTGGAGGCCGGTGAAGGCCCGCACGAGGGACCGCTCCTGGCCCCCGCCGAGGAGGCACGGACATGAATACGACCAAGGCGGACGAGGCGGCGATCGAGAAGACCCTCCTCGGGCTGGTGGCCGAGCGCGGCGCCGGCAAGACCATCTGCCCGTCGGAGGTCGCCCGCGCCTTGGGCGGCCCGCACCCGGACGGATGGGGACCGCTGATGCAGCCGGTGCGGCGGGTCGCGGTGCGGCTCGCCCATGCCGGCCGGGTCGCGATCCTGCGCAAGGGCAAGCCGGTCGATCCGGACGATTTCCGCGGAATCTACCGGCTGGCGCTGCCAGGCGAAGCGACCGGTTCGGGCCCGGGCAGCCAATCCGGCGTGTAGCCGGCGAGCCGGTAGACCACGAGGCCGATCCACTCCTTTACCGCGAGATCGAGCTGGAGGAGCCCGTCGGATGCGAATCCGTGGAACCGGGCGGCATCGCCCCAGCCGCGGGTCCGGTAATCGACCGGGAAGGCGTCCACCGTGAAGCCTGCCTCCCGGAAGCAGCCGATCGCGCGGGGCATGTGCCAGGCCGAGGTGATCAGCAGCCAGCGCTCACCCGGCTTCGGCTGGACCAGAGCGGCGGTAAACGCGGCGTTCTCCTGGGTGTTGCGCGACCGGTTCTCGAGGATCAGCCGGGTGCGGGGCAGGCCGAGGACGTCGGCATGGCGGCTGATGATGTCGGCCTCCGCAATGCCGCCGCCGACGAAGCCGCTTCCGCCGGAGAAGACGAGCCGGGCCTGCGGAAAACGGCGCGCCAGGTGGGCAAGGTAGACCGGCCGCTCGCCGGCATCGTTGCCGAGCACCTGATCGCGCGCCTCGGACAGCCCGGCCTCGATGCCGCCGCCGAGCACGATGATGCCCGCGGGAGCCGGCCCATCCTCCGGGTAGGGCGGAAACCGCTCCTCCAGCGGCAGAAGGGCGATCTCCGATACGGGGGTCAAGCCGCCGACGGCCAGTCCCAGCAGCCCGAGCGCGGCGAGCGCGAGGCCGGTTCGGCGCAGGCGCGTCGCAGCCAGGATGACGAGCCCGGCAGTTGCCGAAAAGATGAACAGGTTCGACGGGGTGATCAGAAAATAGACCACCTTCGAGAGCGGGAAGAACACCGGGCCGCCTCAGGCCGGCTTGGTCTCGGCCTCGAATCGGGCCAGGGCGGCGGCGTCCGGCGGCAGCAGGCTGGCGAGGCTCTCGCCCCTCTCGACCTCGCGCTGGATCCAGAGATCCAGGCGCTGCTGCTCGACGGCTTCCAGGGCGATGCGCTCGGCGAGCTCGGCCGGCAGCGCGACGATCCCGCCGGATCCGCAGACGACGATGTCGCCGGGATGGATCGCGGCGCCCCCGCAGGAGACCCGTTCCTGGGTGCCGACCAGGGCCAGCGTCTCGCTCCCGGCCTCCGGCGCGGACCAGACCGGCAGACCGACCGCCTCCGGAAGGGCGCCGTCGGTGACGAGGCCGGCGACTCCGCGCTGCGCGAGCCGCGCCGCCACGATCGCGCCGAAGGGGAGGGCGAGGCCTGAGCGGGCGGCCTCGATCACCAGGATGGCGCCTTCCGGGACCGCATCGATGGCGGCAGCGAGGTCGCCGGCCGCGTCGTTGCGGGCCGGAATCATCCGCATCGTGTAGGCCGGGCCGATGGCGCTTTCGCCGTGGCCGATCAGACCGCGCGGGCTGAACGCCTTCACGCCCGCCCGTGACAAGGCCCGGGCCAGGCTGGCGGGCGTCACGGCGGAGAGCGCGTCGCGCAGGGTCGGATCGATCGCCATCAGAGGCTCCGGGGAAGGCGGGCGCCGGACGGATCGGCGAGTTGGCTCAAGGTGGATCGCCCGGGCCCGCCGACAAGGCCGCGCTTGCCGCCTCGCCCCGAAAGATGCTCGCCAGCGTCCGGGGATAAGTTCGCGATCTCAGGAGATCGGCTCGCCCAAAGCCCGCGCCGCCCCGGGCCGGGCCGCGAGCCGGTCGTACCAGCGACGCAGGGCCGGCCGCTCGATGCGCTCGGCCGGCAGGTTCAGCCAGCGATGCGCCGCGCAGCCGAGGGCGATGTCGGCGATGCTGAAACCATCGCCGACCGCGTAGTCCCGACCCGTCAGATGCGCGTCCAGGATGGCGGCAAACGCCTCCGTGCGCTTCACCGAAGCGTCGATCACGGCGCGGTCCGGATTGGCCGACCGGTAGAGCTGCCAGAACGCGTCCCGCATGGCGGGCGTGAAGGAGGTGGCCTGCCAATCGAGCCATTGCTCAATATGGGCGCGCGTCCGCGGATCGGCAGGCGGTGCCAGAGACGGGGCCATCGCCGCGACGTAGCGGAGGATGGCGTTCGATTCCCAGAGGACGAACCCGTCCTCCTCCAGGGTCGGGACCAGCCCGTTCGGGTTCTTGGCGCGATAGACGGGATCGTCGACGACGCCGTGCGCACCGCCGGCATCGATCCGCTCATAGGCGAGGCCGGCCTCGTCCAGCGCCCAGACTGCCTTCTGCACGTTGACCGAGGTGAGCCGGCCCCAGAGTTTACGCATCGTCACGAACCGTCTCCGCTACGCCTTCGGCGGGTAGGCGTGCTCATACCCGTTGGGATCGGTCACCCGCGTCCCGCCGTCCGCGTCGCGCAGGTAGCCCGGCCCAACCGGCACTTTGCCGTGGCCGCCGGGGATGTCGAGCACGTAGGTCGGCTGCGCGAGCCCGGAGAGACGCCCGCGCAAGGTGCGCATGAGCGCCTGCCCCTCGGTCAGGCTCGTGCGCAGATGGCCGGTCCCCGGGGCGAGGTCGCCGTGATGGAGGTAATAGGGCTTGATCCGATTCTCGACGAAGGCCCGCATCAGCGCCTCGAGGGTCGCGGGGTCGTCGTTGATGCCGCGCAGCAGGACCGATTGGCTGACCATCGGGATGCCGGCATCCACCAGCCGGGCGCAGGCGGCGCGGGCAGCCGGCGCGAATTCCCGCGGGTGATTGGCGTGCAGGGCGACGAACACCGCCCGGCCGAAGCGCTTGAGCGCCTCCACCAGATCGGCGTCGACGAGGTCGGGCTTCACCACCGGCACGCGGGTGTGGATCCGCATCACCCGGACGTGCTCGATCGCCGACAGGCGCTCGGCGATGGCGCCGAGGCGCCGGGCCGAGAGCGCGAACGGGTCGCCGCCGGTGAGCACCACCTCCCAGATCCGCGGATCCTGCGCGATGTAGGCCAGCGCGCCGTCGAGCTCGGCTTCGGTCAGCGAGCCGAGGCCGTCCGGCCCGACCATCTCGCGCCGGAAGCAGAACCGGCAATAGATCGGGCAGATATGCAGCGGCTTCAGCAGCACCCGGTCGGGGTAGCGGTGGACGATGCCCACCACCGGCGCGTGCGCCGCATCGCCGATCGGGTCGGCCCGTTCCTCCGGGGCGACCACGGTCTCCGCACCCTGCGGCACGAATTGGCGGGCGATCGGATCGGCCGGATCGTCCAGGTCGATCAGCTCGGCCATGTCCGGCGTGACCGAGACGGCGTAGCGCGACAGCACATCGTGCAGGGCGTCCGCCTCCGGGCCGGAGAGCAGGCCGGCGGCGGCGAGGTCGGCGGCGTTGCGCAGGGTGCGGTTCACGGCAGGGTCTCCGCGACCGGGGTCCAGAGGACGTCGTCGATCCGGTTCGCCCCGCAGGCCAGCATGGCGAGGCGGTCGAAGCCGAGGGCGATCCCGGAGGCGTCGGGCATCACCGCCAGCGCGGCAAAGAAATCCTCGTCGATCGGGTACGTCTCTCCGTAGACGCGCAGCTTCTCCGCCATCTCCCCGGCGAAGCGTCGGCGAAGGGAAGCGGGATCGGTCAATTCGCCGAAGGCATTGGCGAGCTCGACCCCGCACGCATAGAGCTCGAACCGTTCGGCCACACGCGGATCGTCCGGGGCGGGCCGGGCGAGGGCGGCCTCGCTGATCGGGTACTCGCACAGGATGGTCGGGCGCCCGATGCCGAGATGCGGCTCGACCCGCGCCACCAGCACACGGGAAAACAGATCGGCCCAGGTGTCATCCGGCGCGACCCGGAGGCCGGCCTCCGACACAGCGGCGGCGAGCCCGTCGCGGTCGGTCTCCCCGGTGGGCGAGATCGTGGCCAACAGGTCGAGCCCGGCAAAGCGCGTGAAGGCCTCGGCGAGGGTCAGGCGCTCCGGCTCGGCGAACGGGTCGGCCTTTCGGTCGCGATAGCGGAAGCGGCGGGTGCCGGCGGTCTCGGCGGCGAGCGCGAGCAGATCGGAGCAATCGGCCATCAGGTCGGTATAGGGCACCCCGGCGCGGTACCATTCCAGCATGGTGAATTCCGGATGGTGCAGCGGGCCGCGCTCACGGTTGCGAAACACCCGGGCGACGCTGAGCAGCCGCGTCTCACCGGCGGCCAGGAGCTTCTTGCAGGCGAATTCCGGCGAGGTGTGCAGGTAGAGCGGCGTCCGCGCCCCGCTCGCGCCGATCGCCGCGGTGGCGAAGGCCGAGAGATGCGCCTCGTTGCCCGGGGAGACCTGCAGGCAGGCGGTCTCGGCCTCGACGAAGTCGCGCGCGGCGAACCAGGCCCGGAAGGCGGCCAGGATGCGGTTGCGCAGGAGCAGCCGCGGCCGCCGGTCGGCGTGGCGACCGGGCGACCACCAGGGCGAGGGCGCGCCGGTCAAAGCCCGATCCCCGGGCGGGGGCGATCTCGGCCGGGCAAGGCAATCCTCGGAGTCGTCATCGCACGATCCTGATAGGTTCCCGGTCGGGCCCCACGATGTCCGGGCCTCCGAACGGGCCACGGGTTCCCCGGATTGGGAGGCGCGCGCATCGAGCCCACGCGCTTCGGTTGAGGCCCGCCCGCTGGCAACGGCGCCGCAGATGCGATAGTGCCGGGGCCTAGATCCCGTGCACGCGCTTGGCGCGTGCCGACCCGCCTTGTCAATGCAGGACCTAATTCCGTGAAGGTGATCGCCTCAACGCTCCGTAAGGGCAACGTCGTCGAGAAGGACGGCAAGCTCTACGTGATCCTGTTCGCCGAGAACATCCACCCCGGCAAGGGCACCCCGGTGACCCAGCTCGACATGCGCCGCATCACGGACGGCGTGAAGGTGTCCGAGCGCTACCGCACCACCGAGCAGGTCGAGCGGGCCTTCGTGGAGGATCGCGAGCACACCTTCCTGTACAGCGACGGCGAAGGGTTCCACTTCATGAATCCCGAGAGCTACGAGCAGGTCGCCGTGCCGGCCGACGTGGTCGGCGACGCCGCCCCCTATCTCCAGGAGGGCATGGCCGTGATGCTGTCGAGCCATAACGGCGTGCCGCTGACCATCGAGCTGCCCCAGCGGGTGACGCTGGAGGTCGCCGAGACCGAGCCGGTGCTCAAGGGCCAGACCGCCTCCTCGTCCTACAAGCCGGCCACGCTCTCGAACGGCGTGCGCACTACGGTCCCGCCGCACATCGCCGCCGGCACCCGCGTCGTCGTGATGACGGCCGACGGCGCCTACGTCGAGCGCGCCAAGGACTGATTTTTTGGGGGTCTCACTGCGAGCTGACGGCTGCGTGGTGAGAACCCTCTATCCCACCCGCGCCCTCATCCTGAGGTGCCGAAGCGAAGCGGAGGCCTCGAAGGAGGCTTTCAGCAAGGCTCGCTGTCCTCGCACCTGAGGTGAGGTGACTGGGTGAGACGCTGCAGGTTCCTTCGCAGCGATCCCAACCCATTACCTCACCGCAGCGCCCGAGATGCCGCCTCGATCGCCCCGTAGCAGCCCTGGGACACGGCCTGCGCCCGCAGCCGCTCCTGCGGGCTGAAGGGCCGTCCATCCTCCCGGAAAAGATCCTCCTGGATCAACGCGTCCGAGGTGCAGCGGGCCGCGATCCGGCAGAGCGGCGGCTCGCCGCCGGTGCGGGTACAGATCGTAACGTAATCGGCGCGGAAGGCCCGCACCCCCGCGCGCGGGTTCGGTCCGGTCAGGGTGACGAGGCCGGTGAATAGCGCCAGCAGCACCGGCTGGTGGACGAGATAGACGACGAGGCTGTGGCGTCCCGCGAAGGCTGCGGCGCGGCTAGGCGCCGAGCGCGGCGCCCAGGCGCCCAGGCGCATGCGCGCCAGCCAGGGCAGGCCGAGCCGCCCGACCACGATCCCCGTCAGGACGAAGCCGAACCACGGGAACAGCGGCACGTAGTCGTTGGTCCGCGGCGTCCCGGCACCGAGCCCAAGGAAGTACAGGACCGGCGCGTCGAGCACCGGCGCATGCACCAGGACGGGGGCGGCGAAGATCGCGGCCGCTGCCAGGGCCGTGACCGGAACCGGCAGGAACAGGAACGGCAGGCCCAGCACGCTCGACACGGCGATGCAATGCAGGATCCCGAAGAACACGTAGGAATCCGGGAAGGCGAACCAGGTCCCGATCGTGACGAGCAGGGCCGCCCCGCCGATCCGGGCGAGCCGCATCAGGGTCGGGCGCAGGCGGATGCCGCGCCCGTTCATCAGCACCAGCCCGACGCCCACCAGCGTCAGGAACGTGCCGGCGATCGCCTCGGCCGCGCGATGCCCGGTCGGCGTCAGGGCGTAGTTCTCGGCGGTCAGCCGGAGATATCCGACGTCCCACAGCGAATGGTAGCTCGCCATCGCGAGCAGGGCGCCCCCCCGAACCGCGTCGATGATCGGGTATCGGCCCCCCACGGCGTTCGGGGCGGCGTGTGACGGCTCGGAGCGAAGAACAGCTGGCACCATGGCGAGGGCTCAAACCACGCCGGCGCCCGTGACGCCACCGGGGGGCGCCGGCGCAACGGCGGCGTCGGGCGGCATTCCCGAGCGCTCTCGAAAACGTGAAGGGGCGTCCGGGCCGGTCGCGAAAACCTGACTGGACGGCGTGGCTGAGGAAATCCAAACGGCTCCATCGGCGCGAAAACGTCGTAACCCCGCTCCCCCTGCGACCGATCGACTGTTGCGAGCCTGCCTCCCCCGGGCAAGATTGCAACTCGGGATGGCTCCGATGCCGGTCATATGGGCTTTCCGGGAATCAGGACTTCGTTAATCTTGCTGCGAGAGCGCGCGGCGTGATTCGGTGTAGGTTGCTCGGCCATGTCTGACGAACGCGCTTCCGGGCCGCAGAACCCCAGTCGGATCGAGGATGCCCGGACCGCCGACGGGGCGCCGGGCGACGACGAGGCGCTCGACCTCGTCGAGGTCTCCGGCCGCATCAAGTGGTTCGACGTGTCGAAGGGCTTCGGCTTCATCGTGCCCGATGACGGCGCCCCCGACATCCTGCTGCACGTCACCTGCCTGCGGCGCGACGGCTTCCAGGCCGCGAGCGAGGGTGCCCGCATCGTGGTGGAGGCGGTGGAGCGGCCGCGGGGCTGGCAGGCGTTCCGGGTTCTCTCGCTCGACCAGTCGGCGGCCCTGCATCCCTCCGAGATGCCGATGCCGCGCACCCATGTTTCGGTGACGCCGACCAGCGGCCTCGAGACCGCGGTGGTGAAGTGGTTCAACCGGCTGCGCGGATTCGGCTTCCTCACCCGTGGCGACGGCACGCCCGACATCTTCGTGCACATGGAGACCCTGCGCCGCTACGGCATCGCCGAATTGAAGCCCGGCGACGCGGTGCTGGTGCGCTACGGAGACGGCTCCAAGGGCGTGATGGCCGCGGAGATCCGCCTGATCGACGACGCGCTGCCGACCTCGCACTGACGGCGCGCCGCGAACCCGCGCCGATCGGGCGGCCTCGACTTTTTCGCAAAAGCCGGTCCCCCGCTCCGGGCGCGATGCGCTATCTGCACCCGCGGCGGACGTCCCCGTCCGCAATCGCGTTTCCCGAGAGGCCAGTGCCCGTGAGAATCCTGACCCGTGTCGCGCAGGCGGCCACGATCGCCTGCCTGGTCCTGACCGCGTCCGCGCCCCTCCGTCCCGCAATCGCCCAGGAGGCGGCACGCGAGAGCGCCGCCAAGACCGAGCCGCTCACCATCGTCACCAAGGCCGGTCCAAAGCGGTTCGACGTCGAGGTGATGCGCGACGATGCCGGGCGCTCCCGGGGATTGATGTTCCGCCGCCACATGGCGCCCGATCACGGCATGCTGTTCGATTTCGAGCGCAGCGAGCCCGTGACGATGTGGATGAAGAACACCTACCTGCCGCTCGACATGCTGTTCATCCGCAAGGACGGCACCGTGAGCCGGATCGCGGCCGATACCGAGCCGCTGTCGACGGCGATCATCGCGTCGGGCGGCCCGGTCTCGGCCGTTCTGGAGCTCAATGCCGGCACCGCGGCCAAGCTGGGCATCCAGGCGGGCGACCGGGTCGAGCACCCTTTGTTCAAGGGGCGTTGAGTCGACGGGCCCTTTCGCGAACGCAGCGGGAACAATCGCCTTGACCGCTGCGATGTTCCGCGCCAATGTTCCGGCATTGTTCCGGTGCTTCGGAATGCCGGCACAGCGCGGAGGACCCGATGAGCGATGTGGCCGATGCCGAGCTGTTCGGCAATGACGATTGGTCGGTGAGCGCCGACGGGCTCGAGCACCGGGGGACGGGCTATTTCATCGGCCGGGATGCCGTGGCTGCGCGCCGGGCCGAGGGCCTCTGGGAATGGCCGCTCCAGATGGCGGAGAAGAGCTGGTGCCGGCCCAGCCTGTTCCGCGAGGCGTTCCTGAACGCGCTGGCGCAGTTCGGCATCGCCCGCGATGCCGGCCTCACCCGCTCCTTCGCGCTGGGCTACGGCATCCGGGCCGTCGAGGCGCCGGCGCCGGACACGTTCGTCACTTTGGCCGACGTGCTGAAGCCCCGCACCGCCCCGGAGACGGTCCGGGTCGCCGCCCGGGCTCCGGCGCGCGCGCTGGCCGCGGCCGGCGCCTGATCCGTCCGGTCATTTGACCGCGGCCGTCTTCGCCGGATAGCCCTCTTCGCGAGAATGCGGGAGAGATGATCATGGCGAATGCTGATAATGCCGGTCTGGACGGCCTGATCACGGCACCGCTGTCGCGACGCGGCTTCGTGATGACCAGCCTCATCAGCGGCCTGACCGTCGCCACGACCCGCGTCGAGGCGCAGGTCATCCACACCGATGCCACCGGGATCGAGGCCGGGGAGGTGAAGATCCCCGCTGCCGATGGCCCGATGCCGGCCTACCGGGCGGGCCCCGAGGGCGCCGGCCCATTCCCGATCGTGCTGGTGATCGAGGAGATCTTCGGGGTCCACGACTACATCAAGGACATCTGCCGACGCCTGGCCAAGGCCGGCTACTGCGCGGTCGCCCCCGAACTCTACGCCCGGCAGGGCGATCTCTCGACCATGACCGATCCCAAGATCATCATCCGGGACGTCATCTCCAAGACGCCGGACGCGCAGTGGATCGGCGATCTCGACGCCACTGCGGCCTGGGCGGCCTCCGCGGCCAAGGGCGATCCCGCCCGGCTCGGCGTCATGGGCTGGTGCCGGGGCGGCCGCGCTGCCTGGCTCTACGCGGCGCATCGTCGCGACCTGAAGGCGGCGGTGGCCTGGTATGGCCCGATCGGGGGCGAGCAGACCGACATCCAGCCGCGCACAGCCGGGGATGTCGCCGCCGAGATCCACGCCCCGCTGCTCGCGCTCTATGGCGGCGCCGATACCGGCATTCCGCCGGCCTCGGTGGAGGAAGCCCGCGACAAGGCGAAGCAAGCCGGCAAGACCGTCGAACTGGTGATCTATCCGGATGCGCCGCACGGTTTCCATGCGGATTACCGGCCGAGCTACCGCAAGGAGCCGGCCGAGGATGGCTGGAACCGCGCGCTCGCCTTCCTGAAAGCCCACGGCGTCGGCTGATTCAGGGGCTCTCGCCGGTCTTGTCAGGATGTTCTCGGGTGGCTGTGCTTCCCGGGACACGGCCACAACTTGTCGAATATGCAAGGGTCGCGGGTGGATCTGTGCCCGCGCGGGTCCGGCCGATCGTCACGACCGGGGCATTGAACCGATCGTCGCGACCGCCGTTCAGCCCCTGTAGAGTGTCCCGGCCCATGAGCGATTCGGTACAGCCCGGACAGAAGCCCGTGATCCTCGTCGTGGAGGACCAACCCGACGAGCGCTTCCTCGCGGCCACGCTCCTGGAGGATACCGGCTTCACGGTGATCGAGGCCGAGACCGCCGACCGGGCGCTCGCCATCCTCAACGACCGGGCCGACGAAGTCAGCGTCGTGTTCTCCGACGTGCGCACACCCGGCCCGATCGGCGGCTTCGAGCTGGCGCGGATCATCGGCGTGACCTGGCCGCGCGTCCGGGTGCTGCTCACATCCGGGGATGCCGGCGACCAGCCGAGCGACCTGCGCATGTCGGCGACCTTCATCCCGAAGCCGTGGCGTGCCGAGGACATCCTGGCCTGGGTCGAGCAGGCGGCGGGTCGCCCCTCGGGGACGACGGGTCCTGCGGTGATCGGGCCGGGTGGTAAATTAATTACGCCGGGCCTGGAAACCTGAGGCCAACTCCGGGTTGTACGGCACTTCAAGGGCGCGCGACGCCCGAATCCCTGCAACGCCAACAACCCCGAAGACAATCATGCGCATCGTGGCTGCCAACCACGCCGATTCTCTGCGACGGAACCTCTCGGACGACCGGAACGCGATCCGCGTCGTCGATAGCGTGACCGATGAGCTGCGCGTCCATTACGAGTCCGCGACCGACGACGTGCCGGCCGAGATCCTGGCTTTGGCGATGCGGCTCGACGGACACGTGGCGCAGCCGACCTTCGCCGGCTGAGCGACCGGGGCGAGTCGCCAAGGCGAGGGAATCTGCTATTCAGCGGGCCCTGACCTGCCGGCGCATCGCGTCTCTCAGCCGAGCCCCTCATGCGTCTCAACGTTCTTCGCGGTTCGCTCGCTGCCGGCCTGATCCTGGCGCTGGCCGGGATCACCGGCGCGCAGGCCGCCACACCGCCGGCGCAGCCGGCCGAGGGCCCCGGCGGCGTCGGCGACCGCAAGGCGACGATCGTGAAGCGCCTGCTCGGGCGCGGGACCGCGACCACCTTCGCGTTCCACGCGGGCGGCGCAGCGCCCGAGGCCGGCCGGCCCGTGGCGGTGTTCCTGCACGGCTGGGGCGTGGTCAATCCGCAGAGCTACGGCGGCTGGATCGACCACCTGACCCGCCAGGGCTGGCTGGTGCTCTATCCCCGCTTCCAGGAGGTGAACCGGACCCGCCCGGCCGACGCCCCCGGCATCGCCGACACCCTGGTCAAGGCCGCGCTCGCCGACCTCGCCTCCGATCCGGACGCCAAGCCCGATCTCTCCCGGGTCGCGCTGATCGGTCATCTCGCCGGCGCGCCGATCGCCTTCGACATGGCCGCCGGCGCCAAGCAGCAGGGGCTGCCGGTCCCGAAGCTGATCTTCGCGGCCGCGCCGGGCGGCATCGCCAGCGGCCCGAAATCGCGGGGCATCACGCTCAGCGAGCTGCCCAGCATCGACCCGTCGACGCTGCTCATCACCATGGTCGGCGACAAGGACACGCGCGCGGCCGATCTCGCGGCCAAGCGCCTGCTGCGCGAGGCCAGCGCCGTCCCGATCGAGCGCAAGCTGTTCGTCCGCGCGCTCTCGGACGACCACGGCTTCCCGGCGCTCACCGCCACCCTCGCGGCGCCCGCCGGCACCGACGCGGCCTATGACGGCGGCGCGATCAAGCCGGGACCGGAGCCGAAGGACGCGGCCAAGGACGCCCCCAAGCCGCCGCCGTTCCGCTGGTCGGCCGACATGGCGCTCACCGGCGAGCAGCAGACCCTGGTCTCCCAGATCAACATCGCCCGAGTCGACGCGCTCGACTATCTGGGATTCTGGAAGACGTTCGACATCGCGGCAGCCGCCGCCTTCGCGGGGTCCGACGCGAATGCGATGAAGAACAACCCGCGGCTCGCCGACATGGAGCGCTGGAGCGACGGCTGGCCGGTGAAGCGGCTCTCGGTCGAGACGCCCCGGCTGGTGGCGCCCGCCGCCCAGGCCGGGACCCCGTCGGCGAATACCCGCAAGCGCTGATCGGCGCCCCGGGCGGGCTTCCCCCTGGCGCAGGGCTTGCTACGCTGCCCGTGTTCGACACGGGGGATGATGCCATGCCCGAGTTCGTCGCCAGCCTGCTCGCCGCAGCGGCCTTCTGCCTGACCCTGTTCGCGCTGAACGCGCTGACGCGGTTGCTGATCCAGGCGCATGGTGCGCCGCCGGATCTCGGCGAATCCGGTTTCCTTCAGATCGGCGGTGCCCTGGTCGCCGCCCGGGTGGCCTATCGCCGGGCGCCGCATCGCCAGCTGGACTGACCGCGCGCCTCGCTCCGGCGAGCCCCATGTCGCGCTTGCGGGCGCTATTCCGACGCCTCGGCGGCCTCTTCGCCGTCCTTCACGCCGAGCGCGGCTTTCTCGGCCAGCAGGGCAGCGAGGGCCGCGCGGATCCGGTCGCCTTGCGCGCGATGCGGGTGATCGAGGGCGGTGATCAGGGCTCGGCGGTAGCGGTCCTGGATCACGGCCAGCTGCGTGGCCTTGCCGACCTTGGCGGGCGCTTTCTCGACCGGCTTCGGCTTGGCCGCTCGTTTCTTCTTCGGGGGCTTCGTCTCGGGCATGGCGGAGCAAGCGGCCCGACGGTTCTGCGGTTCCCGAAATCGCCATGACGACCACTCGCGGGTGCGGCCTTGCCGATCCCCCCGGCACGACATCTCGCCCTTGTGAGGTGACACCCGGTGCCGTCGCGATACGATCCGCGCATTGGGATCGCCCGATCCGATCCACCTTCAGCCCGCCCGGTTCGCCGGCGCGGGTTTTTTCGTTGTGTGCGACGCCTGCCTCCCGAGACGGGCAGTCAATCCGGTGCGCCGCAGCGGAGGCGGGATGGAAAACGCGGCTGGAGCCGGTGCTATCGTTAGCCGTTACTGGCGGCGGGTCCCGCCTGATCTCTCAAGGTTGGTAATGGCGGTGCGTTACATTGCTTTTGTCCGCGCCTGTTGAGCATTTGCGTCAGTATAAAATCGAGTTGCCGCGCCATCCGAGTTGGAATATGGGAGCGATAAGCTTGAGGGCATCGCATGAGACGCATCGGGGCCGTACTTCTTCTTTCGCTGGCATGCGGGACGGCCGCTGCCCAGAGCGACGGCAAGAAGCCTTCGGCGCCGCGGCCCGTCTCGAAGTTCCTTCCGTTCTCGGAAGGCTCCATCGACGGTGTGCCCTCGGTCCAGATCGACGGGGTGCTGAAACTCACCCAGAGCGGCAACCAAATCACGGCATCGGGTCTCGATGTCTGTTTTCCGTCCGACGGCCTGTCCCTTAGGCTCGACCGGCTGGCGATCCTGCTGCAGGTGCAAGGTTCGACCCTGTCGGGCTCGGGGGTCAGCGCCGGCGGCCGTCAGGTCGCGGTGGCGTTGAAGCGCACCGGGCAGAAGGACTCTCTCGGCGTCGAGGGCACCCTGACCCTGCCTGGGCATACGATCCGGATCGCGCAATCCGATCTCGTCGCGCTTAACGAGGACCCCACGGCGTCGATTGCCCAACCGGATGGGACCGGGGAGGAGGATCCCGACGATGGTGCTTCCGTCACCGATCCGAGCAAGGTCCTCGCGACGGTCAAGATCGCCAACCTCACCGATCTGATCCGGACGGTTCGCGCCGAGGGCGGACGGCTCGATCCGGTCGGCCTCATCCCCCAATGCAGCACGTTGAGATCGGGACGCGCGACGGCCTCGATCGAGGTCGATCCGAGCCGCTCTGCCGCCCTGTTGGACAAGGTCCGGGCCGTCCCGGGCGTCACCAACGCGGAGTTCGGGACGGTGCTGGATCATGCGCTGCTGATCCGGCTCAAGGCAAAGCCGAACGAGGCCGATTTCGCGTCGATCCTGAGCAAGGCGGCGCAGAAGGCGATTCCAGGCCTGTCGACGGTGTCGTCGGAGAAGGATCCCAGCCGGGGCGAGGTTCGCGTGGCGTTCCGGAGGACGCTGCCCGACTTTGCCGCCGTCGGGATCCAGGAGGCCATCATGCTGCGTGCCTTCGTCTGGCAGGACGTCCGCGACACATCGAAATACTACATCCGGCTGCGACCGCTCGATGCGAAGCTCGTCGACGCCGATCCGAAGCCGGTCCTCCTCTCGGGCCGCGCCGATACGGAAGGCGAGGACGACAGCACCGCCTCCGATCTCAACACGGAGGCGGCGCAGCAGGCCATCGGCAACGCGTTGGCGGCGGAGCTGCATGGGGAGGTCTGGGCCGACGAGCGCTGGGTTGCGAAATAGCGCCGCCCTCGTCGAAACCCCGAGCGCTACCGCAGGAAATCGCCGAAGGCCCGCGGGCCGTTGCCGGTGGGGATGGTCGTCAGCACCTTGAGCGTGCGGCCGTCGAGGACGCTGAGCGAGTTGTCGCCCCAATTGGCGACGTAGAGGCGCCCGTCCGCAGCGGCCGCGATGCCCTCGGGATGGTCGCCCACATCGATGTCGGCGATCGGCTTGAGCGTGGCGAGGTCGAAGGCCGTGACGCTGCCGGCATATTGGTCGGTGACGAAGCCGCGGCCTTGCGTCAGCGCAATCACGTAGGGCCGCCGGCCGGTGGGGATCCGGGTGATCTCGCGCCCCGCCGCGAGGTCGATCACCGAGACGTCGTCGCTCGTGACGTTGGCCGTGTAGGCGCGCCCGGCCGCGGCATCGAGCGTGATGCCGAACGGGTGCTGGCCCACCGGGATCGTCTTCGTTTCCTTGCGGGCCTTGGCGTCCACCACCGAGACCGTATCCGCCTCGCGGTTCGCGACGTAGAGCGTCGCCCCATCGGGCGAGACCGCGATGCCGGAGGGCGAGGCGCCCACCGCGATCTCGCCGTCGGGAACCAGCGTGCCGTCGCGCTCGGTCAGCACGAACAGGCGGTGGCCGTACCAATCCGCCACGTAGACCGTGCCGCCCTTCGGATCGGCGGCAACGCCGAGCGGTCCGCCGGGCAGGGGCACTCCGGCGACGACCCGGCCGGCCTCGAGGTCGAGCACGGCGAGGCCGTGGCCCTCGGGCCGGGTGACGTAGGCGCGCCTGCGGTCCGGCGACAGGGCGATCCCGGCCGGGGCCCCGTCGAGCGCGATGCTGCGCACCACCTTGCCGGCGGCGAGGTCGACGATCTCGACCGCGCCGCCGAGCTGGGCCGTCATGATCGCCTCCCGCGCCGGTTCGGCGCGGGCCAGCGTCGCGACGAGGGCGAGGGCGGCGGCGAGCGCCGCGCCGCGCCTGTTCAGGCTCACGAGCCCTTCTCGACCTTGGCCTTCAGGTTGGCGAGGCTCGCCTTGATCCAGGCGCCGACGCCCTTCTCGGAGGCCTCGTCGTTCAGCTCGGGCGGCGGATCGTTGTTCATGTAGCCGCGGTAGAAGGCGGCCTTCCACTCGACCTTGGACTTGGCGTCGCCCGCCGGCTCGACCGTGATCGTGGCCGAATAGTCGTTGGCCGGCAGGTCCTTCACGTCGACCTTCTCGATGTAGTACGAGAACAGCTTCTCGTCCGGCTTGTACTTGTTGCTGGTCTCCTGGATCTGGTTGCCGTTCTTCAGCGTCAGGGTGCGCTTGAACTTGGTCGGCACGTCGCCGCTGACCTCGGTCTTGGTGACGTTCTCCATCCAGTCGGCGTTCTTGACGTCGCCGACGACGGCCCAGACCTTGTCGGCCGGCGCGTTGATCTCGATCGACTCGGTAATCTTGCGCCGGGTCGGGCCATGGGCCTGCGCGGTCGCCGCCACCAGGGCAGCCGTGGCCGCCAGGGCCAGGGTTATTTTCTTCATCGTGTCCTGCTCCTCCCGCCTCCAGGGCGCATTCCGGTCAGGGGAATACCGGTTTGGCGCCTCAGAGCGTGTCACAAGTGAGTGTCAGGCCCGCATCCGAACGCCCGGATACGGGTCTAGCGTGCGTCCCGATCGAGAACCCGCGCCTCGGGGCCGAGAGCCGCCGCGACCTTGTCCTCAATCCAGCCCCAGGCCTCGCGCTCACGCGGGCCCGCGGTCTTGGCGATGGCGATGGCGAGGTAGGCCATCTCCGTCAACACCTTGTCCGGCTCAAGCATGTGGAGCCGGGTCGAGAGGATCGCCGCCTCCAGCACCGCGGCCTGGGCGCGGTTGTAGCCGATGAACGGCGCGTGGGCGGCGGAATGGACCATGCGGCCGCGAAAGCGCGGCCTCGTCTCGTGCTCCTCCACCGCGGCAACCGCGAACTCGGCATGGCCGAAGCTGTCGGCAAGCCGCCGGCCGGGAATGGCCGTGCAGGCCACGGTCGGCCAGTCGCGCCGCCCGGTTACCGCCCCGGCGATCACCCGGATGTCCCGCGGGCTCGAAGCTGCAAAGCACGGGTTGGCCTCGAGATTGGCGATGGTCGGCGAGGGCCGGAACGGCGCCAGCACGTAGCCGTCCGCCTCGCCGATCAGCCCGAACGGCACGAGGTGCAGCTCGCCGGAGGGCGCGAGCGTGGTGACGATGGTCTCCAGGATCAGCGGCATGGCTCAGGCCTCGTCCGCCGGCACCAGCCGGCCGCAGACCAGCTTGGTCGCGGGCTGGGCCGTCTCGGGTGCAACCTCGTCCCGGGCCTCGGATTCCGTGATCGTCTCGGGAGCGTCGGCATCCGCCTCGGGCTTCACCAGCCGGGCGTCGCGGGTGCCGGGTGGCGGCGCGTCGGGGCCGGAATGGCGGGTATGGCCGGCCTTCTTGAAGGCGGTGGAATCCTCGACATCGGAATCGGCCGCGCAGCCCCAGTTGAGGGGCTCGTCCTGCACGTAGCGCTTGCCGAGCCGCCAGGCGGTCTCGGCCTTGGTGAGCTCGGCCCCGAGATAGAAGGCGTGGGCGCCGTCGCTCTTCACGTCGAGATCGGGGAAGAAGGCCATCGCGTCGGTGCCGACCCTGTGGACGTCGCGGTTGTAGACGTGGATCCCGTCCTCGGCGACGGCGATCCGGTAATTCGAGTCGCGGATTTCGGCGGCGGCCTGGGCGACCTCCGCGGCGGTCTGCACGAAGGGGCGCTTGTCGTGAAGGGCGAGCAGCGCCCGTCCGTAGCCCTTGGGCAGGGCGGAATCGACTTTCGCCGCGTACATCACCCGGCGGGCGGCGTCGTGCTCCTCGACGGTGCGGCGGGTGTGGTTCGAGACCTGCACGATCAGCACGTTGCCGATCGACAGTTCCGAGCACATCCCGACCAGAAGGGCGGTCACGCCGAGCGAATCCGCCTCGGTCAGCTCCGTGAGGTTGCCGGTGCCCATCATCATCTGGATGTCGGGCCAGCGGGCGCGGGTGTCCCGGTAGCGGCTGATCGAATCCACGAAGCCGTGGTGGATCGGCTCCAGGATCGGATCCGCCAGGAACGGACGCCCGGCCTTCAGCATCCGCTCGATCGCCCGGTCGAGCGACGGCAGGTCGTCGGGGCGCAGGGGCACCAGGATCGGCACGGCATCGGTCTCGAAGGCGAGATCCAGCGTGTCGACGTTCAGGCTGAGCAGGTAGTCGGCGCCGGCGCGGGCGCCCCGGGCCAGCTCGTCCCGGTTGAAGGAATCGACGCTGACCTTAAGACCCGCGCCCTTCAGGGCCGCGACGGATTCCTCGAGATGAGGGAAGGTCGTGTCCGGCAGGCCGCCGAGGTCGATCACATCGGCGCCGCGGCGGGCGAGATCGAGGCCCTTGGCCAGAATCTCGTCGGGCGTCATCTTCGACGCGTCGACGATCTCGGAGAAGATCCGCAGGTCGTGCTTCGACAGATCGACCTTGCGGCCGGCGAGGCCGAGCCAGGCCGGCAGATCGACCACCTCGTCCGGGCCGCGCTCCACCGGCAGGTGGAAATGCTCGGCCAGCCGGGCGGTATCGGCCCGGCAACGGCCGGGCAGGACGATCCGGGTCGCGCCCTCGGGGATCTCGACCCGGCGGCGGATGATCTCCTCGGTCATCAGCGCGGCGACCTTCACGCCGGCATCCGCGATGCTCCAGTGGATCGTCGCCGGCAAACCGGCCGCGACCTTCTCCAGCCGCGCCCGGGCGAGGCGGCCGGTGACGAAGACGATGTGCTCGGGGGCGCTCACGCGGCCACCCGCTGCTGCAGCGTGACCCGGCGGGTCGGCCCCCAGATCGCGATCGGGCCGCCGTAGCGTGCCGCGAAAGCCGGGACGGCGGCATCGACCAGCCCGCGGCGGGCCAGCGCGTCCGGGGTTTCCTCCGACGCGGCGTCGGCGGACTTCACCAGCACGCAAAGGCGGGCACGCAGGCGCGTGGCGAGCCAGAGCGCGAGGCTGTCGGAGGTGACGTCCCAATTCTCGGGGATGTCGGGATGGCCGGCGCGCAGGCTCGCCGGGTCCCAGATGCAGGCCGCGGCATCGTCGGTCCAGGGTTCGATGCTACGGGTCAGCCGCGGCTCCTGCGCGCAAAAAAACGTGGCCATGCGGCCCATCGCGTCGAGGGCGCGACGGTGGGCCTCCGCATCGTCGAAGCCGTCGCGGATCTGATCCGTCCGCACGGCATCCGCGAAGGTCCCGCCGCCCGGCACGACGACGCAGCGCCTGTAGGTGCCGTCCGCCACCTCGGCCAGCAGGCCGCGCAGCCGCGCCGGATCCGCCTCCAGGCTGCCGCCGATCTTGAGGACCGTCGTCACGCGGCGTCCCGATGGTTCGGCCGCAGGGCGCGCACGGCCTCGGCGACCCGCAGGGGGTCGATGCCGTTGCGCCGGTCGAACTCGCGGCACAGGCCGCCGCGGAAGCCGAAATAATCCGGGCGGTGAGCGCTCAGGACCGGAATGTCGGTGATCCGGAGGGAGCCCGCCAGCCCGCTCATCAGCCCGTGGGTCCGGCAGGCCGCCGTGAACGCCGCCAGCGCCTCCGGCTCGGCGAGATCGGTCAGCCGCGCGCCGGACTTGCCGGCGGTGTCGATCATCGCCCCCGCGAAGCCGGCCTGGGCCAGGGCCGGGACCAGATCGGCCGCCGGGCCGTCCTCGGCGAACAGGACCGCGATCAGGCGGCCCGGCGCGGCCGCCGTCAGGGCGGCCATCGCGGCCTTGTCGCGCCTGTCCCGGGCGTCGAGACCGGTCTTCACCCAGTCGATCCCGGTCGCGGCCATCGCGGTGACGGCGTCGGGCGCCGGGTCGGCCACCGCGCTGGTCACGGCCGCGCCAGCAATCCGGGCGACGATCTCCGTCACCACGTCCACGTCGAGGGCACCGAGCGCCCCGCGCTCCGGATCCTTGGCGTCGATCAGGTCGGCCCCGGCGAGCTGGGCCGCCTCGGCTTCGGCCGGGTCGCGGACGCTGACGAGGAGGCTGGGCAGGGGGGCTGGCGGAACGGGGAACGCGGACACGGATCTCTCGAAGATGTGCGGCACGCAATCACGACTTGCCGGGCAGCGGCTCGGCGAGCAGGCGGTTCTTCACCACCCAGCGCATGGCATGCGCCCAG
Source organism: Methylobacterium brachiatum (assembly GCF_900113845.1). Lineage (NCBI taxonomy): Bacteria > Pseudomonadati > Pseudomonadota > Alphaproteobacteria > Hyphomicrobiales > Methylobacteriaceae > Methylobacterium > Methylobacterium brachiatum. The sequence goes on along the minus strand of NZ_FOQW01000007.1, from coordinate 125,988 downwards.
GTGTCGTCGGTATCGGCCCGGATCGTCACCTGGCCGCCGCGCACCATCTTGCCGGTCTCGGCCTCGGCGATGGTGACGTTCAGGTTGAAGATCTGACCGGATCCCTTCTCCACATAGCCGGTCACGACGAGATCCGCACCCAGGCTCTTGGCGATGTCGGCCGCGCAGCCGTTGCACTTGTAGAGCGGGCCTTCCTTGGCGACCACATCGGCCTTCGGGGCGGTATCGACGATCTCCAGGCCGGCCTGGTTGTGCAGAGCGTTGCGCAGCTCGTCGGTCACCAGCGCCAGCTTCTTCGTGTCCACCGGCCGGGCCCGCGTGCCGTAGGTGGCGCCGGGATCGAACAGCTCGACGGGGAAGATCGCAGCCTTCTCGGCGGCGACGGCGGGGCCGGCGAGGAGGCAGGCGGTCACCGCGCAGGCGAACAGGTGGCGCATCCTCGGGGCTCCCTCACGATGATCGATGCCGTGTCATCCGGCGCATTCGCGTCCCTATAGCTCGGGCGAAGGGACAAATTGGCAATGTACAACGTCGCGTGCTTGGCCCACGACGCGAACGTGATCATTCGCCAAGAAGCCGCGGTTGAGCGGCCGGATCGGAAGCTGCTAGAGGCCGCGCACATGCACGATCCTGCACACGCCCCGGTCCAGCGCCACACTCTGCCCGCCCGGTCCCGGGCCGGGCTTCGCGCCGCCCTCGTGGCCGGTGCGCTGCTGGCGCCCCTTGCCGCTCTGGCCCAGCAGCCCGCGCCGCCGCCGATCGACACGCATATCGGGCTGATCTACCGGCCGCAGCCGGCGCCGTCCTCCTACGATGCCGAGGCCGCCCCGGAGGACGAGGGACTGGCCGGCGCCAAGATGGGCATCGCCGACAACAACACCACCGGCCGCTTCACCAAGCAGACCTTCGCGCTGGACGAGGTCGCGCTCAGCGACGAGAAGCCCGACGCGGTGGCGGCCGCCAAGGAGCTCATCGCCAAGGGCGTGAACTACCTGGTGCTCGCCCTGCCGGCCGACGCGGTGCTGGCGGTGGCCGATGCCGTCAAGGAGACCGGCGCGGTGGTGCTCAATGCCGGCGCCCCGGACGACCGCCTGCGCGGCGCCGATTGCCGGGCCAACGTGTTCCACATCCTGCCGTCCCGGGCGATGCTGACGGATGCCGTCGCGCAGTACCTGACGGTGATGCGCTGGCGGAAGATCTTTCTGATCGTCGGCCCGACCGACGCCGACAAGGCCTATGCCGAGGCGGTACGAAACTCCGCCCGCAAGTTCGGCCTGAAGATCACCGCGGAGAAGCCCTGGACCTTCGGGCCGCTCGCCAAGGCGCGCGGCGATACGCCGACCCGGGCCGAGGCGATGGTCTTCACCCGGGGCCTCGACTACGACATGGCGATCGTGGCCGACGAGGAGGGCGACTGGGGCGACTACGTCTCCTACCGCACCGTCGATCCCCGCCCCGTCGGCGGCACGCAGGCGCTCACCTCCACGAGCTGGTCGCCCGTCCTCGAGACCTGGGGCGCCGCGCAGGCCCAGAACCGCTTCCGGCGGCTCGCCTCCCGGCTGATGCGCCCGCTCGATTACCAGGTCTGGGCCGCGGTCCGCACGGTCGGCGACGCCGTGACCGCCAAGAAGAGCAACGATCCGGCGGTTCTCGCTCCGTACCTGGTCGACCCGGCCTTCAACCTGCCGGCCTACAAAGGGGTGTCGCTGACCTTCCGCCCCTGGGACCACCAGCTGCGCCAGCCGGTGATCGTGGTCCAGCCGAAGGCCCTGGTCTCGGTCGCGCCCGAGCAGGGCTTCCTGCACCAGCGTACCCCGCTCGACACTCTGGGGGTCGACCTGCCCGAGACCACCTGTAAGTTCAAATGAGGGTCGCGGGCGCCTGCGGCGTTGGCGAGGGGCCCGCGCCCTCGCAACGCGCGGGCGATGCTCTACAATCCACCTCCGAGAACGTCCTTCGAGGACGCCGGGACGTCACAAGGGAAGGAATGCGTATGCGCCGCCGCGTCGAGGCAGGTCTGAGTGTGGTCGCCCTCGGAGCGTGGTTCGCCCTCAGCGGGCCGGCCGTCGCCTTCACCGCCTACGTGACCAACGAGAAGGGCAATTCCGTCAGCGTCATCGATACGAATACGATGGCCGTGACCGCGACCTGGAAGGTCGGGCGCCGGCCGCGCGGCGTCACCGTGTCGAAGGACGGCAAGGAGGTCTTCGTCTGCGCCAGCGACGACGACCGGATCGACGTGCTCGATACCAGCACCGGCAAGGTCGTGCGCTCGCTGCGCTCCGGCCCCGACCCCGAGCAGTTCATCCTCGATGCCTCCGGCAATCCGCTCTACGTCGCCAACGAGGATGACAGCCAGGTCACGATCATCGACATTGAGAAGAACAAGGTCCTGGCCGAGGTGCCGGTCGGGGTCGAGCCGGAGGGGATGGGCCTGTCGCCGGACGGGAAGATCCTGGTCAACACCTCCGAGACCACCAACATGGCGCACTTCATTGACACCAAGACCTTCCAAGTCATCGACAACGTGCTGGTGGATGCACGGCCGCGCTTTGCCGAGTTCACCGCCGACGGCAAGTTCCTGTGGGTCTCGGCCGAGGTCGGCGGCACGGTCAGCGTGATCGATGTGGCCCAGCGCCGGGTGATCAAGAAGATCACCTTCAAGATCCCGAGCGTGAACGACGAGGCGATTCAGCCGGTCGGCATCCGCATCACCAAGGACGGTACCAAGGCGTTCGTGGCGCTCGGCCCGGCCAACCGGGTCGCGGTGGTCGATGCCAAGTCCTACGCGGTCGAGAAGTACCTGCCGGTGGGCCAGCGCGTCTGGCAGCTCGCCTTCACGCCCGACCAGAAGATGCTGTTCACCACCAACGGCACCTCGAACGACGTCTCGGTGATCGACGTAGCCGCCGAGAAGGTGGTGAAAAGCATCCCGGTCGGCCTGCTGCCCTGGGGCGTGGCCATCTCCCCGAACTGATTTGTCCCGCGAGGACGGGCGGCAGATCGGGGCCTGTAACCCCGATCGACAGCCCATGACACAAGGCATCGCCGCGTGAACGGCGGCACAGGGATAGGAACGACATGACGCGAACGCTTCGGATCGCAGCCCTCGCCCTGGCCGGCCTGTTCGCGGCCGGTCCCGCCGCGGCCCTCGACCTGACCAAGAAGCGGGAGAACCTGCCCGACCTCGTCCTCGGCGACGACCAGGGCAATGATTTCGCGGTCGAGAACAAGGACATCACCCTCGAATCCGGCAAGGCCTACCGGCTGCGGATCGTCGCCAAGGGCCGCCAGGAATACAAGTTCTACGCGCCCGAGTTCTTCCGCTACATTTGGCTCAACCAGATCGTCATCGAGCACAAGGAGATCCACGGCGGCGGCGCCCCCGATCACCTGGAGTTCGACGATCCCGGCGAGATCGCCGTCGAGTTCGTCGCGATCAAGCCGGGCGCCTACAAGTGGGAGGCCCGCGGCCTGGAAGCGAAGGGCATGACCGGCACGTTGACGGTGAAGTGATGGGCGCCGAATTCAGAATTTGGCGCGAGGCTGCCGCCGCATCTCCCTCCCCCCTCAGTGGGGGGAGGGGGTTCGCGCTCGCATTCCTCAGCATCTTTTTGACCACGCCCGCCCTCGCGACCGATGACGCGTCCTCCTGCGCGGAAGGCATCACGATGATCCGCGACGCCCTGGCCGCGAACCCGTCCGAGGCCGCTCTGCCGAAACTGAAAAAAGCCCTCCGGGTCGCCGAGCGCGAGCAGAAGGAGGGCGAGTTCGACGAGTGCCTCGACGCGGTCGCGGATGCCCGCAGGGCGCTCGGTCGATGAGCGAGGCGGCGCTGCTGGTCGAGCATGTCGGCCACCGCTTCGGCGCGCGGGCGGCGCTGGACGACGTGTCGCTCACCGTCGAGCGCGGGCGGTTCGCGGCCCTGCTCGGGCCCAACGGCGCCGGCAAGACGACGCTGTTCTCGGTGATTACCCGGCTCTACAACAACCAGAGCGGCCGGGTCTCGATCTTCGGCCATGGGCTCGACCGCGAGCCGTCTCGGGCCCTGGCCCGGCTCGGCGTGGTGTTCCAGGCCCGGACCCTCGATACCGACCTCACCGTCGAGCAGAACCTGCTCTATCACGCCAGCCTTCACGGCATCGCCCGCAAGGCAGGAAAGCTCCGGGTGGGGGAGTTGCTCGACCGCGTCGGCCTCGCCGACCGGCGCCACGACAAGGTCCGCACGCTCTCGGGCGGCCAGTCGCGCCGGATCGAGATCGCGCGCTCGCTGATTCACCGGCCGGACCTGTTGCTGCTCGACGAGCCCACGGTGGGGCTCGATCTCGAATCCCGGGCCGACATCGTCGCGATCGTCCGCGCCCTGGTGCGCGAGGAGGGCCTGTCCGTCCTCTGGGCGACCCACATCTTCGAGGAGATCGCGCCGGAGGACGACGCCGTGGTGCTGCACCGGGGACGCATCGTCGCCCGGGGCCGGGCCGGGGATATCGGCGCGCCGGGCGAGAACCTCGCCGACGCCTTCCGCCGCCTCGTCGCCGAGCCGGGGAGGGCAGCGGCGTGATGGACGACCGGACGATACGCGCGCTCTCCCTTCCCCCTCTGCGGGGGAGGGTGGGCCGGCCCCCGCAGTGGGGGGCGCGGAAGGCGCGTGTTTCCGGCCGTAGCCCTCGCTACGAGATCAAAGGCGTCTGCCTACGCATGGGTCAGCTCACATGACGCCTCCCCTCGCCACGGCCGTCCCGGCAACCCAGACCCATAAAACCGCCCGAATGGGCCGGCTCGATGCGGTCGGCTACCTGATCTGCCTCGGCGGCATCGTCCGGCGGGAATTGCTGCGCTTCTTCAATCAGAAGGAGCGGTTCTTCTCAGCCCTGGTCCGGCCTTTGGTCTGGCTGTTCATCTTCGCGGCGGGGTTCCGCAACACCCTCGGGGTCTCGATCGAGCCGCCCTACCAGACCTACGTGCTCTACGAGGTCTACGTGGTGCCGGGGCTGGCCGTGATGATCCAGCTGTTCAACGGCATGCAATCCTCGCTCTCGATGGTCTACGACCGCGAGGTCGGCTCCATGAAGGTGCTGCTGACCTCGCCCTATCCGCGCTGGCTGCTGCTGCTCGCCAAGCTGATCGCCGGTGTCTCGGTGTCGATCGTGCAGGCCTACGCGTTCCTGGCCGTGGCGTATTTCTGGGAGACCGACATTCCGCCGCTCGGATACCTGGCGGCGCTCCCGGCCTTCTTGGCCTCGGGGCTGATGCTGGGCGCGATCGGCCTGTTCCTGTCGTCGCTGGTGCGCCAGCTCGAGAACTTCGCCAGCGTGATGAACTTCGTGATCTTCCCGATGTTCTTCGCCTCATCAGCGCTCTACCCGCTGTGGCGGATCCGGGAATCCTCGGAAACGCTCTACTGGATCTGCGAGTTGAACCCGTTCAGCCACGCGGTCCAGCTCGTGCGCTTCGCCCTCTACGTCCAGTTCGAGCCGGTCGCCTGCGCGGTCGTCGTGGGCGTGGCCCTCGCGTTCTTCGGGATGGCGGTCGTCGCCTACGATCCCGGGCGCGGCATCATGGCCCGCCGCGGCGGGCCGGCCGGCGATAACACCTAGCTCCCATGATCGCGTGATGATTTCGGAAACCCTTCGATGACCCGTATGCCCGCCCGCCTTCTCGCCTCCGCCCTCGGCCTCGCGCTGACGACCGGGCCGGTCCTCGCCCAGCCGCGGCAGGACCCGGACTGGCCCTGCGTCCAGCGGAAGGTCGCGACCCTGAGCCCCGGCCAGTTCTGGACCGGGCCGGATATCGCCGCGGCCGGTGACTGGGGCAGCGACAACGACGCGGCGGTGCTCGCCCAGAAGATCGCGTCCCGCCGCACCGAGCTGTCCGAGGTCGGCCCGCTGCTCGATGCCTTCGTGGCGAAGCTCGGGGCCGACAAGGACGCGAAGGCCAAGTCGCTGACCCATGTCTATGCCGGCGTGTTCGAGGTCATCAACGGCGAGCGCGACAAGGTCATGGGCGGGATCGCCCGCTACGCCCAGGGCCAGCGCCGGATGGCCGAGCGGATCCGCGACGAGGCGGACAAGATCAGCCAGACCAAGGATGCGCCGAGCGCCACCGACGCCACCGAGCTGCCCAAGGACCAGTCGGAGCTGGAGACCAAGTTCGCCTGGGACCGCCGCATCTTCCAGGAGCGCAGCCAGTCGCTGACCTATGTCTGCGAGGTGCCGCAGCTGCTCGAGCAGCGGCTCGGGGAGATCGCCCGGATGATTCAGGCGCGCCTCTGAGGGCTGCGCCGGACCGGCATGCGCGGATTGCCAATTCATCCCAGGATGCTTGCCGAAACTTCCCTAAGCATCTGAAATCGTTATCGAAACTGTTGCCGTTAAATCACGTGCATCGGCGTTCGATATCGGTATTTCCGAAAGGTTGCTGAAACCGGCCGCGCGTGGTGTCCGATCAATTGTGTCCTTTTCCTTTGCCCGCCAAGAGTGACCTCAAGCTCGGCTGAAACGAGCGCGGGTTCACGGCAAGGGGATTGGGATGTCACTGAGGGCGCTTCGGAGCAGCCTGGTCGCGTCGGCGTCGGTTCTGGGCGGGGCGATGCTGCCCTGCGCCGCGCAGGCGCAGAATGCCGTGACGCTGGGTGAGATCAGTGTCGTCTCGACCACGCCGGTGGGGTCGGGCGGCGGCAATTCGAGCCGCGTCCAGAACCTGAACGGCCCGGGTGGCCTGGAGCCCGCCGGCTCGGCGCCGCCGCCGATCGGCCCGGTCCGCCTGCGCGGCAGCGAGCAGCCGCTCTACAAGATCCCCAGCACGGTCGAGACCGTCACGGCCAGCGACATCACGGTCGATCGCGGCACCGACAACGTCGTGGCGACCCTCGCCCGGCGCACCCCCGGCCTCAACCTGTCGGATTCGCAGGGCAACTCGAACCGCCCCGACGTCACCTATCGCGGCTTCACCGTCTCGCCGGTCCAGGGCGTACCGCAGGGCCTGGCCGTCTACCAGAACGGCGTGCGCATCAACGAAGCCTTCGGCGACACGGTCAATTTCGACCTGATCCCCCCGCAGGCGATCCAGCGGATCGACGTGGTGACCGGCAACCCGGTCTTCGGCCTCAACGCGCTCGGCGGCGCGGTCAACATCCAGATGAAGAACGGCTTCACCTGGCAGGGCACCGAGATCTCCGCCTGGGGCGGCTCGGACGCCCGCACCGCCGGCTACGTCGAGTACGGCAAGGTCTCCGGCCCGTGGAGCGTCTACTTCACCGGCGACGGCCTGAACGACCGCGGCTGGCGCTACGAGAGCCCGAGCACGATCGGCCGGCTCTACGGCGATATCGGCTACCGCTCGCAGGATTCGGAGTTCCACCTGATCGGGCTCGCCGCCCGCAGCTTCTTCGGCGCCGCCGCCGCGACGCCGGTGGACTTCACCCACCGCGACCCGCGGGCGATCTTCACCTACCCGCAGACCACCACCACCGAGGTCGGCACCCTCCAGCTCACCGGCCGGGTCGACGTGTCGCCGACCTGGGATCTCGCCGGCAACGCCTATTTCCGCCGCTTCAGCCAGACCTATGTCGACGGCAACGACGGCAACTTCGAGAATTGCAGCACCCGCTCCAGCTTCCGCGGCAATCTCTGCTTCGAGGATGACGGTTTCAGCCCGGCCGCCGGCCAGACGCAGCTCGCCTTCCGCAACCAGTTCCTGATGCTGGGCCAGCAGAACCAGCGCATCCCGTTCCGGTCCGGCATCCCGTACGGCACGCTCGACGTGACCAACACGGAGGCCACGGGCTTCGGCGGATCGATCCAGGCGGCCAACCGCGACCGGGTGTTCGGCCTGTCGAATTCCTTCGTGGTCGGCGGCAGCATCGATGCCGCGAACTACTCGTTCAAGTCGTCCAGCACCCTGGGCGTGATCAACCCGAACCTGTCGATCACCACCGATCCGAGCAACCCGTTCTACGGCAACATCCCGGGCCTGGGCACGACCCAGCTCCGGACCGCCGGAGCGCTCGGGATCGCCCCGAGCTCGGTCAACGGCTCGAACCTGTATATGGGCCTCTACACGCTCGACACTCTCGACGTGACCGACCGGCTGTCGCTGACGGCGGGCGCGCGGCTCAACTTCGCCCGCATCCAGAGCGAGGATCTCACCGGCTTCTCGCCGGACGTGACTGGCACGCATTACTACAACAAGATCAACCCGGTCGCCGGCCTGACCTACCGCTTCACCGACGCGCTCAACCTCTACGGCAGCTACTCGGAGTCGAACCGCGCGCCGACGCCGCTGGAGCTGGCCTGCTCGAACCCGGACCGGCCGTGCCTCCTGCCGAACTCGCTGGTCGCCGATCCGCCGCTCAAGCAGGTTACCGGGCGGACCTACGAGGTCGGCTTCCGGGGCGCGCTGCCGAACACCTATGACGGCGGCGTGATCAGCTACAAGATCGGCGCCTTCCGCACCGACCTGTCGAACGACATCCTGTCGCTCGCCACCCCGGGCAACACCGCCCGCGCCTACTTCGTGAACGTGCCCTCGACCCAGCGTCAGGGCATCGAGGTCGGCAGCGAGTACACGGCCGATTACCTGCGGGTCTACGCCAACTACGCGCTGATCGACGCCACCTTCCAGTTCAACGGCACGCTCTCCTCGCCCAACAACCCGCTCTCGGATGACGGGGCGATCGAGGTCCGCAAGGGCAACGTCGTGCCGCTGGTGCCTACGCACCAGTTCAAGGCCGGGTTCGATTACTTCATCACCCCCGACTGGCAGGTCGGCCTCTACCTCCAGGCCTTCTCCTCGTCCTACTTCCGCGGCGACGAGTCGAACCTGAACCGCAAGCTGCCGCCCTACTACGTCATGAACTTCCAGACGAAGTATCAGGTCACCAAGAACCTCGAGGTCTTCGGCCTCATCACCAACCTGACCAACAACCGCTACGCCACCTTCGGCACCTTCGCCGAGCCGGGCGCGGTCGCCGGAAACCTGCGGATCAGCGATCCGCGGACCACGACCCTGTCGCAGCCGTTCTCGGTCTATGCCGGCATCCGCTACGCCTTCGGGGCGGATCCGGTGCCGATGTCGGCCGAGCCGATCATCCGCAAGTACTGACGCACCATTCCGTCAGGGCAGGGCGCTCCGCGCGGTCTTCGGACCGGGCGGGGCGCCCTGCGCGTTTCCGGGCCCCCGAGACCGAACGCCGTGCGGCCTCACGTCTCAGGAACGCGCCTTCGCCCCCCGCGTCTCTTCCGGGAGCGATCGACGCTCCGGCCGGCCCCCGGCGATCCCCGTGGGTCGCGGCCGGGCGCGCCCTGAACGACCTGGAGAAACGCCCCGATGATGATGAGATTCGCCGTCGCCGCCCTGGCTCTCGCAGCCGCCACCCCGGCCTGGGCGACACCCTGCGCCGACGAGGTGTCCACGCTGCAGAAGCGCCTCGACAGCGCGGGCGCCGCCTCGGTGACCGGCACGACCCCGCCCGGCGGCACGACCTCGTCGCATTCCGACAAGGCGCTCGCGACCCCGCCGGCCCTGACCAAGAGCGACGCCGCCGTGAAGCCGACCGCCTCGGGCGTCGACGAGGCCAAGCGCCTGGTTGCCAAGGCCGCGGAAGAGGACAAGGCCGGCAATGCCGAGGCCTGCCGCAACACGATCATGCAGGCCAAGGAGAAGGCCGGCGCCCTGCCGTAGTCCGTCTCAGAGTCCATCCGGCAGCGGTTTTGGCTGAATGTCAGCCGAGACCGCCCTATCGTCCAACCTCTCACCTCAACCGGGGGTGAGAGGTTCGGAGTACGGGTGTAAGACCCGCGTTCAATACGCGTTCTCGGTCCTGAACAGCGCGAACGGCGTCGTGATCAGGATCTGCAGGTCGAGCAGCACCGACCAGTTCTCGATGTAGAACAGGTCGTGCTCGACGCGCCGCTGCAGCTTCTCCGACGTGTCGGTCTCGCCGCGCCAGCCATTGACCTGCGCCCAGCCGGTGATGCCGGGCTTGACCTTGTGACGGGCGAAATAGCCGTCGACCACCTGATCGTAGAGCGTGTTGGCAGCCTTGGCCTGCAGCGCGTGCGGACGGGGCCCGACCAGCGACAGGTCGCCCTTCAGCACGTTGAAGAGTTGCGGCAGCTCGTCCAGCGAAGTCTTGCGGATGAAGCGCCCGACCGGGGTAACCCGAGGGTCGCCGCGGGTGACCATCCTGTCGGCGCCGGCGTCGCACTGATCGACATACATCGACCGGAACTTGAAGACCTCGATCAGCTCGTTGTTGAAGCCGTGGCGCTTCTGCCGGAACAGCACCGGCCCGCGCGAGGTCAGCCGCACCGCCAGAGCCACCGCGATCATGAGCGGCGACAGGGCCAGAAGCATCATCAGGCCGACGCTGCGGTCGAACAGAGCCTTCAGCACCACATCCCAATCGGCGATCGGCCGGTCGAACACGTCCAGCACCGGCACCGAGCCGAGATACGAGTAGCTCCGCGGGCGCAGCCGCAGCTTGGCCGCGTGGGCCGACAGGCGGATATCGATCGGCAGCACCCAGAGCTTCGCGAGCATCTGGAGGATCCGCGCCTCGGCGGTGATCGGGATCGTGAACACGATCAGGTCGAGCCGGGCGTGACGGGCATAGGTGACGAGATCGTCGACCGTGCCCAGCTTCGGATAGCCGGCGACCACGTCCGAGGACCGGTCGGCGTTGCGGTCGTCGAACACGCCGACGATGCGGATGCCGCTGTCGCTCTGCTTCTCGAGGGCGGCGATCAGCTCTTCCGCCGGCTTGCCGCCGCCGACGATCGCGGTCCTGCGGTCGAACCGGCCTGCCCGGGTCTGGCCCTCGATCACCCGGGCGAGCGCGAAGCGGCCGGCCAGGAGGGCGGCGAGCCCGGTGCCGTAGAAAGCCGCGAGCCACAGGCGCGAATAATGATCAGCGACCTTGGCCAGCACCAAGATGGCGGCGACCATCAGGAAGGTCATCGACCACGCCGCGACCAACCGGATCGCCGCTTTGGGGAAGGCCCTGAAGGACGAGATCCGGTAACCGCCGGCGGCCTGGACCAGCGCCACGGTGAGGCCGGCGACCAGCGCGATCACGCCGGCATAGGTCAGCCCGAACGGCACCCGGCCACGCAGCATCAGCAGGTGCAGCAATGCGCCCAGACCGGAGATCAGGGCGAATTCGGCGGCCCGCACCAGCCCGGCCACGACGACCGGCGAGATCGCCGTCGGCGCGTGCGTCTGCAGGTCCGCGGGCGGAACCGCACCACCCAGTCGCGCGACGGCGGCCTGGCCGTCGAGCGGGCCGGTGGCCTCGAGAAGGTCGCGGATGTCGAACGCGCTCATCGATCGGTTCCTCCCGAGGCAAATCCCCCGGGTCTGCAGGTGTCTCACCGCTTTCCGATCATCGGAAACAGATGAGTTACTGAGCCTGGACCCTGGCACGGGCCCGTATAGAAAACTGTCAAGGCGAACTCGCCCGGGTCTACGTCCCGAGACGCGTTCTCGCGTTGGTGATCACGTTCGCGTGGCTCGCATCGCGGCGGCCCGTTCCTGCGCGGGCTCGCCCGATCCGACCCTGAGGCGGGTCTCGCGGGCCTGGAACGCCGCGGCGTAGCCCGAGATGACGTCGGCCCCCATCCGCTCCAGGGAGAAGCGCTCATGGATGGATTCGCTGAGCGCCCGAACGCGGCCGGCCAGCACGTCCGGGGCTTCGTCGAGCACCCGGCGGATCGCGCCGGCCAGCGCGTCCGCGTCGCGGGACGGGACGAGATCACCGGCCATGGCGCCGAAGATTTCCGGAATGCCGCCGACCCGGGTGGCGACCAGGGGCTGGGCAGCGGCCGCGGCCTCCAGCACCACGTAGGGCAGGGATTCGGCGAGCGACGGCACGACCAGGATGCGGCCCCGGGCCAGGACCGAGCGGATCGCCTGCGGCGGCTCGAAGGACGCCGCGTCGGACAGGCCGAGCCGCTCGACCATGGCGCGCAGGCTCTCGGCATCGGGACCCGAGCCGACCATCAGCAGCCGCAGCGGCCGACCTTCCTGGCGCAGCCGGACCAGAGCGTCGAGCAGGTAGGGCAGGCCCTTTGCCTCGCGCAGCTCGCCGACATAGAGCAGGTCGGCGGCATCGGCGGCCAGGGGCACCGGGGCGAACTCCGCCTCGGCGATGCCGTTATGGACGATGCGGGTCACCTTCTCCGGGCCGCCCACGAAAGCCCGGTGCCGCTCGGCGACATACGCGCTCTCGAACAGGAACGCGTCGGTGCGGCGGGCCAGCACGGCCTCGGCGGCCATGTAGGTCCGGTGCAGCGGGCTGCCCGGCCGGTAATTGTAGCTGCCGCCATGGGGCGTGTAGGCGCGGATCGCCGAGGCCGGCGCGAGCCGCGCATAGGCGCCCCCCTTGGCGCCATGGCCGTGGAGCACCGTGGCGCCGACCTCGCCGGCCCGGCGCGCGACCGCGCGCAGGCAGGTCCAGTCCGACAGGTGCGGGTTGCGCCGCATCGGGATCCGGAGAAGGCCTAGATCCAGCGACGGCGCCAGGTCGGCGAGGGCCCGGGCACCGCGCTCGCCGCCCGTGGTCGCGTCGCACACGATGCCGACCGCGTGCCCCGCCGCGGCCTCGAGGCGGGCGAGGTCCAGCACGTGGCGGAACAGCCCGCCGACCGGCGCGCGGAACACGTGCAGGATGCGGAGGCGCTGGCCTGGTCGGGTCTCGGTCGGCTTCGCAGCCACGGTATCGCTCCCGGGAATAACAGTCCCAGGAGTGTGGTGCAGCGACCGTCGCAGTAAACTTAAACGGAACTCCGCTCGACCGGCCTTTTCAGAAGGAAGGTAAGCGGAGTTTTACTGCCGTGTATCAATTCACGTCAGCGCGAGGCCGTTCAAGCTGGCCCAGATCGTGCCGTAATGGCAGGCCGTCGCGGCGAGCACGAAGCCGTGCCAGATCGCGTTCTGGAACGGCAGCGTCCGCCAGACGTGGAACAGCACGCCCACCGAATAGAGCATCCCGCCGATCGCCAGCAGCCAGAGGGCGGTCGGCTGCAGGGCGGCGATCACCGATTCGTAGGCGAGCAGGCCGCTCCAGCCGAGCATCAGGTAGAGGCCGATGGACAAGCGATCGTACCGGCCGGGCATGAACAGCTTGATCGCGATCCCGACCAGGGCGACCAGCCAGATCACCGCCAGCAACAGGTAGGCGCGCGTCCCGGAGCCGACCAGCGCCACGAGCGGCGTGTAGGTGCCGGCGATCATCAGGTAGATCAGCGCGTGGTCAGCCCGGCGCAGCAGCCATTTCCGCGGGCTGACCGGATAGAGGTTGTACACGGCCGAGACGCCGAGCATCAGCACCAGAGCGGTGGCGTAGAGCACGACGGCGGCCCGCTCGCCGAAGCCCAGATGGGCCGTGAGGGCGGTCGCCACCAGCGCCACCGCGCCGGAGAGGCCGAGGACGACACCGAGGCCGTGGATCACACCGTCCGCCACGATCTCGCGCGGCGTGTAATGCCACGTCAGGGTCAGCGGGCGACCATCCTCCGCGAGAGACATCATGAAGCCTCCTGCTACGCCTGCATCCTAAAGCTTAAAAGCGCTCAACCGTTCCCTGTGCAAAGTGCTGATGCGGAGTTTATCCCAAGGTTCTAGTGCCGCGTGGTAAAAGTGTTGTTGCCCGCGGCTACATCGCCACAGCCAACCTCACGCCCCGCGGCCGGCTAATCCCTCGAAACCGAGCGCCGGCTCCCGCGCGGCCGGCCGGGCGAGGCCGGTGCCGCGGCTCAGCCGGGCATGGACCACCGCCATGGTCAGCACCGCCATGGCGAGGATCTGATGCCCCAGCGCCGCCCAGAGCGGGACGGCCAGGAGCAGAGTCGCGATGCCGAGCCCGGCCTGGGCCAGGGCCAGGATTGCGACGCCGGCGGCGCGCCCGGCCGCGCCGGCCGGTCCGCTCACCCGGGCGTCGATCGCGTGCAGGACGGCGACGACCACGATCAGGTAGGCGGTCACCCGGTGGTCGAACTGGACCAGGGCGTGGTTGTCGACGAAGTTCTCGATCCAGGGTTGAATCGCGAACAGGCTGTCCATCGGCGGGATCAGGGCGCCATCCATGCTCGGCCAGGTGTTGTAGACGAGGCCGGCATGCGACCCGGCGACGAGGCCGCCCAGGAAGATCTGCACGAGCACCAAAGCCGGCAGCAGCAATGCGACGACGCGGATGCAGTCGGGCGCCGGATCGATGGTGTCGTCGCGCTGACCGGCCGCGAGCCAGACCAGGCCGGCCAGGATCAGGCTCGCCATAGTGAGGTGGAGCGCGAGCTTCAGCGGCGCCACCGCGGTCATGCCGGGCTGGAGGCCCGAGGCGACCATGATCCAGCCGATCGCGCCCTGGAACCCGCCCAGGATCCCGAGGCCGAGCAGCCCGAGCCCGAGACGACGGCTGATCATGCCGCGCCACCAGAAGACGACCAGCGGCAGGAAGAAGACCAGGCCGATCAGCCGCCCGAGCAGGCGATGGCCCCATTCCCAGCCGTACAGGACCTTGAACGACGACAGCCCCATCCCCTGGTTGAGAATGTTGTATTGCGGCGTGTCCTTGTACTTGGCGAACTCGGCGGCCCAGTCCGCCTCCGACAGGGGCGGGACGATCCCGGTGACGGGACGCCATTCGGTGATCGACAGGCCGGACCCGGTCAGGCGCGTGGCGCCGCCGACCGCCACCATGGCGACCACGAGGGCGGCCACCAGGTAGAGCCAGGCCCGCACGGTGCTCGATCGATGGTCGCCCGAGACTCTCATCACCACGCGCATCCCTTCCGCGGTTGCCGGGATGTCCCGGCCCTCGCGACGCGTTAGGGGAAGCGCGGGATGCGGGCAACGTCGGCGGCGCCGCAGCCCGCGGCGCTGCGCGCGTTGCCAACCGGGCTCGTGAGCGGTAGCCGTCTCCCGTCAGGGAGAGACGAGGCTGTAGAAGTGATGCGCCGCCGCACCCGCACGTTGATCGGCACGGTCGCGATGCTGGCCTTCGTCTGCCTCTACGGACCGCTGGCGATGGCGCTGGCCGACAGCCGCATCGCCGAGACGCCGGCGGCCATTCAGGCCGTGCTCTACTCGATCCTCGGCATCGCCTGGATCTTCCCGCTGATGCCGCTGATCCGCTGGATGGAACGGCCGGACAGCTGAGCGGACCCCTCGATTTTGCCGCACTCGGCCGCCAGAAGCGTCCGACCCGATTTCGAGATCCCCCGTTCGTGTATCGCTTGCCCATGCGTCTCAAGCATCTGGCCGCACTCGTCGTGCTGGTCGCGCCGTTTCCCGCCCTCGCGCAGGGCACGCCGCGCTCGATCGGCGAGTGCGAGCGCCTGAAGAACGATCTGGCCTACAACCAGTGCCTGGCGATGTTCGGGCCGGCTGCCCGGAACGTGGCGGGCGGTTACGCCTCGGCCGACGCGGCCGCCGCCCCGGCCCTGGCCGAGGCGCTGCCCCAGGCCGAGGACGCCGTCGAGAACACGCCCAGCCGAAAGGGCCGCTACCGCTCGCGCCGCGGCGGACGGCAATACGCTTCGTTTTCGACCAGCTATCGGCACCGCCGTCGGCGTTGAATCGCAACGCAGCCACTGCCGCGCCGTACGACCTCGATAGCGATTGTCAGGCGACGTTGAGCCGGCGCCCCCGGTTCCAGGCCAGAAACGGCACGCCGGACAGCAGCCCCGCGAGTGCCGCCCGCGATTGATGGCAGCCATTGATCGAGACGCGCGGCAGGGCGTGCAGATGGCCGGCATGCTCGGCAAAGAGGTGCCCGGGCCGGGTCGTCACCGCGGTCGCGAAGCCCTGCTTCTGCGCCAGCGCGAATTCCCGCGGGCCGGCCGAGGTCGGATCGCCCACCGGATAGGACAGATGCCGGATTTCCCGGCCGAGTTCGGCCGCGATCCGGGCGCGGCCCTCGACGATCTCGCGCGCGGCCGTCGCCGCATCGTGCTTGGCGAGCATCGGGTGGCTGACCGTGTGGGCGCCGATGGTGACTGCCGGGTCCCGGGCCAGATCGCGCAACTCGGCCCAGGACAGGCACAGCTCGGACGCCACGGCGCCCGGCGCGAGGCCGGCTTGCCGGCACAGATCCGCGATCCGCTCCAGCAGGTCGGCCTCGGTGCCGCGGCGCAGGTCGCGGTACAGCGCCTCGAAGGCCAGCGCCTTCTCCTGCGGGCTGCGGGCCGGGAGGTCGAGGCTCCGTGCTCCGATGGCGATCCGCACCCGGTCGAGCCGCGCGATCGCCCGCTCCAGCTCGATCCACCACAGGCGGCCGCTTTGGTCGGCGTAGCCGCTCGTGACGAACAGGGTCCAGGGGACGCCGTGGCGCGCGAGGACGGGGTGGGCATGCTCGACATTGTCGCGATAGCCGTCGTCAAAGGTCAGGACCGCGAAGGGCGGCCCATAATCCGGCGCGGCGAGCCGCTCCGGCACCGCGTCGAGCCCGATCACCTCGAAGCCGCGGGCGTCGAGCTCGCGCAGGGTCCGGTCGAGGAAGTCCGGCGTGATGCTCAGAAGCCGGTTCGGCGCGAAGGCCGGGACGGGGTCCGGGCTGACATGGTGGAAGGTGAGGATCACGCCGAGCCCGCGGGCGGCGGGCGCGAGCCAGCGGTCGGCGCCGAGCGCCTGGATCGCGCGGAAGCCGGACGCGAATACCCGATGCTTGACACGCGACGAGATCATGACTCGGACCCGATCGGGCCGCTCGGCCCGGGCGGGTACAGCGATCACCGGCCGGGGTAAAGAAACCCACAATCGCCGCCCGATCAGAAGTTCTGCCGGAAGATTGTATTAGCCAAGGCCACGATTTGCAGTGCTGGGTCGGGATACTCTGCTCCGCGAGTCACGGCTCATTCAGCGCGCATCCGGCAAGGTCGGCGCTTGGCTCCGGGCTCGGCCCGGTTCGGTGGAGAGATCCGGGTATGGCGACCGGCGTCCAGGTGGCGGGAACGGACATGATCGGTGCACGCGCGTCCGGAACGCTGACCGCGGAAGTCTTTTCGGATCTCGCCGCCGTGGAAGCCCTGTGGCGGCGGCTCGAATCCAATCCGGCGAGCCTGCACACGCCCTACCAGCGGTTCGATTGGGTCTCGGCCTACCTGCGGGCGACCGGCACGGCGGCAGCTGCGCGCATCCTGGTCCTGCGGGACGCGGAAGGCCGCGCCAGGATCCTGCTCCCGCTCGTGCTCACGCAACGCTTCGGCCGGACCGTGGCCCGGGTCGTCGGGGACACGCATGCGAATTACCACCTGCCGCTCTTCGCCACCCGCGATGCCGCTGCAATCGCCCCGGGCGAGATCACGGCGGCGCTTATCCGCGCCGGGCGCCCGGCCGGCATCGACGTTTACGCGCTGCAGCATCAGCCCCGGATGTGGGACGGCGCGGCCAATCCGTTCGCCGAGACCGGTGAGCCGGAAGCCAGCGATGCCTATGGGCTGATGCTCGGTCCCGATGCCGACGCGACCGTGCGCCGTGTGTTCAGCGCCGATGCGCGCAAGAAGCTGCGCTCGAAGGAGAAGCGCCTGGTCGAGGCCAAGGGCGCCCTCGCGTATCGTCGTGCCGAGACCCCCGAGGAGGCGGCCCGGTATCTGGCGGCGTTCTTCGCCCACAAGGCTTTGCGGTTCGCCGGGATGGGCGTCGCCGACCCCTACGCGCCCGAGCCGATCCGACAATTCCTCGCCGCGGCTGCCTCCGGTGCCGATCCCGCGATGGAGATCTACGCCCTGTGCCTGGCCGAGAGCGGGCGTGTACTCGCGACCTTCGGAGGCGCGGTGAGCGAGCACCGCTTTAGCGGCATGATGACGGCGTTCGATCCGGACCCGGAGATCGCCCGGTTCAGCCCGGGCGACCTGCTGCTGCAGCATCTCGTCGGCGACCAGACCGCAAGGGGCCGCCGGGGCTTCGATCTCGGCGTCGGCGAGGCCCGCTACAAGGCGAGCATCTGCGACGAGACGATCGGGCTGGTCGAGACGATCGTGCCGGTGAGCCTGCGCGGCCGAGCCTATGGCGTCGCCAGGATGGCGCTCACCCGGACGAAGCGCCGGATCAAACGCGATCCGCGGCTTTACGCGGTCGCGGCGCGCCTGCGGAAGCTGACGCGCCGGTCGTGACCTTAGGCGGCGTTGAGCCGGAGCTCGGGACCGGCCAGATCAGCCGTTGTGACGTGCTCGGCTGAGCGATCCTGCGCGACCAGGATCTGGCCGGCGCCGGCATCCTCGGCGATCGCGTAGAGATCGGCCAGGGCCGGATCCTCGGCGGCGGCGTTCGACGCGATGATGACGCTGTCCATGTAGCCGGCGACGAGTTCCAGCAGGTCGACGGCGCCCGGCGCGGCGTGAAGCCGGCAGACCACCCAATCATAGGCCTCGGCCATGGCCTCGAAGGTCAGGCTCAGCGCATCCGGCCCGTCGAACAGCACCTCGGACGGGGCCCGGCCGGCGCCGATCCGGTGGAGGCCGCTATCGCGCGCGGGCTGAATCACATCGAGGAAGGCCGCATCGCCGGCGATCAGATCGCTGAAGCCGCGCTCGTCGGCGCGACCGCGCGCAGCGTTCAGATCGACCGTGACCAGGCTGGCCTTGCGGCCGAGCGCGCGCACCAGCGCATCGTGGAGCGCTTGGTCGCCGTGCGACGCTTCCGTCTCCATCACCAGGACGCTGCGTCCGGACCGGTCGCCGGGCTCGCGCACCACCGCGGAGATCCGGGCGATCAGCGGAGCGAGATCGTAGGCCTCGGCGGGCGGGCGTGCAGGGACGGGGGCGGGTGGCGCGGTGGGCCCGGCCGGCTCGGCGCCCTCGGCGGTCTCGGACCAATGGGCCAGGGGCATCGCCTCCGGGAAGGCGAAGCCCGGGCGCGCGAGCTCCGGCTCGAGGCGGGTCCGCCGGTCCGAGGTGTCGAAGGCGGTGTCCGAGTCCCGCTCGCTGCGGCTTCCTTCGGCCAGGAGGGCGCTGGCGAGCACCCCGCCGACCGCCAGCATCAGCGTCACCAGGGTCGCGAAGCCGACGATCGGCAGCTTCTTCGGGAAAGAGGGCAGTTCCGGGGTCACGGCGCGCGAGACGATGCGGGCATCGGCGGGCGTGGCGCTCTCGCCATCGCGGGCGGCGGCCTCACGATAGCGGGACAGGTAGGATTCGAGCTGCTCGCGCTGCGCCTTGGCCTCCCGCTCCAGGGCCCGGAGCTGGATCTCGCTGGCATTGCCCTTCACCACCACGTCCTGCTGGCCGTCGACGGCGGCCTGCAGGCTCTCGACCCGGGAGCCGGCGATCTTCGCGTCATTCTCCAGGGTGCGCACGACGCGCTCGGCCGAGGTCTTGATCTGGGCGTCGAGGTCTTCGAGCTGGGCATGCAGCTCCTTGATCCGCGGATGGGCCGGCAGCAGCGTGCGCGATTCCAGCGCGAGCTGGGCTCGGACGGCGATCCGGTTGTCGACGATCCGGCGGATCATCTCGTTGTTGGCGACCTCGGTGATCTCGAAGGCGCGGCCGTCCTTGATCAGGTCCTTGATCGCCTTCACCCGGCCGGCGAGGTCGGCCTTCAGGATCCGGGCCTGGGAGAGCTGGCTCGACAGCTCGCCGAGCTGCTGGGTGGTGAGCGGCTGGCCGGTGGCGCCGCCGCTGCCGACCAGGCCGTTCTTGGCGCGGAACGCCTCGACCTTCGCTTCGGCTTCCGCGACGCGCTTGCGCAACCCGTCGATATTGCCGCCCAGCCAGGAGGAGGCGTAGCGCGCGGTATCGACCTTGTCGGCCTCGAGGGAGGAAATGTAGAGCTGCGCGATGGTGTTGGCGCCCTCGGCGGCGAGCTTCGGGTCCTTGGCGCGGAACTCGATCGTCAGGATCCGCGACTTGCCGGCCGGATAGACCAGCAGGTGCTCGAAATAGGAATCGAGCACGCGGTCCTCGGCCGGGCGGTCGAGGGGGTTGGCGCCGATGCCGAGCATCATCATCACGCGCTGGACTGGGCCGATGCTGCTGGAGCCCGGGTCGAATTCCGGATTGCCGACCAGCTTGAGCCGCCGGATCGCCTCGCGGGCGAGGTCGCGCGACATCACCACCTGGACCTGGCTCGCCACCGCCTGCTCGTCGATCGGCGCGAGCTGGTCGGCGCGCTCCTGCGCGGTGCGGGCGAAGGCCGGATCGCGGCTCTCTAGGATCAGCTTGGCCTCGCCGGTGTAGCGCGGGCTCACCACGTTGACGAAGATGCCCGCGCCCAGCGCGACAACCAGGGTCGGGCCGACGATCCAGCCGATCGACCGGCGCAGGATCTGCGGGACCTGCGCCAGGCCGACGCCGTCCCGGGCGCTGGACCGCGTGGCAGGTACGGCGTGGGGCGAGCGCAGGCTGATACGGGACATGAGACGCTCTGAACGCGAAGGCCGACGGGACGGCACGCGATGCCATCCCGGCGCTATTAGAGGTCGTTAAGGTTGCTTGGACGTTAAGAAAGCTTGCGCACCGGCCCGCTGGGACTGGTCATCGGAATGATCAAGGTTCGTTAACCTTAACAGCCTACACCACGCCGACTTGGCACCCATGACGGCGATGGTGATGAACCGGCGCGCTCTGCTCCTCGCTCTTGGCTCGACTCTGGCGCTCGGCGGCTGCCTGCGTCCGAGCTTCCGCACCGACCAGCTCGATGCCACCGGCACCGGATCGATCGGCGCGCGCTATCCGCTCTCGGCGGGCGACAAGCTGCGCGTGATCGTGTTCGGGCAGGACAACCTGTCGAACATTTACGCCGTTGACGGCGCCGGCAAGATCGCGATGCCGCTGATTGGCACCGTCCAGGTCGGCGGCCAGACCACCGGTCAGGCGGCCCGGGCGATCGAGGCCAAGCTCGCCGCCGGCTTCGTGCGCGAGCCGCACGTGACCGTCGAGGTGGATACCTATCGGCCGTTCTATATCCTCGGTGAGGTCACGACCTCGGGCCAGTACCCGTTCGTCAACGGCATGACCGTTGAGACGGCGGTGGCGATCGCCGCCGGGTTCGGGCCGCGGGCGGCCCGGGACTACGCCGTGCTCACCCGCGATACCGGCAGCGGACTCGTGTCGGGCATCGTGCCGATGACCTATTCGGTCCGGCCGGGCGACACAATCGTGGTCAAGGAGCGCTTCTTCTGAGCCGAAGGCCGCAACCGATTACTGCGCGGTCTTCCACACGTTGATCACCCGCATGGCGGTCTGCTGCGGCGGGATCGGGGTGGCGATCGGCGGCGTCGATTGCGGTCCGCGCGCCACGACCCGGCGTGCCTCGCTCGCAGGCGTCGCGCCGACCGGCGTGAACAGGCCGGCCAGTTGCTTGCGGGTGCCCTTGCTGACGAAACGCGACGTCTGCACGGACTCGAAATCCCGGAGGGCGTGGCGCTTGTCGGGGTTTCCGGTGAAGACCTTGGCGCCGGTGTTGAGCACGACGATGTCGCCGGGCAGCAGCGTCTCATCTTTCAGCAGCGCCGCAGCCGCGCCGCCCTTCATGTCGATCGCGGTCTGACGGGGGCTGACCTCCAGCTCCTTGACCTCCTTGACGCGGATCCGGACCGGAAGCGCTGCGTAGCGCGTCTGCAGACGGTGGCGGGCGCTGCCGAGGCGGGGCGTCGCGCGCCGGTACACGGCGCGGTCCTGCGCCGGCTGGGGCGCTTGCGCTTGCGGCGCCTGCTGGGGCGCGGGCGCCGGCCGGGCTCCGAACAGCATCTCGAGAAACCCGACCTCGGCCGCCTGGGCCCGGACCACGGTTCCGGCGAGAAGCCCGGCGGCGGCGATGACGGCCAACGTGCTGCCCGTACGAAACCTCATAACATCCTCCGGCACCGGCGCCGATCTCGACCGCCGGACCTTCAACCGCAAGCTGCGCGAGAGGGTTCCGGAATATTGGAGGTTTGTAAGCGTAGATCGAAGAACCACGTTGTGCGTGTCATTTAAGACCGAATCACCACCGGATCTATTGTGCAAAACCGGTTCGGCCCGCTCGCCCGTCGTCCGACGACCACAACCGCTCCGTAGGCAGTTTCACGCTCTCCGGAACACACGGACCGGACAGGACCAGGCCCGCTACAGTTCGGCGCCAAGCTATCGCCGCACCGAAAGGCCAGGCAGCGCTACGGCACGATGGTGCCGCTCAGGCCGGGGCCATCTGCTCGCCCTCGCCGATGCAGTCGAGGGCGCGCTCCACGGCGCTGACCGCGTCGAGGAGGTGTTGAACCGTGCGCTCCACCTCGAGCGTGGGACGGCCCATCGCCGCGGCGCGGGCACTCACATCCTCGAGCTGCTCGAGCAGGGCGAGGAGGTCGCCGGCCACGGTCACCACCTCGCAGCGGGCGAGGCGGGTGACGGTCGGGCGCGGCCGGAAGGGCAGGACGTTGCTCATCGCCGACGGTTCTGGCCCGAAAGGACCCGGATTCGCCAGGGGGAGGGGCCGTACTTCCGCCAATTGACGGGTCCTATCCGCCGCTAACGCGTGGAAAGGTAGATTTTCCGTGGCCGCCGCGCATCGGAGGCGGCAGAATCGGTTTACGCCTCGCCGCCGGTCTTGACGGACTTGTCGCCGCCCTGACCATGCCCTCACCGGCCTTTCAAACTGCGATTCGGCGGCGGATAGCAATCCCTCGCCCGGCTCGGGATCGCCCAGGATCAATCATGCGCTTTACCCTTCTCGCGGTCTCGTTCCTGGCGGTGGGCGGGCTCTGCGCCTGCAACACCGACAGCCCGGACGGGCGCAGCGGCCTCGCCGAGAGCTTCCGGCTCGACAATTACCGGGCCTCGAACGACACGAACGGCACCCAGACCCGGCGCGACGTGAACCGGGCCTATACGCAGCCGACCCTGCCTTCGATCGGCAATCGCGGGTTCTGATCCCCGGCCCGGAAAGCCGCGTCCGGAATCCGGGACGCGGCGCTCGCGACGATCAGCGCTTCGCCATCGCGTCGGCGAAGGTGGTGATCCGGTTGCGGGCGTAGACCGGCAGGCCGGCGCTGATCGAGTTGCCGGTGTTGAAGCTCGAATTGCCCATCAACACCTGGGCGGGGAGCAGGTTCTTCAGCACCGGCACCCGGGCATATTCGGCCTTGCGGTCCAGGACATCAGCCTTGATCGCCAGCGCCATGTAGGTGGTCACCACCGTCTTGGTCGGATCGTTCGGCATCGGCTGGAACACGGCCAGGAACTTGCCGAAGCGCAGGATCTGGTTGACCCAGAAGATCGTCTGCTCCAGCCCGCCGGTCACCGGCGTGTCGATCTTGGTCAGGGCCTTCAGCGGCGCGCCCTGGTCGGGGCCGAGCACGCGCAGCTCGCTCTGGAACGAGACGTATTCGGCGATCTTCTTGGCCGAGCCCTCCTCGAGCTTGTTGGCGAGCTTCACGCCGAGCGGCAGTTTGCCTTCGAGATCGTAGCGCGATTCGATGCAGGCGCCTGCGCCCTCGCACCAGGGCCGGTCCGGGCGCTTGGCGAAGGCGGCGGCCGGATCCTTGTTCGGCGTCACCTCGCCGGCCGTGATCGCCTTGTGCTTGATCGCCGGGTCCATCTTCTGGACGAAGCCGAGATTGGCGAAGGCCTGGAGGTCGATCGCCTCGGCCGGCCGCGCAACCACGAACCGCCCCTCGGCCACGTAGACCTTCAGGGTCTCGTGCCGCGGCTTGGTCACGCCGTTCACCGTCACGGTGTAGTCCGGCTCCTTGTAGCCGGGGAAAGGCGCCAGCACCGCGGCCTCGGCCGGGCGGGCCTTCAGCCAGTCGAGATACGGGATCAGCCCGTTCTCGGGCGCCGTGGGGTTGTCGCGGTGATCCGTGAACAGGATCTGCCCCGGCTTGAGCGTCGCCGGATCGAGGGCGGTGACCGAGGGCACCTCCTTGATCCGCTCCGAACCCGGCGCCGGGCTGGCGGCGGGCGTCTGCGCGCAGACCGGGTGGGCGGCCGTCAGGGCGAGGGCGAGGGCGGCAGGGAACGGCTTGCGCAACGGGTATCTCTTCGATCGAGGGGCGGTCAGTAGCCCGGGTCTTCGCCGAACAGGTAATCCGGGTCGCGGCGGCGCGGCCGGCGCACCTCCTCGTCCCCGAAGGGCGAGCGGGCGGTCTGGCCGGGCCAGGGCCTGTAGGCGTCCTGGCCGTAGGAATCCAGATCGCCCTGCGCACGGCGGCTGCGCGGCGGCTGGCGCTCGCCGAACGGGTCGAGGGGATCAGGCGCCGGGCGCTCGCCAGTCATGGTGCCGTAGTAATCGCCGGCGACGCTCGCCCCATCCTCGGCGCCGTTGAGGTCGCCGTCCTCGGCATCGGGCCGCATGGCGTAGAGGGTCTCGCGCGGCACCAGACGGAACTGGGTGTCGGCCATCTTGCCGTCGCCGCTCGTGCGAAAATGCTCGAGGAAACCGCCGCCCGCGACCCGCTGGCCGCTATGGGGATCAATCGGCAGGTCGGCGATGAATGGGCGCGCCTCGGAGGAGGGGCCCCGCAGCGGCGTCTTCGGGACGCCGTTCGCCCAGGCGGCCTGCAAGATGTTCGACGCGATCGGCACCGAGACATGGCCGCCGGTCTGGCCGCGGCCCAGCGTCTTGCGGCTGCCGTCGGCGTTGTCGTAGCCGACCCAGACCACGACGGTGATCTCGTTGGTGAAGCCCGCGAACCAGGCGTCGTTCTCGTTCTCGGAGGTGCCGGTCTTGCCCGCGACATAGGCCGAGACCTTGGAGAGCGCCGCGGCGGTCCCGTGCTGGGTCACGCCCTGCAGCATGGTCTTCAGCTGATAGAACGCGACCCGGTCGGCCGAGCCGATCCGCACCGGCTCGCGCGGGGCGTGGGTGTAAAGCGCCTTGCCGTCCCGCTCGACCGATTCGAGCGCGTAGGATGCCGGGCGGGCGCCCTCGTTGGCCACCGCCGCGTAGAAGCCGGCCAGATCGAGCATCCGCACCGGCTGCGCGCCGAGCACGAACGGATAATAGGGCTCGCACTCGGCGTAGATCTGCGCCTCGAGGGCGATGTCGCAGACGCGCTTCAGGCTGGCCGGCGCCTTCGGGGCGATGCCGCCCTGGAGCAGCCGGGCGGTCACGAGGTTCTTCGAGAATTCCAGGCCACGCCGCAGGGTCGTCGGGCCGGAGCCGCCGCCCTCGTAATTCTTCGGCGACCAGGAATCCCCGGCGCCGCCGATCGGCGGCAGCGTGACGGGGGAATCGAGGACCAGGGTGTTGGGCTGGAGCCCGGCATTGAGCGCGGCGAGATAGGTCAGCGGCTTCAGGGTCGAGCCGGGCTGGCGCACCGCCTGCGTGACCCGGTTGAGCTGGCTCATTGGATAGGAGAAGCCGCCGGCCATCGCCAGGATGCGGCCGGTCTGGTTCTCCAGCACGAGGGCCGCGCCCTGGACGTTGGGTCGGACCCGCAGCTGCGCCCGGGCCGCGCCACGGCCCTCCGTCAGCTTCACCCGCACCACGTCGTAGAGCTGCAGACGGTTGCGGGCGATGCCCGGGTCGAGGATGGCGGTACGGCCGTCGGCGAGACCGACCTTCACGGGCCCGCGGCCGGCCTCCAGCACCACCGCGACCGGCCAGTGCACGTCGTACAGGGTCGGCCGGGAGCTCTCGAGGGCCCGCAGCCAGACGGGCTTGGCCTGCGGAGCGGCCGCGACCTTCGGCCGGGGCGCCTTCGCGCCCGGCTTCACCTCGGGTTTGGCGGGCTCCGCCCGGGCGCCGGTCACCCCGGGGGCGGCCTGGACCGCACCTTCCGGGGCGGGCGTCGCCGCCTGGATCCGGCGGATGCTGTCGGCGAGGTTGAGCTCGGGGCCGGTATAGCTCTGCCGTCCGGTGGACCGCTCGTAATTGGCCAGCCCGTCCTGCAAGGCCGACTCGACGGCGCGTTGGAGCCCGGCATTGATGGTCGAGCGCACGGTGAACGAGCCGGCGGTCAGCGAATCCACCCCCGCGAAGGTGCGCGCCTCGCGGTTCAGGTAATCGACCACGTAGAATCCGGAATCCCGCCGTGTTGCGTCGACCGGCTTCAGCCCGAGATCGGCGTTCACCGCCGCGTTCATCTCGGCTTCCGTGATCGTGCCCTCTTCCTTGAGGCGGGCGAGCACGTAGGCGCGCCGCTCGCGCGCCCGCTCCGGGTACTTGTCCGGGCTGTAGAAGTTCGGCCCCTTGGGCATGCCGGCGAGCAGGGCCGCCTCCGGCAGGGTCAGCTGCCCGACCGATTTTCCGAAATAGCTCTGTGCCGCCATCTCGATGCCGTAGGCGCCGCGACCGAGATAGATGCCGTTGAGGTAGAGCCCGAGGATCTGCGGCTTCGTCAGGATCCGCTCCAGGCGGGACGCCACGATCATCTCGCGAATCTTGCGCTCGTAGGTGACGTCGTCGCCCACCGAGAGGTTCTTCACCACCTGCTGGGTGATGGTCGAGCCGCCGGCCGGGCGGCCGGGCGAGGCGAGGTTGCCGATGAAGGCGCGGATCACCCCGCGCTCGTCGATGCCGTGGTGGCTCTCGAAGCGCTTGTCTTCCGCCGCGATGAACGCCTTCTGCACCAGGTTCGGCACCGCGGTGATCGGCACGACGAGGCGGCGGCCGTTCGGCTCGAAGGTCTCGGCGAAGGGCTTGCCGGCGCCGTCGAGGATCCGGGTCATGCCCGGCAGGGCCTTGTCCCGGAGCGCCTCGGCGGTGGGCAGGTCCTTGGTGGCGTTGTCGTAGAATTCGATGACCTCTCGGGCGTTGAACGGCGAGATCGCCGGGTTCTCGCCCTTGCAGAACTGCTTGTAGCTCGTGTTCAGCTCGTCGAGGTTCAGCCCGTGCAGGATCTTCGGCGCGGCCGGCCCGGCCACGCTCGACGGATCCTCCATCGCGGTGGTGATCAATTCATCGAGATTGATGTCCTCGATGTCGAACGCCTTGCGCATATGGGCGCAGCCGTCGCGCAGCAGGCGCACGACCTCGGCCTGGTCGGTGAACGGATCGAACTGGGTCCGCACCGCGTCCGGCCGCGTCGTGACCTGGCTCAGGGTCAGGGCCGTCGCGAACAGCTTGATCAGGATGGCGTTCATGCGGTCCGGATTCGAGGGGCGAGTCAGGGCCCGGCCGGGATAGCGCTACGCCGGGGCTGGTGGATAGGCGCTCCACAACGCGGCTGATTTGAGACAGCCCACGGCAACGCTTTCGTGAGGCTTGACGTTCGTCGTGCGCGGCAAAGACGAGGACCGGCATGATCACCGATCTCTGGTACAAGAACGCGGTCATCTACTGCCTGTCGGTCGGCACCTTCATGGATGCCAACGGCGACGGCATCGGCGACTTCGCCGGGCTGGAACGGCGGCTCGACTACATCCAGGGATTGGGTGCCACCGCGATCTGGCTGATGCCGTTCCAGCCCTCGCCCAAGCGCGACGGCGGCTACGACATTTCGGACTATTACGGGGTCGATCCCGATTACGGCTCGCTCGGCGATTTCGTCGCCTTCGCGCACGCGGCCAAGCAGCGGGGCCTGCGGGTGCTGATCGACCTCGTGGTCAACCACACCTCCGACAAGCACCGCTGGTTCCAGTCGGCCCGCTCGGACCCGAACTCGCCCTACCGAGACTGGTACGTGTGGTCGAAGGAGCGGCCGGCCACCACCGATGAAGGCATGGTCTTCCCGGGCGTGCAGGAGACGACCTGGACCTACGACGAGAAGGCCGGCGCCTGGTACTTCCACCGGTTCTTCGACTTCCAGCCCGATCTCAACACCGCCAATCCCGAGGTGCTGGCCGAGATCCTGAAGATCATGGGCTTCTGGATCGAGCTCGGCGTCTCGGGCTTCCGCATGGATGCGGTGCCGTTCGTCATCGCCGAGAAGGGTGCCGATGTCGGCGGCAAGCCGCGCGAGCAATTCGACATGCTGCGCGACTTCCGCGAGTTCCTGCAATGGCGCAAGGGCGACGCGATCATCCTGGCCGAGGCCAACATCCTGCCGAAGCAGGATCTCGACTATTTCGGCGACGACGCCGACCGCATGCACATGATGTTCAACTTCCAGGTCAACCAATCGACCTTCTACGCCCTGGCCGCGCACGATGCGCGACCGCTGGTGAAGGCGATCGAGCGGACCAAGCCGCGCCCGCTCTCGTGCCAGTGGGGCATCTTCCTGCGCAACCACGACGAGTTGGACCTCGGCCGGCTCACCGAGAAGCAGCGCGAGGCGGTGTTCGCGGAGTTCGGCCCCGAGAAGCGGATGCAGCTCTACGACCGGGGCATCCGCCGCCGTTTCGCCCCGATGCTGGCCGGCGACCCGCGCCGGATCCGGCTCGCCTACTCGCTGATGTTCACGCTACCGGGGACGCCGGTGCTGCGCTACGGCGACGAGATCGGCATGGGCGACGACCTCGCCCTGAAGGAGCGCGACTGCGCCCGCACGCCGATGCAATGGACCGCCGAGCACCAGGGCGGCTTCACCAAGGCCGAGCGCACGGTGCTGCCGCCGATCGATCACGGCCCCTACGGCTACGCCCATGTGAACGTCGCCGACCAGCGGCACGACCCGGGCTCGCTGCTGAACTGGATGCAGAGCCTGATCCGCCAGCGCAAGGAGGCGCCGGAGATCGGCTGGGGCGACGTGACCGCGGTCCCGACCGGCCTGAACTCGGTCCTGGCCCTGCGCTACACGTGGCGCGGCAACGCCGTCCTGTGCGTGCACAACCTCGCATCCGAACCGGTCGAGGTCGCGCTCGAATCCGGCGCGGCCGAGCCGGAGCACGACATTCTGATCGACGTGCTGACCGGGTCGCGCAGCGAGGTTGGCCCCGACGGCAAGCACTGCCTGTTCCTCGAGGGCTACGGCTACCACTGGTTCCGGGTCGGCGGGCTCGACGCCCTCCTGAAGCGGACGCCGGGCTGACGGGCGGCGCCTCGCCCTGGCCCCGCCGGCGAGGTAAGGCTCGCCCCGGAGCGAGGTTGCACATGGTTCGGTCGAAGCATTACCCGTCGGACGCGACGATCGCGGACGTCCTGCCCAACCTCGAGGATGCCGAGGGCTATCTCCGGCAGGTGCTGGTGACGATGCGGATGTGCCAGAAGCATTACGGCGATGCCTGGGTGCGGATCGGCGTCACCGGCAAGGCGACCGCGCCCTCCTACCGGATCGACCGGCCGGACGCGTCCGCGACGCCCGCGGAGGACGGCGCGACCGAGGCCGGTGTCGCGATCTTCGGCGCCTATGGCGGCCGGTCTCACGACCGGTTCACCAAAGTGAACACCGCCGAGACCCGCTGGAGCAGCCGATCCCTCGGAATGGCCGAGATGCTGGCGCTCCACGACAGCCTGCGCCGCCCGAAAGATGGATCGGCCTGACCGAGCCACGATGGTGCCGCCCGGGCGCTTCTGCGCTAGAACCGGACCGAGAGCGCCGGCGGCGGCGCAGCCAACTCGCGGAACCCCATGCCAGGAACGCCCCGCGCCGGGATCATCCCGGTCACGCCCTTCCAGCAGAACTGCACGCTGATCTGGGACGACGCCACCAAGGTCGGCGCGGTCGTCGATCCCGGGGGCGACCTCGATCGGATTGAGGCCGCCATCCGGGAGCAGGGCGTGCGGGTGGAGAAGATCCTGCTGACCCACGGCCATGTCGACCACGCCGCCGGCGCGGACGAGCTGCGCGAGCGCCTCGGCGTGCCGATCGAGGGGCCGCACCTCGCCGACAAGTTCCTGCTCGATTCCCTGCCGGAGACGGCGGCCAATTACGGGATCGGCGAGGGCAGGGCCGTGACCCCCGATCGCTGGCTCGACGACGGCGACGCCGTGACGGTGGGCGAACTCGGCTTCGACATCCTCCATTGCCCGGGCCACTCGCCGGGCAGCGTCGTGTTCGTGAGCCGGGACGCGCGCTTCGCGCTGGTGGGCGACGTCGTGTTCAAGGGCTCGGTCGGCCGCACCGACCTGCCGGGCGGCAACCACGAGCAGCTGATCCGGGCGATCAAGGAGAAGGTCCTGCCGCTCGGCGACGACATCGCCTTCATCCCCGGCCACGGGCCGACCGGGACGCTCGGCGAAGAGCGCGTCTCCAACCCATTCCTTCAGGGCTGACAGCATGGACAAGCGCCGCATCGGCCGCTCCGACCTCCGGGTCGCGCCCTTCTGCCTCGGCGGCAACGTCTTCGGCTGGACCGCGGATGAGGCCACCTCCTTCGCGATCCTCGACCGGTTCGTGGAGCGCGGCTTCGACTTCGTCGACACCGCCGACGTCTATTCCCGCTGGGCGCCCGGCCATCAGGGCGGCGAATCCGAAACGGTGATCGGAAAATGGTTCGCGGCGCGGCCGGGCGCGCGGGACAGGATCGTGCTGGCCACCAAGGTCGGCATGGATATGGGCAAGGCCGGCAAGGGGCTCTCGGCCCGGCATATCGAGGCGGCCTGCGAGGCCTCCCTGCGGCGGCTCCAGACCGACCGGATCGACCTCTACCAGTCGCATGTCGACGATGCCGAAGTGCCCCTGGAAGAGACGCTGCGGGCCTATGAGCGCCTGATCGCAGCCGGCAAGGTCCGGGCGATCGGCGCCTCGAACTACGACGCCCAGCGGCTCGCCGAAGCGCTGAAAGTCTCGGCCGCCTCCGGCCTGCCCCGCTACGATTGCCTCCAGCCGGATTACAGCCTCGCCGAGCGCGGTTTCGAGACCGAGCTCGCCCCCCTGTGCCGGGCGGAAGAGATCGGCGTGATCGGCTATTTCTCCCTGGCCGCGGGCTTCCTCACCGGCAAGTACCGCTCTGCCCAGGATGCGGCCGGACGGGCCCGGGAGAACCGGGTCGCGAAGTACCTCACCCCGCGCGGCCTGGCGCTGCTCGACGTCCTCGATTCGGCCGCCCGGGACCACGGCGCGACCCAGGCCCAGGTGGCGCTCGCCTGGATCATCGCCCGGCCGGGCATCACCGCGCCGATCGCCAGCGCGACCTCGGTGGCGCAGCTCGAAGACCTGCTCGGGGCCGCCGCGCTGACCCTGTCGGCGGACGCGATCGCCCGTTTGGACGCGGCCAGCGCGGGCGGAATCCAGGGCTAACGCGGCGTTAAGCGCCGGGCCTCAGAAAAGCGGGTGCACGGGTCCGGCGCGAGCCCGTAAAATCGTGCAATCTCAACGCGGAACCCCTATATCAGGCGGACCAAGCGAGAGCGCAGGCGTGGGCGCCCGACGGCGCGAGTCCCTCCGTCGCGAACTGGTCCGCCTGCCCGAGGAATTTCATGGCCGACATCCCCCCGAACGAGCCCGCCGAGTATGGCGCGGAATCGATCCGCGTGCTGAAGGGCCTCGACGCCGTCCGCAAGCGCCCCGGCATGTATATCGGCGACACCGACGATGGCTCGGGCCTCCACCACATGGTCTACGAGGTGGTGGACAACGCCATCGACGAGGCCCTGGCCGGCCATGCCGATCTCGTCACCGTTCAGCTCAACGCCGACGGCTCGGTCACCGTGTCCGATAACGGCCGCGGCATCCCGACCGACATCCACAAGGAAGAGGGCGTCTCGGCGGCCGAGGTCATCATGACCCAGCTGCACGCGGGCGGTAAGTTCGACCAGAATTCCTACAAGGTCTCCGGCGGCCTGCACGGCGTCGGCGTCTCCGTGGTCAATGCGCTCTCGTCCTGGCTGAAGCTCCGGATCTGGCGCAACGAGATGGAGCACGCCATGGAGTTTCGCCACGGCGATGCCGTGTCGCCGCTCAAGGTCGTGGGCCCCGGCAACGGACGGCGCGGCACGGAGGTGACCTTCCTGCCCTCCACCGACACCTTCACGATGATCGAGTTCGATTACGGCACGCTGGAGAAGCGGCTGCGCGAGCTCGCCTTCCTCAATTCCGGCGTGCGCATCGTGCTGACCGACGCGCGCCATGCCGAGCACAAGCGCGAGGAGCTGTACTACGAGGGCGGCATCGAGGCCTTCGTCCGCTACCTCGACCGCTCGCGCAAGCCGATCGAGGGCATGTCCAGCCCCGTGGTGGTCCGCGCCGAGCGTGAGGGCATCCGGGTCGAGGTCGCGTTCTGGTGGAACGACTCGTTCAACGAGACGGTCCTGCCGTTCACCAACAACATCCCGCAGCGCGACGGCGGCACGCATATGGCGGGCTTTCGGGCGGCGCTCACGCGGCAGATCACCGGCTACGCCGATTCGTCGGGCGTCTCGAAGCGCGAGAAGGTCTCGCTCACCGGCGAGGATTGCCGCGAGGGCCTGACCGCGGTCATCTCGGTGCAGGTGCCGGATCCGAAATTCTCGTCGCAGACCAAGGACAAGCTGGTCTCGTCCGAGGTCCGTCCCGCCGTGGAGAACGTCCTCAACGAGGGCCTGTCCACCTGGCTCGAGGAGAATCCGCAGCAGGCCCGCTCGGTGATGGGCAAGGTCGTGCTGGCGGCCTCCGCCCGCGAGGCCGCCCGCAAGGCCCGCGAGACCGTGACCCGCAAGGGGGCGCTGGACATCGCCTCGCTGCCCGGCAAGCTCGCCGACTGCCAGGAGCGCGACCCGTCGAAATGCGAGATCCTGCTGGTCGAGGGCGACTCGGCCGGCGGCTCGGCCAAGCAGGGCCGCGACCGGGCGTTCCAGGCGGTGCTGCCGCTGCGCGGCAAGATCCTCAACGTCGAGCGCGTGCGCGCCGACCGGATGCTGTCCTCGGTGGAGATCGGCACGCTGATCACGGCGCTCGGCGCCGGGATCGGCCGCTCGTCCACGGACCGCGAGGGCTTCAACCCGGAGAAGCTGCGCTACCACCGCATCATCATCATGACCGATGCCGACGTGGACGGCTCGCACATCCGCACCCTGCTGCTGACGTTCTTCTTCCGCCAGATGCCGGAGCTGATCGACCGCGGCCACCTCTACATTGCCCAGCCGCCGCTCTACAAAGCCGAGCGCGGGCGCAAGGCGATCTACCTCAAGGACGAGCGCGCCCTCGAGGATTACCTGATCGATCAGGGCACCGACGGGGCGATCCTGCGGCTCTCGACCGGCGCCGAGTTCACCGGCCCGCAGCTCAAGAGCCTGGTCGAGGAGGCGCGCGGCTTCCGCAACGTGCTCCAGGGCCTGCACACCCGCTACGACCGCTCCGTGGTCGAGCAGGCCGTGCTCGCCGGGGCATTCGACGCCGAGGCGGCCACGCGGCCCGGCGAGGCCGAGGTGCTGGCCGACATGACCGCGCGCCGCCTCGACCTGATCGCCGACGAGATCGAGCAGGGCTGGCAGGGCGAATCCCACGAGGGCGGCTATCGCCTCACCCGGACGCTCCGCGGCGTTAAGCAGGTCGCCACCCTGGATGCCAGCCTGATCTCGTCCCAGGAGGCCCGGCGCCTGTCCGAGCGCGCCGATGCGTTCCGCGAGATCTACGGCGAGCCCGCCACGCTGATGCGTAAGACCGACGAGACCGTGCTGCACGGGCCCGTCGCCCTGTTCGAGGCGGTGATGGCCTTCGGCCGAAAGGGGCTTCAGCTTCAGCGCTACAAGGGCCTGGGCGAGATGACCGCGCAGCAGCTCTGGGAGACGACGCTGGACCGCGAGGTGCGCTCGCTGCTGCAGGTGAAGGTCAAGGACACGACCGACGCCGACGACCTGTTCGTCAAGCTGATGGGCGACGTGGTCGAGCCGCGGCGCGAGTTCATCCAGGACAACGCGCTCAGCGTCGCCAACCTGGACGTGTAGCGCCCGCTACGACGCGCCCCGCTCGGGCAGCCGCATCAGCGGCTCGCCCATGCGCAGGCGGGTTCCCTCCTGCAGATCCGGCATCAGGGTGAGGCCGGGCGGGGCCAGGACCACGATGGTCGAGCCGTGCTCGAACCAGCCCATCTCCGCGCCCTTCTCCAGGCGGGCGGTGCAGGGCAGGGGCCGGCCGGCGGTGCGGCGCAGGGCGACGCCCTCCGGCAGGAAGCCGAGGCGCAGGCCGGCCACCAGGATCGCCGCCACTGGCACCAGGGTCACGGCGTGGCCGGCGATCCGAAGGCGCAGTACGGCCCGCTCGTTGCGGCAGAACAGGGCCTCGACGCGCTTCAGCGCGATCGGGTTCACGTTCCAGGTATCCCCCCAGATATGGCGGACCGATTCGACCCGGAGGTCGTGGGGCGCGTGGAAGCGGTGATACATCCCGGCGGTCAGCCGCAGGGTCGCGTAGGCGCCGCCCTCATGGGCGCGGGCAAGATCCGCATCGCCCCCGAGCAGGTCGGCCAGGCTGTAGGACAGGCCCTTGATCTGGAGCAGCCGGCCCGCCTCGATCCGGCCATGCGCACCCAGGATCGCGTCGCTGGGGCTGACCAGGACGGTTGGATCCCGGGCGATCGGTCGGGCACTGGGGCGCAGCGCGCGCACGAAGGCGGCGTGGAGGCTCGGGAATCGGGTCTCGGCGGCGTCGCTGAGGTCGACGTCGCAGAACAGGCGCCAGGTCGCGATCGAGACGTCGCGCACCAGCGGCTGCTCGATCCGGCTGAACCAGCCCATGAACCTCGTCGCCAACCGTCGCGGCAGCCGGTTGGTCAGCAAAAAATTCAGATCCTCCTGGGCGCCGACCTGCGCCAGGGCGCGCCGCAGCCACGATCCCGCCGAAACCGTCATCATGCCGTGAACCGCCTCCGATACGGCGTGGGGCGATGTCCGCACTCCTCGCCACCCTGTCCGCCACAGCCGCAGCCGCGGTGATCGCTTTGCCGAAGGCCGCGCAGCGCCTTCACTTGTCCCGGGCCAAGCATCCGTCCCTGACCGGGCACGCCCGGATGGCCCGGCGGGTGGCGGGGCTGATCCCGCACTACGCCTATTCCGAGCGCGCCTTCTTCCGCTCCGACGATCCGGACGAGACGGTGGCGCTGCGCCGGGAGAACGGCTTCGCCCGGCTGGCCGAACTCTACCGCACGCGGTTCGCCCGCACCCGGGCCGAGACCGACGCGGTGCGCGACGGGCTCTCGGACCTTCAGTTCACCGGCCTGTACCGGGTACCGTTCCAGTATGCCGGGCACGTGCGCGCGCATCTCGGCGCCGGGGCCTTCGCGGCCGCGTCGGAGGGCGTGACCGTCACGGATCTCGATGGCAACGTCTTCTACGACCTGGCTGGGTCCTACGGGGTCAACCTGTTCGGCGTCGATTTCTACCGCGCCTGCCTGGAGGCGGGGGCCGCCAAGGTCGCCGCCCTCGGGCCCGTGCTGGGGCCGCTGCACCCGGTGGTCACCGGCAACGTCGCG
Organism: Methylobacterium brachiatum; assembly: GCF_900113845.1. Taxonomy (NCBI): domain Bacteria; kingdom Pseudomonadati; phylum Pseudomonadota; class Alphaproteobacteria; order Hyphomicrobiales; family Methylobacteriaceae; genus Methylobacterium; species Methylobacterium brachiatum. Next base: position 90,868 of record NZ_FOQW01000007.1, on the reverse strand, counting down.
CGGCTCAAGGTGCTGTCGGGCCTCGACGAGGTCTCGTTCCACATGTCGGGCACCGAGGCGGTGATGCAGGCGGTGCGGCTCGCCCGCTACCATACCGGCCGGCGCCGGATCGTGCGGTTCTGCGGCGCCTATCACGGCTGGTGGGGCGAGGTGCAGCCGGGCATCGGCAACCCGGTTCCGACGCGCGATACGCTCACCCTGGCCGACATGTCCGACCGGACGCTGAAGGTCCTGGCCAGCCGGCGGGACGTCGCCTGCGTGCTGGTCAATCCGCTCCAGGCGATGCACCCGAACGCCGGTGCGCCGTCCGATTCGGCGCTGGTCGACAGCGGCCGCAAGGCGTCCTTTGATCGCGCCGCCTACACGACATGGCTGAAGGCGCTGCGCGCGGTCTGCACGGCGAACGGCATCGTGCTGATCCTCGACGAGGTGTTCCTCGGCTTCCGCCTCGCCCAGGGCGGTGCGCAAGCGTATTTCGACGTCCGCGCCGACCTGGTGACCTACGGCAAGACCCTGGGCGGCGGCCTGCCGGTCGGCGTGCTGTGCGGCCGGTCCGACCTGATGCGGCGCTTCCGGGACGACCGCCCGGTGGACATCTGCTTCGCCCGCGGCACCTTCAACGCGCATCCCTACGTGATGGGTGCCATGAGCGCGTTCCTCGACCGGCTCGAGACGCCGGAGGTCGCCGCCCTGTACCGCGACCTCGACGCCACCTGGGACGCCCGGGCCGCGCGGCTCAACGCCCTGCTGGCGGAGGCCGAGCTGCCGGTACGGGTGGCGAACATGTCCACGGTCTGGACGGTCCTCTACACGCGGCCGTCGCGCTACAACTGGATGCTGCAATTCTACCTGCGTGCCGAGGGGCTGGCCCTGTCCTGGGTCGGGACCGGCCGGATGATCTTCAGCCTCGCCTACGACGACGCGGCGTTCGAGGCGGTCGCCGCCCGCTTCGTGGCGGCGGCGAATGCCATGCGGGCCGATGGCTGGTGGGAGGGCGGCGCCCCGACCGACAAGGCGATCCGCCGGGCGATCCTGCGCGAGGTCGCGGCGGTCCGGCTCGGCAAGCTGGGCGCCCGTCTCGGCCTCCGGGCGCCCGACCGGGCCTGATCGGGGTTTTCGGAGGGCTCAGGGCCCTTCGGCGGTGCCGTCGCCGGGCTCTGCCCTGCATCCGCACAAGGTCGAGGACCTTCTGGAACCGGGACATGTCCGGCATCGCCGAGCCGGGGGCTCCCCCGGTCCCGGCGATGCCGAAGGTCTCAGGCGCCGCGCTCGTGCGGCTCGTGCTCTTCGTTGAGCTCGCCGTGGAGCAGGGCCAGCGGCGCCTTGTGGTAGAGCTTGATGTCGTGGAACGGGTCCGTGAGGATCTTGGTCGCCCAGACCAGGCCGGTCTGCACGTCGCGGACGAAGAACAGCTGCACGGTGCGGAACAGCAGGCCCGCGCCGGCCAGCCACAGCCAGATCCAGCCGACGTTGCGGATCAGGTCGGCGGTCGTCTGGTGCGGCTCGAGCAGGCCGAACAGGCTCGGATCGAAGTAGAGCGGCAGCGGCGACAGCGCCCAGATCGCCAGCAGCACGATCTTGCGCTGGAGATTGTAGCCGACCTTGATCTCTTCCTTGTGCTCGTGCGTCGCGTTGTTGACGTGGTCGTAGCCCTTGGGCTCGAAGAACAGGTGGCCGGCCTGCCGGCTGGTCATCGCCACCAGCCATCCGACCAGCGCCGCCGTCGCGGGATCCTTGAAGGCCAGCGCGTAGGCCACCAGGAAGCTCACGGCACTGACCATGTGCAAGCTCTGGTTGATCCGGTTGTGGTGATAGTAGCGGTGGTCATCCCAGCGCTGGATGCGCAACGCCTCGATAAAGCTCGCCATGCCGTACGTCTCCGTTCGATCGTGGGTGGGCTGGTAGAAGGCGGGCGCGATCAGGCGTCGCGCTTGCGCAGGCGGATCAGGGAGAAATGGCCGAGCGGCGGCAGGGCGCGGCGCTCGACGACCTCCACCGGGGCGGTCGCCGCCCAGGCGGCGTAGCGCTCCCAGGAAAACTCGGTCCGCCATCCCAGGCGGCTCGTGATCGGCATGAGCGTGTGCTCGACCAGGCGGCGCAGGCCGCCCTCGGCGCCGATCCGCGTGGTGATGACGATCTCGCCGCCGGGGCGCAGGACCCGGGCGAACTCGTCGAGGGCGGCCTCGGGATTCGGCACCGCGGTCACGACATACTGGGCGACCACGACGTCGAAGGAGGCGTCGCCGAAATCGAGATGCTCGGCATCCATGACGGCGAGGCGCTCGACGTTGCGCAGGGCCAGCCGGGCGACGCGGCTGCGCGCCTTCTCCAGCATCGGCGCCGAGATATCGATCCCGACGATGCTGGCCGCCCGCCGGTAGGCCGGCAGGGACAGGCCCGTGCCGACGCCGACCTCGAGGACGCGCCCGCCGATCCGCTCGGCCGCGGCCGCCGCCAGGGTCCGGCCCTGGGCGAAGACCGGGCCGAACACGAGATCGTAGACCGGCGCCCAGCGGCCATAGGCCTTGGCGACGCCGTCGCGATCGAGGTCGGGGCCGAGCGTCGCCGCCCGCGGTGAACCGGTGCTCTGCGTTCCGAGGGCCATGAGGGTCCTGTCTCTCGCTGTCTGTCAGGCTGAGGCACCCGGCCGCCGGCCGCATCGCGGGCCGAGGGATCCGGGATTCAGGGGGTGACCGGGCTCAGGCCCGGACCGGGATCACGCTGGGTTCGGGCACCGCCGCACGGCTGGGTCGTGACGCCGGTTCCGGCGGCGCCGATCCGCGGGCGGGAAACACATCGGAGCGGCCGCATCGGCTGGCTGAACGCGGTCGATCCGCCGATGACATCACAGACATCGTGCGGGCGCGATCAGACGAAACGGCGGCGCCGGAGGCGCAAAGCTAAGCGGAACGTCATCGGCCCCACACCGTTTCTCCGCGGCGATCTTTCCGCCGGCAAAACTATGATTGTCGTTTGACGATGTTGTGACATCACAAAAGGGTCTTTTACGGAAATCCGCTTCGCTGGCAAAGCATTGGCCATGCAACAACACGGATCGAGACCCCGATCGTCTTTGGAATCTCGTTCGGCACCCGGATGCGACGCCCCCGATACGGTCGCGCCGATGCGGGCTTCACCGGCCCGGACCGGCGGCAGGTCTCGTTCACGATGATGCGAAACGCCGGGCCGGACATCTCAGCGGTCGGCCGGGCTTGCGCTATGGTTCGAATACCACAGTGCTGGCGGACGGTTTGTCCGACATCTTCTCGCCCTGTTGTCGACGAGATGTTCCCCGGTATCGGTTGAAGACCATGGCGCCGTTTCGCGCCGAAGGAGTGTTTCGCGTGATCGAACAAATGCGGCGTATGACCCTGGCTGTGGCGGCGATCGCCGGGCTCGCCGGAATGGCCGGTGCGGCGGAAGCCGCGCAGTGCGGCAACACGGCGGCGGGATTCGAGGCCTGGAAGCGGGAATTCGCCCAGGAAGCGCGCGGCAAGGCCAGCGCGGCGAGCCTGGCGGCCCTCGAGGGCACCAGCTACTCCACGGCCACGATCTCGGCCGATCGCGGCCAGCGCAGCTTCAAGCTGTCCCTGGAGCAGTTCCTCGCCAAGCGCGGCGGTCCGACCATCGTGTCGAAGGGCCGTCAGCTCAAGCGCACCAACGCGGCCCTGTTCGATTCGATCGAGCAGCGCTACGGCGTCCCCCCGGGGCCGCTCCTGGCGATCTGGGGCATGGAGACAGGCTTCGGCGCGGTCCGCGGCAACGTCAACACCCTCTCGGCGGTGGCGACCCTCGCCTACGATTGCCGCCGCTCCGAGTACTTCACGGACCAGCTCTACGCGGCGCTGACCCTGGTCGACCGCGGTCTGCTGTCGCCGAGCACCCGCGGCGCGGCGCACGGTGAGGTCGGCCATACCCAGTTCCTACCCAAGAACGTCCTGACCTACGGCACCGGCGATCTGAACAATGTCGGCGCCGCCCTTTCGTCGACCGCGAACTTCCTGAAGGCGCATGGCTGGCGCGCCGGCGCGGGCTATCAGCCCGGCGAGCCGAACTTCGCGGCGATCCAGGGCTGGAACGCCGCGTCGGTCTACCAGCGGGCCATTGCGCAGCTCGGAAAGCAGATCGATAACGACTGAACATTGATCGATTGCGGATGAGACCAAGCATTCAGGCCTGAAATCTCTATCCGCCCGAAAATGGTCCCGATCGAACCGCAATCGACCACGTCGCCGCCGCAGAAAAGCCGGCCCGGCCCCGCTGATTCATCCCGGCGGGGCCGGCCGGCCCATCGATTCGCGTTGACGGCCTTCGGAGGCCGCAGCGCCGATGATCCGGCAGGCGCCCGCTCCGCGACGAGAGCATTGGCGCCCGCATGGCTATCGACTCCGTGCCGCTGGACGGCCCCACCCCCCGTACTGCGCGCCATCCCTATGCGGCGCCCCTGGCAGCCCTGACCGCCGCGGTGGCCCTCGCCGCCCTTGGAACCGGTCTCCCGCCTGCGGGACGTCCGTCCACGGACCTCCCGGCCGAAGCCGCCCCGCCGGTCGCGCAGCGCGAATCACCCGTCGAGTCCGAGACCCGCGCAGCCGACGCGGAAGCCCCGGCGCCCGAAGCCTGGCGCGATGCCATCGGCGGGCCCCTCTCACGCTGGGCGTGGACGCAGATCGAACCGCCCCTGCCGATCCCGGAGGCCGCGCCCGCCCCGGAGGTGCAACCGTCCGAGACCCCGCTTGCGGCCATGATCGTTCCGCTTCCCGTTCCGCGGCCGCCCGAATTCCGATCCACCCGCGGCCCCGATCTCGCCCGCAGGGCCGAGCGGCGGATCGCCCGCCGCGAGCCCGTGCCGGTGCCGGTGCAGCCCCGGGAGGACGACCGCTCGTTTCTGGAGAAGTTGTTCGGCGTCGAGCGCGCCCCCGGGCTCGCCTATGCCGCCCTCGAGAGCAGGCCCGCGGATCTCGTGCCGCAGCGGCGCATCTCGCCGCCGCTCGCCCCGACCGATGCGCGCCCCACGGCCGGCACCGCCGTCTACAACATCGCGGCGCGGGTCGTGATCTTGCCGAGCGGCGAGCGCCTCGAAGCCCATTCCGGCCTCGGCGAAGGGTTTGACGAGCCGCGGATGGTCAATGTGCGGATGCGCGGCCCGACGCCTCCGGGCACCTACGATCTGAAGGAGCGGGAGCAGCTGTTCCACGGGGTGCGGGCGATCCGGCTCACCCCGGTCGGCGGCAACGAGGCGGTCTATGGCCGCGACGGCCTGCTGGCCCATACCTACATGCTCGGCCCGCGCGGCGATTCGAATGGCTGCGTCTCGTTCCGCGACTACGACCGATTCCTGCAGGCGTATCTGCGGGGCGAGGTCCAGCGCCTCGTCGTCGTTGCGGGGACCCAGGATCCGCTTCCCAGCCTCGCCATGGGCTCGGCGCGCACCCAGATGGCCCGGAACGGCAACTGAGCTTCGCCCGACCGAAGCTCCACACGTCCGCCTCCGATCAGACGAATCAGCGATCGGCACCCGAGCGTTCCGCCTGCAGCAGGGCTTCGACCGCGCCGACGAAGCGGGCCCGGGCGTCGGGCCTGGCCGCATCGAGATACGCCGCGACGAGCTTGAGCAGATAGCTCTCCGTCTCGTCCCCAGTACCGTAGAAGGCCGAGACGGGCAGCCCCAGGGCGTCCGAGATATTGCTCAGCCGATCCCGGGACACGGCCGCCGGCTTGTCGGACCCCTGCCTCATGAAACCGTCTCCCGATGCCCCGTCCGGGCGAGGCTGGCATACCGTATCCAGGCTTTACGTCGCGCGTTCAACGCACCTTTGTGCCGCGGCCCACTATAGAGGTCCATAACGCGGGCGATATCCATAATAACAACCGGGCAACGCGATCGTCCAACCCGGTTATTTTGCACCATCATGGTTCGATATGACTACGGGTCGCCTTCCGGCCGATCCACCGCAACGTCGGATAAGGAGCCCCCGAGCCGGAGAGCGCTTCGATCCGACGGATCGGTTTGCCTGTCCCCGTCGGCCCGGGGTCAGATCCCGAGGCGGCCGATCGCCGGCAGCTTGATCCCCGGCCGGCGCAGGTCGATCCCGGCCACGCCACCCAGCAGGTTGAGCTCAAGCCCCTCGACCCAAGCAAGCGTCAGGCCGAGATAGCCGCCGAGATTGATCCGGATTCCCGTGCCCGACGGCGTCCAGCCGATCCAACGGCCGTCATAGGGAAAGTCCTTGCCGATCGCGGTGGCCGGCAGGCTCGCCCGCATCTCCGGCACCGCGGCCATGACGGCCGCGACGAAGGTGTTCGAGTTCGGGCCCGGCCAGACCACGTAATCGCCCGGACTCGCGTAGCGGTACTCGGCCACCGCCTTGCGGATGCGCGGGACCATCGCCTCGGCGTCGGGCCCGTCGGCCGCGAAGACGATCTCCGGGGCGTTCCCGAACCAGCGCCCGTCGGGAACGAAGCGGTCGATCCAGATCGGTTGGCCCCAGGCCGTGTAGTCGAAGCGGCGATAGCGGCGCTCGCCGCTGCCCTTGATCACGATCCAGCTATGGGTCGCGACGATGCCCCGCCAACTCACGGTGCGGGCGGAGAAGATCCGCACGACGGCATCGGGATGGGATTCGGCCGGCGGGAGGAGACCGGCGCTGGACCGGTCGGCCGAGCGCCAGTCGCCGTCGGCACGCAGCCAGTACAGCGTCGCCGAGACCGCGACCGGCACGAGGAAGAGGAGGACGAGCGCGAGGAGCGCGAACCTGATCAGGGACACGAAGCGGGCCGGGGCGTGACGGGGGACGGGCCGGATTTAGGGACGGCAAACCGCGGTTCACATGCGGCCGAACGGTGCAGCTCGGCTCAGACTTCGCGCGACAGCGCGTCGAGGAACAGTGTCGTGGCGAGAAGGTCGGCGCAGCCCCCCGGGCTCAGGCGCGCCGCCACGAAGCCGCGATGGATCGCGACGGCGCGGTCGCGCCAATCGGGGGCGGCGATCCCCCCCGCTTCGAGAAAGGCCGTGGCGGCGTCCCGCGCCCGGGTCAGCCCGTCCGCACCGCCGCGGTGGAGCAGGTTGGTGTCGTCGAGGACGGCCAGGAGCGCGAAGAAGCACTGCACCCGGGCGGCCTCGGGATCGTCCGGCGCCTGGACTCTCCCGAGGCGCAGCGCCGGCAGGCCCACGGCGCGGATGGTCGGAAATCCTTCGGCCGCCTCCGCGCTGGCACCGCCGACGCCGTAGCGGCGCGCGGCCCGTCCGCCATGGCTGTCCGCCGAGGCTGGCGCGCCTGCGATGGCCCGGCCCCACAGACGCGCCACAGCCTCGGCCCGCACTTCTGCCGAAGCGGGGACCGGTCCGGCCACGCCCGCGCCGGCGCAGATGAGTCCGAGCGAGAAGATGGCGCCGCGATGCGCGTTGACGCCACCGGTCGCCGCCAGCATCGCGGCCTCGGCCCTGAGGCCGATCGCCCGGAGCTCGTCCATCCCGGCCTCGCGCCTGCCGGCGGCCACGAGCGCGGCGAAATAGGGCCGGATCGCCGCCGCGCTGCGGCGCAGCGTGCCCGCATCCATGTCGTGGTGGCTGCCCGAATCGACCGGGCTGACGAGACCCGGCTTGGGCCAGGTTTCCAGTTCGTCGATCAGCGCCGCCTGGGCGAGGTCGGCGACGCGCTCGGCCCAGAGATCCGACGCGGGGAGGGTATCCTGGAGGCCGAGGTCAGAAATGCGGCCTCTCCGGCGCAGCATCGTGGATCGGGATGCGCGGGGCTGCGCAATCCCCGGGAGCAGCGGCGGGCCAAGGCTCCGGCTGGGCTTGCTGCTACGCAGCTCCAACCCGGCCGTCAAATGAGCGGCGCTGCAGCGAGGCCGATGCGTCAGAACGATCCGACGAAGCGATCTGGCAGCTGCCAGAGATCCGGCACCTGCGCCCAACTCTTGCGCTCGATCGCGTCGGCGAACACCCGCTTGGTCGTCTCGAACAGCTCCTCGCCGCGGCGCAGCTGAACGGGTCTGCGCGCAAGTCCGGCGATGTCCGTTTGAATATGGTCCAGGAACGCCGCCGGCGGGATGACGTGATGCGAGTCTGGGATTCCGACCGGCGCGGCGGCGTTGCGCTTCTTCTGGCGCTCGAACAGGATGTCGTTGTCGCAATGGGCCAGGTGGAACAGGAACAGATCGTCGAATGTCGGCCGATGATCGTGGACCACGCAGTGGAAGCCGATATGCCAATCCGTCCGCTTGGAGATGAGCGTCGCCTTGCAGAGAGATGAGATGGGTCGGACAAAGCCCCTCTGAAGCGAGACGGGGCGCTGCAGGTCGATCGGCGCCTCGCCCTCGACGTGGCGGACATCGGAACCGAACAGGTCGAGGACCGGCGGCACGTCGCGCTCCGCGACGTATTGGGACAGCGTCGGCGCGACATCCGGATCGACCACGGCCAGTTCATCGGCATCGGTGAACAGCACGGCTTTGAACCCGATGAACAGCGAAGCACAGAAATCCCGGATCGTGTTCACGCGCTCCCATTCGTCGAGCGGTGTTCTCGGCAGCCGGATCAGGTTCGCGTTGATCCCGACGGTGGAACCGTCGTTAGAGCCGTGATCGAGAACGTAGCAGTTCTCGGCCCCGACCTGCCGCTCATAGTGCCGGAGCCAGAGCGGCAACATCGTCGCTTCGTTGTACGCCATGGTGACCACGGCGAGCGGCCTCTTCTCCAACGGTCGTTTTCCTTCGCGACGGCATTTTGCTAACCCGCCGCCATCGTACGCGGCAGGACGCTAATCAGGAGATAAGCTGGACATGGAGCGAGCGCCGCAACTTCTGCGATCCTTGAGCAAGGACGCACGGATCATCGAGATCGGCCCCAGCTTCAATCCCCTTGCCCCGAAGCGCGACGGTTGGAACACGATCGTGGTCGATCACGCCTCGCGCGAGGAGCTGCTCCAGAAGTACCACGACCAGACGATAGACCGGATCGAGGCGGTCGACATCGTCTGGACGGGCGGTTCCCTCGCCGATGCGGTCCCGCCCGAGCAGCACGGGACGTTCGACGCCTTCATCGCCAGCCACGTCATCGAGCACACGACCGACATCGTGACCTTCCTGCGCGCCGCGGAGACGCTGCTCAAGCCGGATGGCGTCGTGATCCTGGCCGTGCCGGACAAGCGCAAGTGCTTCGACTTCTACCGCCCGCTCTCCGGCACCGCCGACGCGATCACGGCCTTCCTCGAGCGGCGCGACCGGCACACGCTGCGCACGCATATCGACTACGCCCTGAACATGGCGTTGAAACCCGGCGGGGCCGGGGCCTGGGCCGCGACCGACGTCCAGCCGGCCGAACCGGTCAATCCGTTGACCGACGCGCCGCAATGGCATGCCGCCGCCGAGCGCCCGGATTATACCGACGCGCATGCCTGGGTGTTCGTGCCGTCGAGCTTCAGCCTGATGATCCTGGAATTGTCGCTGCTCGGCTATCTGGATCTCAGGGTCGAGGAGCTCCAGGAGCGGCACGCGACGGAATTCTTCGTGTGGCTGCGCAAGGGTGCTGCGCGGCTCTCCGCCGACGAGTCCAGGCGTGAACGCACCGCGCTGATGCAGCGCGTGATCGTCGAACTCGCCGACCAGGCGCGCCAGCTGCCGGACGGTCCGCTCAGCGAATCGGCAGCCCTCCTCCGCGACCGGCTGCTGAGGGCCGAGTACCGCACGCAGGCCCTGCAAAGGGTCCTCTCGGCGGTTCAGGCCAGCCTCGGCCGGTTCGGCCTGAACCGCCGCCGCTTCCGGCAGCTGATCGCGCTGGCGGGCCAGGGCGTCCCGGCGAATGCGCTGGCGCCGATCCAGCACCACATTCTGCTGAACGAGACGACGAAGATCCTCAACCGGCGGAAGGGGCCCGACGACGTGACGGCAGCCGCCGAGGACGACCCGGCCCTGGCCGAGAACGCCGTCCTTATCGTTCCGCTCGGCGCGGCGCAGTTCCGCGACCCGCTGCTGGCCGCCGAATTGCTGCGCGAGCGCCAGCGGTCGCTCGCCGTGCGGGTCGTGCTCGAGGCGGTCGTGAACAGCCTGCGCGCCCGGTCCTGGGACAAGGAGCGGTTCAAGGCGATGATCGCGAAGGCCGCCCGGGAGACGCCCACCGTCGGGCCGGAGGCGGTGCGCCACGCCGTGCTGGCCGAGGAGAGCCGGAAGGTCCTCGGCGTGCCGCGCGCCTGAGGGTTCACCGCGCCGGCGGCTCCCAGATCGCGAGGGCGGAGGCGTCCACGGGGCGGGGCAGGAGGCCTTCGGCCCGGAAGGTGTCGGCGATCGTCTGCTGCTCGGACAATCCCGCCCGGGTGACCGGCTCCACCCGGTAGCTGCGGCGCGCGTTCGCCCGCAGGATCACCTCGGGCTCGATCTTCCAGAGGGGCGCCAGGCGCGCCGCCGCCTCGTCCGGCTGGGCCTTCACCCAGGCGCCGGTCTCGGCCAGCTGACCGAACAGGGCGGCGAGCACCGGGCCGTTGGCGGCCACGTAGGGATCGGCCGCGAGATAGTAGCGCTTGTACAGCGACAGCCCGGCGCCGTCGCGCAGGACCCGCGCGCCGGATTGCTGCCGGGCCGCGGAGAGGAACGGATCCCAGGCGACCCAGGCCTCGACGCCGCCGCTGGTGAGCGCGGCCCGGCCGTCGGCGGGCGTCAGGTAGGCCGGGGTGATGTCCTTGAAGGTCATGCCGGCCTCGGCAAGGGCGGCGAGCAGCAGGTAATGGCTGCCGGCCCCCTTGGTGACGGCGACCCGCTTCCCGCGCAGGTCCGCGACCGCCTTGGCAGGCGAGGCTTCGGGCACCAGGATCGCCTGCGCGTCCGGGGAGGGCGCCTCCTGGGCGATGTAGGTGATCCGGGCGCCCGCCGCCTGCGCGAAGATCGGGACGGTATCGGCCACGTCGGCCGAGACGTCGATCTGCCCGGCATTGAGGGCCTCCATGATCGGAAGCCCGCTGGTGAATTCGTGCCAGGACAGACCGGTCCCGAGCGGCGCCAACGCCTTCTCCAAGTTGCCGTTCTGGCGCAGCAGCGCGATCAGCGTCGAGGACCGCTGGTAGCCGATGCGCAGCGTCGTAGCCGCCCGGGCGGCGCGCAGGGGCGTGACGAGGGCGGCGGCGGCAAGGCCGGCGAGCAGGCTTCGGCGGGTTTCGGGCATCGTATCATCCGGGGCGAGGGCGCTTGCTGCACCCTACCACCCGGTGCGCGCCTCCGGGGCAAGCGGCCGGTGTGACGCAGCCGGCCGATTCCGATCAGGTCGCCTGGCCGAGGATCTCCAGGATCGTCCGGCGCAGCCGGACGAGGTCGGGATCGTCCCGGTGGCGCGGGTAGGGCGCCTCGACCGGCAGCTCGGCCCGGATCGCGGCCGGGCGGTCGCCCAGCACGATCACGCGTTCGGCCAGGATCAGCGCCTCCTCGACATCGTGGGTGACCAGCACCGCCGTGAAGCGCTTCTCCTGCCAGAGCCGCAGGATCTCGGCCTGCATCGCCAGCCGGGTCAAAGCATCGAGCTTGCCCAGGGGCTCGTCGAGGAGCAGCAGGCGCGGCTCGTTGACCAGCGCCCGGGCCAGGGCCGCCCGCTGCGCCATGCCACCGGAGAGCTGGTGCGGATAGGCGTCCGCGAAGCCGGACAACCCGACGAGCCCCAGCGCCCGGTCGATGCGCGCCGCGCGGGCGGCGCGGCCGACGCCCTGGGCCTCGAGCCCGAGGGCCACATTCCCGCGCACGGTTCGCCACGGGTACAGGGTCGGATCCTGGAACACGAGGAGCCGGGACGGGTCCGGCCCCTCGACCAGCTGCCCATCGACCGTGATCGCCCCCTGATCCGGCGGCTCCAGGCCGGCCACAAGCCGCAGCAGGGTGGACTTGCCGCAACCCGAGGGTCCGAGGAGCGCCACGAAACCGCCCGGCGCGACGGTGAGGCTGACCCGGTCGAGCACCGGCAGGGGCGCACCGCGGATGTCGAAGGCGTGGCTGACCGCCTCCACCTGCAGGCTGGCTCCGAGGGCCTGGTCGATCGCTTGTTCCTGCGTCGCGGCTACCATTGCACCAGCCCTTTCTGCCAGGCGAGGAGCCGGTCGCGCAGGCGGAACAGCAGGGTGATCAGCGACGAGCACATCAGGGCCATCACGATCAGCGCCGCGTACATGTTGGCGTAGGCCGCCCAGCCCTGGGCCCATTGCAGGTACCAGCCCAGCCCCGACTTCACGCCGAGCATCTCGGCCACGACCAGCACCGCGAAGGAGCCGCCGAGCCCCATGAAGAGCCCGACGAAGACGTGCGGCAGCGCCGCCGGGATCGCCACACGCAGGATCAGGAAGGCGCGCGAGGCGCCGAGCGTCCGCGCCACGTCGAAATAGGCCTTGTTGACGCCCGCCACCCCGGACCAGGTCAGCACCGTCACGGGAAAGCCGGTGGCGAGGGCGACCAGGAAAGTGCTCGCCGACCACGAGGACGGGAAGACGAAGAAGGCCAGCGGGAGCCACGCGGTCGCCGGAAGCGGCCCGACGAAGCGCAGCAGCGGATGGGCCCAGTAGCCGACCGCTCTGAAGGTCCCGATCGCGACCCCGAGCACGAAACCCAGCCCCGCCCCGAAAGCGTAGCCGCCGGCCAGCAGGATCAGCGAGTTCAGCGTGCTGCCGCCGAGCTTCAGCCAATCGTCGAGGAATACCTCCAGGATCGCCTGGGGTGGCGGGAAGAACGGCATCGGCAAGAGATCGAACTTCGCCGTGACCAGCTCCCAGGCCAGCAGGGCGACGGCCAGAGCCACCAGCCACGGGCTCCAATGCCGGAGTCGCGAACCGGCGGTCCCGAGCCGCCCGGCGGCCAGCCCCAGCGGCAGCAGCACCAGGCCGACAAGTCCGGCGCCCTGCGCGAAGAAACCCGTCCGCGGGAAGTCGCCCGCCTCCGGCAGTTCGAGGGTCGCGCCGGCCAGGACCAGCCAGGCGAAGCCGGCCGTGAGGATACCCCAGGACGGAATAGGCAGGCGCGTGACGACGGTGCTGCTGCGCGGGGCCGTGCCGGCGGTGATGCTTCCGGACATGAGGCGCCTCAGCTCAGCACGTCGGCGTAGATCCGCTCGGCGAACTTGGCCGTGTCGGTCGAGCGCTTGAGAACGTTCACGAGCTTCAGCTCGTCCCCGTAAAGGGCGAGCTGCTGCTTGAGCCGGCCGCCGACCGGGCTGTCGCCGTGCTGCTGGTTGCGCAGCATCGCGGCGAGATCGCCGATCGAACCCTTGCCGCCATATCCGGCGAACGCCTTCGCGGCCGCCTCGGGGTTCTCGTGGACGGCGTGCCCGCCCTCCAGGATCGCCCGGGTCAGCGCGGCGGCGACCGCCCGATCGTTCCGCAGCAGGGTGCCGCGGACCGCCACGACGCAGCAGGTTCGGTCGGCGTATTCCCCCGCAAGGTTGGTCGAGATCTCGGTGAAGCGCGGATCCTTCAGCCAGATCCAGGTGCGCGGGTCGCCATCGGCCAGGGCCTGGGCCTCGCCCTTCTCAACGGCGAGGTTCAGGAGCTCAGCCGGGTATTGGCGCCATTCCACGCCGTTGTCCGGGTCGATCCCGGCCTTGGCGAGCAGCAGGCTGAAGAAGTTCTTGGCCGGGCTCGCCTGATCGCTGATCGCGACGGTCTTGCCCTTCAGGGACGCGATGTCGGTGATGCCGCTGGCCTTGTCGGCCAGGAGACGCAGGCAGCCGCCATGCACGCCCGCGGTGATCTTCACGTCGAAGCCCTGCTCCAGGGGCTTGAGCCAGCGCAGGGCCATACCGATCCCCGCATCGGCCTTGCCGGTGGCGATGGCCTCCAGCAGCGCCTCCGTGGAGCCGCCGAAATTGACGAATTCCACATCGAGACCGTGCCGGGCGAAGATGCCCTGCTCCTTGGCGACCGGGGCGGCGGCGGTGCAGATCGCGGTGGCGTTCCAGGCGAGCTTCACCGGCCGCAGCGGGGCCGCAGGAGCCTCGGCCGCCACGGGCCGGCAGAGGGGACCGGGATCGAACGGCGCGCCCGGCCCGGGCGCCCAGGCCTGGCTCGCACCTAGGCCGAGGCCGAAGGGCGCGGCCATCGCGGCGGCGCCGGCGCGCAGCAGCAGGCGGCGCGAGGGCATCCGGGCCGAATCTTGCTGTCCCGGATGTGACGGGTCGTCAATCATCGCACGTCTCCGGGCCGCGCGACCGCGCGGCGTTGTGGTCCGGCGCAGGACGTGGCCCGGCCATGTGGCCGAGCCCATCATGCATCCTCATATTCGGTAAATGATCCGTCGAGGGATCCACAGAACGAGTATTCGGTCGCACCGGCGCAGAGTCAACGAAAGCGTCTTCTGATCTTTTCTGGCACTCGGAAAAGTTCTTCGCTTGCTTGGCTCGTCGCCCGGGACGATCTGCGTTCCGCAATCAGGCCGAGCCGACGCGGTACTGGCGCGGCGGCTCGGTGCCGTTCACCGCGAAGGCGCCGACGATCCGGTCCCGGTAGATCCGGGGATTGTGCGACGCGATCGTGCGGGCGTTGCGCCAGTAGCGATCAAGGCCGAGCCCCTGCTTGACCGCCGAGGCACCCAGCGCGTCGAACAGGATGGTGGTCGCTTCGAGGACGAGATTGGTCACGACGGTGACCGCCTGGTTGACCTCGACATCCGCCAGGGCCGTGGCGCGCTCCGCCTCGGGACCCGGCGCGTCGCGGTGCAGCTCATAGGAACGTTGCAGCGCCTCGGCCGCCTTCAGCGCCACCGCACCGGCCGCGTAGGCGTTGCCGCGCACCCGGCCGACCACGGCCAGGATCTGCGGATCCTCTGCGGTGCGTCCGGCATTGCCGTGGCTGTAGACACGGTTCCGCTCGGCGACCAGGCGCCCGACATCCTCGGCCGCGGCGCGCCCGATCCCGGCGAGCGTCGCGAGATGGACCAGCTGGAAGAACGCCATCGCGTAGGGGAAGCGCGCCGGATCGGGCTTGATCAGGTCGGGCGACAGGACGACGTCCTCGAACCGGATCGTGCCGCTCGCGGTGAGCGCCTGGCCGAACCCGTCCCAATCGTCCACGATCTCGACGCCCGGCGCCCGGGTCGGGACCGCCGCCGTCAGGGCGTTGCCGTCCTCGTCATCGGCGGAGAGGTGGATGTAATCCGCAAACAGCGAGCCGGTGGTGTAGAACTTCTTGCCCGACACGACCCGCTCGGCGCCGCGGCGGCGCACCACCGTGTCGAACTGGCCGACCTTGGCGGGGCCGGTCTCGGAGACGCCGCTGCCCACCGTCGCGCCGGCGGCGATCCTGACGATCCAGCGGGCGCGCCAGTCCGGGTCGGTCGAGCCGAGCACGTCCTCGGTGAAGCCGAAATGGGCCCGCAGCGCGTTGGTGACGTTGGAATCGGCCTGCGACAGCTCGATCAGCAGGTTGAACAGCTCGGGCAGGCTGGCCCCGTGACCGCCCGCCTCCACCGGCAGGCGCAACGTGGTGAAGCCGGCCTCCTTCAGCCAGCCAATCTCCGCATGCGGCAGGCGGTGCGTGCGGTCGCGCTCGACCGCCGTGGCCCGGATCTCGGCGAAGGTGGGCCGGAAGCGCGCGGCCAGTTCCTCGTAACGCTCACTCGGGCCAGCGCCCCAACCCGCATCCCGCTGCGTCATCGCCCGAAGCTTCCCATCCTGATCGTCGCGGCCGATGCCGGAAGGCGTTCGGCGCGAGACCTATGGATTCGCCAAGTCGAGCTGTGATCTCAAGCGGCAATGCGAGGAAAACGACCCGTGTCGATCGATTTGGAACCGCGATCTCTTCGCGCACTACTGTGCGAACAGGTGTTTCTCAACGTCTGCTCTTTCAAGAAACAACGTTCTCGTCGAAAAGCGACGCGGTGGGCGCAGGGCGGCATCTTCGAGAGAGACGCGCTCCCGAAGCGGCCCGCCGGGACCGCCGGACGAATCGTCTCGCGATACGCGGTCGGCGATGTGCCGACCGGGGTGATCGCGCCCGCTACCAGCTCGGCAGCACGGTGCTGCCGAACGTCTTCTCGATGAACGCCTTGACCTCGGGGCTGCGATAGCTCTCCACCAGCGCCTTCACCCAGGGCTGGTCGCGGTCGGCTTCCCGGACCGCCAGGAGGTTCACGTAGGGGCCCTTCGGCTCCTCCTTGAGGATCGCGTCCGAGGGTTTCAGGCCGGCGGGCGTGGCGAAATTGGTGTTCACCGCCGCGGCGTCGACATCGTCCAGCGACCGGGGCGTCTGCGCCGCGTCGACCTCGATGAACCGGAGCTTGCGCGGGTTCTCGACGATGTCGGCGACCGTCGGCTTGAACCCGGTGCCGGCCTTCAGCTTGATCACGCCCTTGTCCTGCAGGAGCAGGAGCGAGCGGCCGCCATTGGTCGGGTCGTTCTGAATCGCGATCGTGCCGCCATTCGGCACCGCGTCGAAGCTCTTGTGCCGTTTCGAGTAGATCCCGAGCGGGAAGTTCACCGTCGGGGCGACGCCGACGATCCTGTAGCCGCGATCGGCCTTCTGGTTGTCGAGGAAGGGCTGGTTCTGGAACGAGTTCGCCTCGATCTCCCCGGCCGACAGCGCCTCGTTCGGCACCACGTAATCCGAGAACTCGATGATCTGCAGGTCGAGCCCATTGCGCGCCGCGACGGGTTTCGCCGCCTCCAGGATCTGCCCGTGCGGCCCCGGCGTCGCGCCGATGCGGACGCGCTTCAGGGGCTCCGCGTGCCCGATACCGGGCAGCACGAGGAGGGCGGCAAGCACCAGGCGACGCAACATGGCAGGCGGTCTCGCGATTTCAGGGGCGAACGGGTCTGCGGCTCAGCTCTGGCGGTGGCGCCGGTTGAGGCGGCGCGCGAGGCGCTCGCCGGCACTCTGGAACACCTGCACGAGCACGATCAGGACGACCACGACCGCGAGCATCATGTCGGGCCGGAAGCGCTGGTAGCCGTAGCGGATGCCGAGATCGCCGAGACCGCCGCCGCCGACCGCGCCGGCCATGGCCGAGTAGCCCACGAGCGACACCACCGCGAGGGTGAGCCCTAGGACGATGCCCGGCAGCGCCTCCGGGATCAGCACCTTGCGGATGATCTGGGCCGGGCTCGCACCGAAGGCCCGGGCGGCCTCGACCAGACCGTGATCGACCTCGCGGATCGCCGCCTCGACCAGCCGCGCGATGTAGGGCGTGGCCGCCACCGTCAGCGGCACGCTGGCGGCGTAGGTCCCGATCGAGGTGCCGGCCACCAGCCGGGTGAACGGGATGATCGCCACCACCAGGATGATGAAGGGCGTCGAGCGCGTCGCGTTAACGATCACGCCGAGGGCGGCGTTGAGGGCGGGCGCGGCCAGCAGCTCGCCGCGCTGGCTCGTCGCCAGGAACACGCCGAGCGGCAGGCCGAGCAGCGTGCCGATGACGGAGGCGAGCGCCACCATGGTCAGCGTATCGGCGGTGGCCTGGACCAGCAGGTTGATCAGCTCAGGCGACACGGGCGGCCCCCTGGGCGGCGTCTTGAGCGGCGTCTTGGGCCGGCGGCAGATAGCCGAGGAAGTCGGCCGGGATGCCGAGGGCGGCGAGATAGGCCTGGGCCCGGGCGGTGACGTCCGGTCCCGGCGACAGGCCGACGGCCAGGGAGCCGAAGCGCTGGCCGCCGATCTCGTCCACCGCGCCAGCCAGGATCACGGCCTCGATCCCGGTCTCGCGGGCGAGCCGGGCGATGATCGCGGTGTCGGCCTGCGCCCCCCGCAGCGACAGGCGCAGCACCGGCGCGCCGCCGGGCCGCGGATCGGCGGAGATCCGCTCGGCGAGGCCGGCCGGCAGGTCGAGCCCGACCTCGCCCGCGAGCAGGCTGCGGGTCACCTCGGCCTGGGGCCGGGTGAACACCTCGTAGACCGTGCCGCGCTCCACGATCGCGCCGCGGTCGATCACCGCCACGTCGTCGGCGACCGCCCGGATCACCGACATCTCGTGGGTGATGAGCACGATGGTCAGGCCGAGGTCGCGGTTGATCCGCTTCACCAGGGCCAGGATCGAGCGCGTCGTCTCCGGATCGAGGGCGGAGGTGGCCTCGTCGGAGAGCAGCACGTCCGGCTCGGTGGCAAGCGCCCGCGCGATGCCGACGCGCTGCTTCTGACCGCCGGACAGCTCCGCCGGGTAGCGGCCGGCCTGCGCCTCAAGCCCGACGAGGGCGAGCAGTTCCGCGACGCGCGCCCGGATCGCCGCGCGTTTCCAGCCCGCAAGCTCCAGCGGCAGGGCGACGTTGTCGGCGACGTTCCGCGAGGACAGCAGGTTGAAGTGCTGGAAGATCATGCCGACCCGGGCCCGCACTTTCCGCAGGTCCCGCTCGGACAGGCTCGACACCTCGGCATCGCCGACCACGACCCGGCCGGCGCTCGGCCGCTCGAGGCCGTTGATCAACCGGATCAGCGTCGACTTGCCCGCGCCGGAGCGCCCGATCACCCCGAGGACCGTGCCGGCCGGGACCGCAAGGTCGATCCCCGAGAGCGCCGAGACGAGCGCCGCGCCCTTCCGCGCCGGATAGGTCTTCGAGACGTTCTCGAACCGGATCAACGGCGTGCTGGCGGGTTCGCTGGACGGCGGCAGGGTGGACACAGCCTGTGGGTGCTCCTCGAGCGGGACCGGTGGGTCCGCAATGCTATCGGGTGATCCGCAAGCGATCTGTATGACGGCCGACGCCGAGAGCGGTCAAGGAAAGGCGGGCACATAGTTTCCCGGCTCCAGAGAACGTTTTTTTGTGTTTCGCAATTCAGGTAGAATATTTTTCCGGCCAGGATCGCCGATTGGCCTTGGCCCAGGGCGAGTGCGCAAAACCCAATTCCGGGGGACTCACCGCGTGCGGAAGTCTCCATCCTTCATCCTGTCGCATGAGGAGAAGGTCTGTTCTTCGAAGCGCCGCGAATTCGAAACCTTGTTTCATTGATCGCCCGACGCCCGCGGGCTTCAATAATGGTCACGCGCTCCCGCAGCCGCCGAACCCAGGATTCCGGTTCCGGCGTGCACGACGCCGGGCGCTCACCGACCGGAGTCCACGATGATTGACGATACGCCCGCAGGACGGTCCCCGTCCCGCCGGACGCTCCTCTTGGCCGGCCTGGGCGCGGCGGCGCTGCCCTTCGCGTCGCCTCCGGCGCGTGCGGCAGCACGCGAGGTGAAGATCAGCATGCAGCGCTCCTCGGTGCTGTTCACGATCCTCAAGGTGAAGGGCACCCTGGCCGAGCGCCTGGCGCCGCTCGGCTTCACGCCGACCTGGCACCTCTTCACCAACGTCGTCGAACCGATGAATGCCGGCGCGGTCGACATCCATGCCGACGTCGCCGACGCGGTGCCGATCTTCACCCAGTCGGCGCGGGCGCCCCTGACCTTCTACGCCCGCGAGCGCGGCGCGCCGGCCGCCGAGGCGATCATCGTGCCGGCGGATTCGCCGATCCGCACGGTCGCCGACCTCAAGGGGCGGACGGTGGGCGTCTCGCGCGGGTCCGGCAGCCACTACGTCCTGGCCGCGGCCCTGAAACGGGCCGGCCTCGGCTTCGACGACATCCGGCCGGCCTATCTCCAGGCGCCCGAGGGGGCGGCCGCCTTCGAGCAGGGCAGCCTCGATGCCTGGTCGATCTGGGACCCGTTCCTGGCCTTCGCCGAGGCCAAGCGGCCGGTCCGCACGATCGCGGACGGGTCCGGCCTGACAAGCTACCACCGCTACTACCTCGTGAACGACAGCTTCGTCGCCGCCCATCCGGAGGTGGTCGCCACGGTGTACCGGGCGCTGGTCGAGGCGGGGCAGTGGGCGAAGGCCAACTCGGAGGCAGCGGTGGCGCTGCTCGCCCCCGTCTGGGGCGACCTGCCCCCCGCCGTCGTGGCGGCGGCCAATGCCCGGCGCACCTACCTGGTGGAGCCGGTGGAGCGGGGGCAGCTCGGCGAGCAGCAGGCGATCGCCGACACCTTCCTCGACGCCAAGCTGATTCCGCGCCGGATCGACGCCACCGACGTCCCGGTCTGGACGCCGCCGGCGGTCAAGGGCTGAGACGATGGCCGACGCACCCCGTTTCGGCATCTGGGCCGCCGTCCACGGCTCCCGGGCCGCCCATCACGATCCCGACGAACCGGACGACGCGAGCTGGGAGCGCAACCGCGCCCTGGTGCTGGAGGCCGAAGCCCTCGGTTTCGATTCGGTGCTGGTCGCCCAGCACACGATGAACCCCTATGACGAGAACCGCGACCAGCTCGAAGCCTGGACCGCCGCGGCGGCTCTGGCGGCCCTGACCCGGCGGATCGAGATCATCGCGGCGATCAAGCCGGGCCTGTACCACCCGGTGGTGCTCGCCAAGATGGCGCTCCAGATCGAGCATGTCAGCGGCGGCCGCTTCGCGCTGAACCTCGTGAATGCCTGGAACCGGGCCGAGTTCGAGCGGGCTGGCCTGCCGTTCCCGGCCCATGACGACCGCTACGCCTACGGGCGCGAGTGGATCGCCCTCGTGGACCGGCTGATGCGCGGCGAGCTTGTGACCTTCGCGGGCGCGCATTTCCGGGTCCAGGACTATCAGCTCCGTCCGGCCGGCACCTGCCGGCCGCGGCCCCGGATCTATCTCGGCGGCGAATCCGAGCCGGCCCGGGCCCTGGCGGCCGATCACGCCGATATCTGGTTCATCAACGGCCAGCCGCTCGCGGATGTCCGCGGCCTGATCGCCGACGTCGCAAGCCGTCCCGCGGCCAACGGGCCGCTGCGCTACGGCCTCTCGGCCTTCGTCATCGCCCGCGAGACCGATGCGGCGGCCGAGGCCGAGCACGACCGCCTCCTCGCCCTGGCACAGCGCGACGCGGCTCTGCGCGCCGACACCCGCGCCCGGACCGACACGGCGAGCGTCATGTTCGCCAAGACCGACGCGGCGGCGAGCCGCCATGTCGGCACCAACGGCGGCACCGCGGCCGGCTTGGTCGGCAGCTATGAGACGGTCGCGGCCCGCATCCGCGCCTTCCACGCGGCCGGTATCGACCTGTTCATGCTGCAATTCCAGCCGTTCGAGGCCGAGATGCGCCGGTTCGCCGAGCAGATCCTGCCGCGCGTTCGCTGAATCAGGGCTTCCGATGAGCGCGCGCCGCGAACTCCACCTCAACGTCAATCTGCTGCATGCCGGCGTCTATCCCTCGGCCTGGCGGCTGCCGGACAGCCGGCCGGACGCGTTCGTCGATATCGACCACTACGTGCGCGTCGCCCGCGTCGCGGAGCGCGGCAAGCTCGACGCGATCTTCCTGGCCGACACGCCGGCGATCAACGACCGGATCGATTACCGGCCGTTCATGGCCCTCGAACCGACCATCGTGCTGGCGAGCGTGGCCGCCGCGACCACCCATATCGGGCTGATCGCGACCGCGTCGACCAGCTACAACGAGCCCTACAACCTCGCCCGGCGCTTCGCGACGCTCGACCTCGTCAGCCGCGGCCGGGTCGGCTGGAACGTGGTCACTACGGCGGACGCCGCAGCCGGCCGCAATTTCGGCTTTGCCGGGGCCTCCGAGCACGGGGCGCGCTACGCCCGGGCCCGGGAATTCACCCAGGTCGTCCACGCCCTTTGGGACAGCTGGGAGGACGACGCGCTCGTGGGCGACAAGGCGAGCGGGCGCTTCGCCGACAGCGCCAAGGTCCATGCCATCGACCATCGCGGCACCCATTACAGCGTCGCCGGCCCGCTCACCGTGCCGCGCTCGCCGCAAGGGCGGCCCGTGACGGTTCAGGCCGGCGGCTCGGAGGACGGCCGCGACCTCGCCGCCGCCACCGCGGATGCGGTGTTCTCCCTGGCCCAGACCATCCCGGACGGCGCGGCCTATGCCGCGGATTTGCGCGCCCGGGCCGCGCGCTATGGCCGGGATCCCGCCGCGATCGTCGTGCTGCCGGGCCTCGCCACGGTGATCGGCGGCACGGAGGCCGAGGCGCGCCGGCGCCAGGACGAACTCTGGGAACTCGTGCCGATCGCGTACAGCCTCGCGCGCCTGGCCGGGACGCTGCGGATCGATCCCGACCGGCTCGACCTCGACAAGCCGCTGCCCGACCCGCTGCCGCTGCCCCCCGACGCCAACCACACGATGTTTCAGGGCACCGTCGCGCTCGCGAGGCGGGACAACCTGACGGTGCGTCAGCTCCTGCGCGCGCTGGGCGGCGGCGTCGGCCACCGCATCATCGTCGGCACACCCGAGCAGGTCGCCGACGACATCGAGGCCTGGTTCCGCGCCGGCGCCGCCGACGGGTTCAACCTGATGCCGGACGTGCTGCCGGACGGCCTCGAGACCTTCGTGGACGCGGTCGTGCCGATCCTGCAACGGCGCGGCCTGTTCCGGCGGGATTACGAGGGCACGACGCTGCGCGAGCATCTCGGTCTCGAACGGGTCGCCTGGACCCCGCCCGCCGGCCGCCGCTAGGGCGCGCATGACCGGCGCGGATGCCGGTCCGACGGAAAGCGCGCGCGGATCGTCGCGGACTGAGCGTCGAGTCGGATTGCAACCCGGGCGGGAACGGCTTTAAGGCATTTTCGCTCGCCGCCATTGGTATCGGGCCGCGCTGTAAGCCCGCGCTGTCCCGTCGGCTCACGCGGCGCGTGTGGAGCGCGCGGCCGCTGCAGCCGGCCGGCGCGCGATCGGATCGCCCCGGGCCCGATGGGCCGGCAGAACGTCAGGAAACCGGAATCGTCATGGCGCGCACCACGTCCACGAAGCTCCCGCTCTGTGCCCTGGCGCTCACGCTGCTGGCCGGCGCGTTTGGCTCGGAAGCCCGTGCGGATGCGACCCTCGACCGGATCAAGGGCCGGCAGAAGCTGACGGTGGGCATCATCCTGTCGGGCGCGCCCTTCGGCTACATCGATCCGCAGAGCCGCGCCGAGAAGGGCTTCAACATCGATCTGGCGAAGGCGCTGGCCGAGAAGCTCGGCGTCAAGGTCGAGCTTGTCACCGTCACGCCGCCCAACCGGGTGCAGTTCCTGCAGCAGGGCAAGGTCGATGTCCTGATCGCCAACATGCAGTTCACCGAGGATCGCGCGAAGATCATGGATCACGTGCAGACCCCGTACGACCGGGCCGGCGGGGCCGCGCTCGGCCGCAAGGACAGCGGGATCAAGGATTGGACGGACCTGAAGGGCAAGCCGGTCTGCATCTCGCAGGGCTCGAACTACGCGCAGCCCCTGGCCGACACCTACGGCGCCGAGGTGAAGGGCATTCCGAGCCAGCCGGAATCCATGTTGGCGCTCCAGGGCGGCAATTGCGTCGTCGCCGTCCACGTCGCCCCGACGATCAAGCTGCTGCTCGCCGACCGCCCGGACGCGTGGAAGGACTACGCCATCGTCATCCCGACCGAGCTGGAGCCGGCCGATTCGGTGATCTGGCTGCGCAAGGGCGAGCGCGACACCGGTGCGGCCCTCGACGCGGCGGTGCGTGAGCTGCACGCGTCGGGAGCCATGCTGGAGATGGCCAAGGCGAACCGCCTGGTCGATCCGACTTTCCTGGAGGAGGCACGGCGCAAATACGCCGCGCCCGCCAAGCCGTGATCGCGTCGCTGCCGGCATGATCGACCAAGCCGTCCGGACCTTCGTCGCCCTCGCGGGCGAGGTCGGCCTGCACTACGACTTCCTCCTGAGCCCGTCCGAGGTCCGGCCCTGGATCGCCGGTATGGGCACGACGCTCCTGCTCGTGCTCCTGGCGATCCCGCTGAGCCTCGCCGCGGGCGTGGCCTTCGCGGCGGCTCTCACTTCGGGCCGCCCCTGGCTCGCCGGACCGGTGCGGGCCTATGTCGAGCTCACCCGCAACACCCCGACCCTCGTCCAGCTCATGTTCGCGTTCTTCGCGCTCAACATGCTGCTGTCGAAGGCGCTCGGCGGCGCGGCGAACAACCCGTTCACGCCGTTCTTCTGGGTGGTGGCGGTGACCGGGCTCCACATCGCCGCCTTCCACGCGGAGGCCCTGCGCGGCGGGATCGAGGCCGTGCCCGCGGCCATGGTCGAGACCGCCCACGCCATCGGCTTCTCTGCGTTCGAGGTCCTGCGCTACGTGACGCTGCCGCTCGCCCTGCGCACGGCCATGCCGGCCATCGTGAACAACCTGGTCAACCTGGTGAAGCTGACCACCATCGGGTCGGCGATCGCCGTGGGCGAGGTGACCTACGCCTCGATCATGATCTGGACGCAGCGCGACAACGTCCTCGAGCTGATGATCGTGATCCTGCTGTTCTTCGGGTTCATCAACACGGTGCTGTCGCAGATCGGCCGCTACGTGGAGCGCCGGCTCGCGGTCCCGGGATACGGCGTTTGAGCACCGCGGCGCTCCCCGCGCGCGGCCGTGCCGCCCTCGGCCCGGCCTGGGCCTGGCTGGCGCTCGTCGCCGCCGGCTTCCTGCTGTGGACGGTGCTCGACGCCCGCCTCGCCCGGGACCTGCTCGACTGGCTGCCCTACCTCGCCTCGGGCTTTGCCATGAACATCCTGATCAGCGTGCTCGCCATGAGCGCGGGCACGCTCGCGGGCGTCACGCTGGGGGCGATGGAGCTGTCGGCCTCGCGGCTCGTGCGGGCGCCGGCGGTGGCCTACGTCCAGGTCTTCCGCAACGCGCCGCACCTCGTGCTGATCTTCGCCACGACGTACATCTTCCCGTTCGAGATCGTGGTGGCCGGCAACTACCTGCCGTTTCCGGACTGGTTGAAGGCGGTGTTCGGCCTCGCCATTCCGGCGAGCGCCTACGTGGCCGAGATCGTCCGCGGGGCGATCCAGTCGGTCCCGACCACCCAGTGGGACGCCGCCAAGGGCGTCGGGATGTCCCGGGGCCAGACCCTGCGCTGGATCATCCTGCCCCAGTGCCTGCGCCGGGCGCTGCCCCCCTGGATGAACCTCTACGCCTCGATCACCATGAGCACGGCCCTGGCCTCCCTGGTCGGCGTCCACGAGCTGCTGCACGCCGCCACCGACGCGAGCACGGCGGTGCGCCGCGACGACTTCACCATCGCGGTCTACCTGACGGTGCTCGCCGCCTTCTTCCTCTTCTGCTTCCCGATCTCGCGCCTGACGCGGCGTCTCGAACGCCGCTTCGCCCCGCGCTGAAGGCTGTACCCCGCCCCATGGCACAGGATTCCACCGCCCGGCCGATCCTCGTCGAACTGCAGGACGTCCACCTGTCCTTCGGGGCGGCCGAAGTCCTCAAGGGCATCGATCTGACGGTCGCGAAGGGGGACGCGGTCTCGATCATCGGCCCGTCCGGATCGGGCAAGTCCACGATCCTGCGCTGCATCAACGGCCTCGCCCAGCCGCAGGCGGGGCGGATCACCGTGGCCGGGACCCGGGTCGACACCCTGCGCAATGAGGCCGAGCGGATCGCCCTGCGCAAGCGCATCGGCATCGTGTTTCAGCAATACAACCTGTTCCCGCACCTCACCGTGCTCGAGAACATCACCATCGCGCCGACCCGCATCCTCAAGGTGCCGCGGGCCGAGGCCGAGGCCCTGGCCCGCGATCTGCTCGCCCGGGTCCGCCTGGCCGACAAGGTGGCGGCCTATCCGGGCGAATTGTCCGGCGGCCAGCAGCAGCGCGTCGCCATCGCGCGGGCGCTGGCCATGCGGCCCGAGCTCGTCCTGTTCGACGAGGTCACGTCCGCCCTGGACCCTGAGATGGTCGGCGAGGTGCTCGCCGTCATCCGCGAGCTCGTCCGCGACGGGCTGACCAGCATCCTCGTCACCCACGAGATGCGTTTCGCCGAGGAAATCAGCGACACGATCGCCTTCACCGAGAACGGCCGGATCGTCGCCCAGGCCCCGCCGGCCGAGCTGTTCTACCGGTCCGGCAATCCGCGCATCCGCCAGTTCATCGGCGGCTTCCAGGGCTACCGGGACGCCGTGCAGGATCGGGAGGGAATCTGATGCCGAACCCGCGCACCGCCGCCCTCGCCGAGGCGATCGTCGCCTCGCGCCCGGAGGCCGATCCCGCCGCCATGGGTGCGGCGCGGATCGCGCTGGTGGACTTCCTCGCCTGCGCGCTGGCCGGCAGCACCGACCCGTCGCTCACGACGTTACGCGGCGTGTTCGGCGATGCCCCCGGCCGCGCCCTGGTGATCGGCTCCGCGCAGCCGGCAGACCCGTTCCTGGCGGCCCTCCTCAACGGCCATGCCGGCCACGTGCTCGATTATGACGACGTGCATGCCAGCGTGCGCGGCCACCCGACGACGGTGATCGTCCCGGCGCTGCTCGCCGCCCTCGACCCGGACGCGCTGCCCAGTGCGGACGCGTTCCTGGCCGCCTACCTGGTCGGGCTGGAGACGATGGCGCATCTCGGGCGCGCGATCGGCCCGGCCCATTACGAGCGGGGCTTCCACGCCACCGCCACCCTCGGGCCCCTGGGGGCCGCGGCGGCGATCGCGCATCTGCGCGGCTTCAGCGCCGGGACGACCGCGATCGCCCTGGGGCTCGGCGCGACGCAGGCCGCCGGGCTGCGGCTGCAATTCGGATCGGATGCGAAGCCGCTCCATGCCGGGCTCGCCGCCCGCAACGGCCTGGCGGCGGCGCGCCTCGCCGAAGCCGGCCTGTCCGGCGCCGACGATTGCCTCGACGGTCCGAACGGGTTCCTGCAGGCCTACGGCTTCGGCGACGAGGCGCCCGAGCGGGTGCTCGAAGGTTGGGGCGCTCCCTGGCAGATCGTCCGGCCCGGCCTGACCCTGAAGGCGTTCCCGTGCTGCACGGCGGCCCATCCCGTCGCGGTGGCCGGCCTCGCCCTCCACCGCGAGGGCATCCGCGACCTGGCGCGGGCGACGATCACCTTCCCGCCGGGGGGCGACGCCGCCCTGGTGGTCCGCACGCCGCGCACCGGTATCGAGGCCCGGTTCAGCCCGGAATACATCCTGGCCGCCGCCCTCGTCGACGGTGCAGTCCGGATCGACCATTTCGATGAGCGCCCGGTAAGGCCCGACCTCGCCGCCCTGGCGGCGCGGGTCGAGCGCCGGCACGACCAGACCGCCCGCCGCCTCTCCTCGGATCCGAGCACGCGCTTCGTCGTGGTCGAGCTGACGGACGGGCAGGGCCGGACGCATGAGCGGCGCATCGACGGCCTGCCGGGGCTCGCCGATGCCGACGACAAGTTCCGGGACGCGACCGCCGCATCCGAGGCGTTGCGCACCGTGCCCGATCGCGTGCGCGCCATGCAGGACGCGACGGATCTCGCCCGCCTCCTCGCCTGCCTCGCGCAACCGCGGCAGCCGTAAGCACCCCGGCCGCCCCCGAACCCCAGCCGTGAGCCCGCCCATGACGACGACCCCGCGACAGATGCATCTCGGCCTGTTCCTGCAGGGAGCCGGCCATCACGTCTCGGGCTGGCGCCACCCGCGCGCCGAGGCCGGCAGCGAGAACTTCGACCTCCTGCGCCGGGTGACGCAGATGGCCGAGGACGCCAAGTTCGACATGGTGTTCCTGGCCGACGGCCTCACCAGCGCGGTGGATGCCCACCCGTCGATGATCGCCCGGTTCGAGCCGCTGACGCTGCTCAGCGCGCTGGCCATGGTCACGAGCCGCATCGGCCTCGCGGCGACTTCCTCGACCACCTACGGCGAGCCCTATCACACCGCCCGGGCCTTCGCGTCGCTCGACCATCTGAGCGGCGGACGCGCGGCCTGGAACGTCGTCACCACGTCCTACGCGCGCACCGCCAACAACTTCTCCAAGGAGCATCCGGCACACGACGAGCGCTACGCGGTCGCCGAGGAATTCGTCGACGTGGTCTGCGGCCTCTGGGACAGCTGGGACGACGACGCCTTCGTGAAGGACAAGGCGCGGGGCATCTACGCCGACCCCGCGAAGGTACGGGTGCTCGACCATGTCGGCCGCTACTTCCGCGCCAAGGGCCCACTCAACATCCCGCGCTCACCGCAGGGGCATCCGATCCTGATCCAGGCCGGCTCATCCGGGCCGGGCCAGGATCTCGCCGCCCGCCGGGCGGACGTGGTGTTCACCGCCCAGCAGACCATCGAGGAGGCCCAAAAGTTCTACGCCAGCCTCCGGCAGCGCGTCGCGGGCTTCGGCCGCGATCCGTCCACGGTGGCGGTCATGCCGGGGATCCTGCCGGTCATCGGCCGGACGCTGGAGGAGGCGAGCGCCAAGCTGATCGAGCTCGACCACTGGACCGACATCGCCAGCGCCATGCCGCTGCTGGAAGAGCGCCTCGGCCATTCGCTGGCACCCTACGACCTCGACGGCCCGCTCCCAGACCTGCCCCTCTCGGACCAGCTGCGCAGCCGCGCCGAGCTTCTCACCGAGCTGGCCCGCCGGGAGAACCTCACCATCCGCCAGCTCGCCCTCCGGGTCGCGGCCGGACGCGGACACCACATGATCGTCGGCACGGCCACCGACGTCGCCGACCGGATGCAGGCCTGGTTCGAGGGCGGCGCGGCGGACGGCTTCAACGTGATGCCCCCCTTCTTCCCCGACGGCCTCAGCGACTTCGTGCGAGAGGTGGTGCCGCTGCTTCAGGAGCGCGGCCTGTTCCGGACGGACTACGAAGGCGCGACCCTGCGGGACCATCTCGGCCTGGCGCGGCCGGAGCCGGAGCAGCGGGCCTCCGCGGGGTAGGGGGGACCAGACCCGGCTGCTCTTCAGAACGCTCCCGGGAGAGGCGGCATCGGTTTCGCGGGCGGGTGGACAAGGGCACGCTGCAGGATCGACCCCGAGCGAGAGCTTCGAGCCCCATGCGTCCGCTGGTTCTGGCCCTGCCGCCTCTTGCGTGCGGCCTACGCTGTTCACGCCTCGGCGCATGAAAAATGGAAAGCCCGCGCCTGCGTCCGGTGGCTGAGGATTGCACAGGCGGATGTTTTCATTTCCCCCGGCGTGGAAGGCTCGGTCTTCGTGTCCGAGCAGTGACTCGATCGATGCGACCCGCGCCGTCATCCCGGGGCCCGGGATCCAGAACCGCCGACATGACAAACTCTACAAACTCTTGCACCGGCAGCGCTTCCGGATTCCGGGCTCGTCTGCGGCGCCTCGGAATGACGGCGCTCTTCATCGGGCTTGGGGATCAGGTTTCGGATCGTGGGTCTTTCGACCCGCGTAGCCCGAAGCCCCCATAGGCCGGGGGAAACGCACGGCGCTTCAAGCGCGTGCTGCCGACCGCGATGCGTGAATCCGCGCATCGGCACGGGGAGGGGGGCTGGCGCCGCACCCTGGGACGCCGACCGGTCTACGGCCTCTCCAGCGCCGGCGGCGCCGCAGGGGCAGAGCGCCCCGTCGCGTCCGGGATGTTCTCCGGATGGGGCCAGCCCTGAACCCTACCGGGCCCGCTCCACCTGGCCGCGGATCTCACCCTTGGGATTCGCGGCGGTGTGGATGTTGAAATAGAGCTTGCCGGCTTCGAGGTCGGCGGCCTTGGCCTCGTCCAGGATCGCTTCGCCGGAGAACGGGCTGCTGGTCGCGGTTACCGGCACGAGGACGCCGGCATTGGCGCCGGGCAGGGCGGGGCCGTGGAAATGCGCGGCCGTGACGGGGCCGGTCAGGCCGCTATAGGTGCCGTTCCAGCTCAGCCGCTTGGTCGCCGGATCGTAGGTCGCCGTCACGGCCCCGGTGCCCTTCGACTCGGTCGCCGGGACTTCACTGCCGCCGCTGAGCGCGGCCCTGTAAGTGATGCTCTCGCCCGCGGCCCGCGCGCCGGACGTCGCCAGCGGTAGGGCGAGGGCGAGGACGGCCACGAATCCGGTTCTGGCAAGGCGTGTCATCGTACGCTCCGCTGCAGCACGGCCCCCGAGCGGGGCCACGTGTCGCAAGATAGGGGGCGGCGCCGCGCGGGTCATCGGGTTACTGTTCGTCCTGGGATAAATGTCCGGCCGCACGCGCCGGTGGGGGCGCAATGGCGATCATGGACGCGGGCGCCCCGGCGAGCGGGCATGGGCGGGAGATCACAGCCCGGGGGATCGTGCTCGGCGCCCTGATCACCATCGTGTTCATGGCCGCCAACATCTATCTCGGCCTGAAGACCGGGATGACGTTCTCGTCCTCGATCCCGGCGGCTTTGATCTCGATGGGTGCGCTTCGCCTCGTCGGCGGCGCCGGCATCCTCGAGAACAACATCGTCCAGACCCAGGCCTCGGCGGCCGGCACCCTGTGCAACGTCATCCTGGTGCTGCCGGGCCTCGTCCTGATCGGCCATTGGCACGGCTTCCCGTTCTGGGAAACGAGCCTGGTCTGCCTGATCGGCGGCTGGCTCGGCGTGGCGTTCTCGATCCCCCTGCGCCGGGCGCTGGTCTCGGGCAGCGACCTGCCGTACCCCGAGGGGGTCGCCGCCGCCGAGGTGCTGCGCGCCGGCCATTCCGAGACCGGCGAGCGCGGGCTGACGACGCTGCTCGCCGCCGCGGCCGGCTCCGGCCTCGTCGCCTTTGCGACCAGCGGCCTGCGCATCCTGGCCGACGGCGTGCTCACGGCGTTCAGTTTCGGCGGCGCCGTGTTCAGCATCGGCAGCGGATTCTCCCTGGCACTCGTCGGGGTCGGCTACCTGGTCGGGATCGGGGCGTGCCTCGCTTTGCTCACCGGCGTGGTGATCGCCTGGGGCATCATGGTCCCGGTTCTCACCGCCCTGACGCCCCAGCCGGGCCTCACCCCCGGGGAGGCCGCGCAGGCGGTCTGGTCGGGACAGGTCCGGCTCGTCGGCGCCGGGATCATCGCGGTCGGCGGGTTCTGGACCGTCGCGACGCTCGTCCGGCCGATCGCCCGCAGCATCCGGTCGGCGCTGGCGGCCGGCGATCCGGCCCGGGCCGCCGTCCGGCAGGACCGCGACCTGCCGCTGCCCCTGGTCGGCGGGGTGGCGCTGGCGCTCTGCCTGCCGCTCGGCGCCCTGTTTGCCGGCTTCGCAGCCGATCTCGGCATCGCCGGCCCGATGCTCGTCGCCGTGGTGGCGGCCGGCCTGCTGTTCTGCCTGGTCTTCGGCGCCGCCATGGCGGCGGTCTGCGGCTACCTCGCGGGCCTGCTCGGCTCCTCGACCAGCCCGATCTCCGGGATCGGCATCCTCACCGCCATGGTCGGCGCCGCCCTGCTGCCGCTGGTCCTCGGGCCGGCCGAGAGCCCTGAGGCGCGGCGCGTCACCGTCGCGCTGGTCCTGCTCGCCGCCTCGGTGATCATCACCGCCTGCTCCATCGCCAACGACAACCTGCAGGACCTGAAGACCGGCCAGATCGTCGACGCCACGCCCTGGCGCCAGCAGCTGGTGCTGATCGTCGGGGTCGCAGTGGGCTCGCTGGTGATCGTGCCGCTGCTGTCGCTGCTCTACGGCGCCTACGGCTTCGTCGGGTCGCTGCCCCGCCCCGGCATGGACCCGGCGCTGGCACTCACCGTGCCCCAGGCCTCGCTGGTCACCCAGATCGCCGACGGAATCGTGGCCCGGACCCTGCCCTGGCCGATGCTGCTGATCGGCTGCGCCCTCGGGGCGGTCATGGTCGGCCTGGAGGTCGCGCTGAAGCGGCGGGCGTTCAGCTTTCCCGCTCTCACCGTCGGCATCGGCATGTACCTGCCGCTCTCCGTCGAGATGACGATCGGGCTCGGCGGCCTCCTCGGCTTCCTGTGCCTGCGCACCCTGCGCCGCAGCGGCGCCGATCGCGAAACCCTGGAGGCCGCCCGCCGCCGCGGCGTGCTGATCGCCTCCGGTTTTCTGGTCGGTGAGAGCTTCGTCGGAATCGGCCTGACCGCGATCGACGCGGCCTCCGGCCGGTCCTCGACCCTCAGCCTGGTCGGCCCGGATTTCGCCCAGACGGCGACCTGGCTGGGCGGCGCGGTGTTTGTCGGGGGATTCTTCGCGGCGATGCGGTTCATCCGCGGTCCCTTCGCAGACCCTGCGCAGAGACGCCCCGTCGGGACCCCCAAATTCCGCGCAGAGAACCGTTGACAGCCCGCGCCCGGCCTCCCTATACCCCGGCCGCTGGTCGCTGCCTTCCGGGGCACGCGCGGCTTGTGGCGGGGTAGCTCAGCTGGTTAGAGCAGAGGAATCATAATCCTTGTGTCGGGGGTTCAAATCCCTCCCTCGCTACCATCAAAACCAGTGACTTAGATCCAAAACTTCATGTGGGTTCTGAGCGTTCTGGCTCCTGGGTCGCAATTGGGTCGCAGAGCTGATCGAAGCCGTTCTGACGACCCACTCCTTCGTGCGACGCCGCAGCGAGGCAATTTCGTTCCTTCGTTCGCAGCCCCGGATCGGGCCGGCAGCGCGCCGCGACCGTATTTCATGCTGCCAGGAGTAATGCGTCGTAACTTGCGAGTGCTAAGCTTCGCAGTTCGCCGTTCATCGCAGTACCTGCTCCGAGAGGTGTCGGCATTTCAAGGCGGCGGTGGAGTTCCGGGGCGTCGTCCGCATGTTCCGCTAACCTCTCGAGTTTCGGATCACTCCGCGGGCACTCTCACGGATTACGAGTGTCCGCCGTCAGCGCTCCTGAGACAGATTGAGGGTCTTCACGAACGGAGGATGACTGGTTCATCGTAGCCCCCAGGAGCGAAGATGAAACAGACGTCCGGGCCGGCACGAAAGCCGGCAGAAGCCGTGATCAAGGATATCCGTCGCGCCACACGCCGGCAGTTCTCGGCCGAGGAGAAGATCCGCATCGTGCTGGAAGGCCTGCGCGGTGAGGACAGCATCGCCGAGCTGTGCCGGCGCGAGGGCATCGCCAGCTCGATGTACTACGGCTGGTCCAAGGAGTTCTTGGAAGCTGGCAAGAAGCGGCTGGCCGGTGACACGGCTCGGGCCGCGACCGCCGACGAGGTCAAAGACCTGCGTCGCGAGGCAGGCGCGCTGAAGGAGGTCGTGGCCGATCTCGTCCTGGAGAACCGCCTGCTCAAAAAAAGCATGAGCGGGGCTGGGGGCGACGAGGCATGAGATACCCGGCCTCCGAGAAGCTGGAGATCATCCGGCTGGTCGAGCAGTCCCACCTGCCGGTGCGCGCCACCCTGGACAAGCTCGGCATCACCCGCTCGACATTCTACCGCTGGTATGACGCCTATAGCCGCGGCGGCCCAGAAGCTCTGGCCGACCGCCCCTCGCGGCCCAGCCGGGTGTGGAACCGTCTGCCGACCGAGGTTCGCGATCAGATCGTCGCTCTTGCACTGTAGGAGCCGGAGCTCAGCCCGCGCGAGCTGGTGGTGCGCTTCACCGACGAGCGGCGCTACTTCGTCTCCGAGGCGACCGTCTACCGCCTGCTCAAAGCTCAGGACCTGATCACCAGCCCGGCCTATATCGTCGTCAAGGCCGCCGACGAGTTCCGCGACAAGACGACCGCGCCAAACCAGCTTTGGCAGACGGACTTCACCTACCTGAAGGTGGTGGGCTGGGGCTGGTACTACCTGTCGACGATGCTCGATGACTTCTCGCGCTACATCGTGGCGTGGAAGCTGTGCACGACGATGCAGGCCAGTGACGTCACCGCCACGCTCGACTTGGCGCTGACCGCCGCTGGCCTCGATCAGGTGCAGGTCGTGCATCGCCCGAGGCTGCTGACCGACAACGGGTCGAGCTACGTCGCAACCGATCTGGCCGACTGGCTCGGCAGCCGCGGGATGACACACATCCGCGGCGCGCCCCGTCATCCTCAGACGCAGGGCAAGATCGAGCGCTGGCACCAGACCGCTCAAGAACCGCATCCTGCTCGAACACGCCTACCTGCCCGGCGAACTGGAGGCGCGTGTGACCGCCTTCGTCGAGCACTACAACCATCTTCGGGCTCACGAGAGCCTGGACAACCTCACCCCTGCCGACGTCTACCTCGGCCGCGGCGAGGACATCTTGCGCGAGCGCGCACGGATCAAGCGTCAGACCCTCGCCGATCGCCGCTTGCGCCATCACGCACAGGCTGCCTAACCTCTCCCAGATGGACCAGAGCCTCCGTTCCTGAGCGTCCCGAACCGTCTCAAATCATCTGACGACAGACACCCAGCGCATGCTGGGACATAACTGGCGTGATCCTAAAAGCGTCGAGACAGTTCAGCGGGTCGGCAGGCATTCCCTTAGCGCTGGCCCGGACCGGCCGGGGGGCGGAGCATTTGCGAAATGACTTCGACCACCGCCAATGAAGACGGTCCTCGGGCGCGCAGCGAAGCGGTGGCGTACCATGGCATCTGCGCGACATCGATCGAGGCCGCGCAGATGCCTCAGTACCTCAAGTGAAATCAGACTTCACCCAGTCGCCCCAACGCAATACTACGCGGTCGTCTACATTATGCAACACGTGGACACCATTCATTAGGCACTCAAGGACGAGATGTGCCGACGGCTTGGTGTAGTAGGCGTGGTCGCCCAATTCCAGCAACGAGTCGTCGTCGCTGAGCTTAAGGGTTAGTTCCACGATGCTCTTACCGTCGATGACAGTTTCATCGGCTGGGTCAGCCTTCGCGACACCCTCGCGGGCAGCGGTCAGGGCGTATAGCAGCACCCGCTCACGCCTCGCCCTAAGCCTGCTCTCCGCCAGCTTGTATCCCTCCGCGAACGTTGTCAGCGGGCGTTGAATACTCCCTGATTGTGGGCGTCGAAAATTCCCTGGTCGGTGCCCGGGCCTGAGAGCTCGCAGGGCACCCCGCGCTCTCAGGCTTATCCATCCTGCGCCACCATGCCGGCCGATGCGTATCGGTCGGGAGCGACGAGGATGGTCCTGCTGGGAGAACTCCTCATGATCCTCGACCTTCACCGACAGGGCCTGTCGGTTACCGCCATCGCCCGCCGGACAGGGCGTGATCCGAAGACGGTCCGGAAGTACATCGCGCGCGGCCTCGAACCGCCCGCCTACGGTCCACGCCAAGCCGGACGCCCGAGCAAGCTCGCCCCCTACCTCGTCTACCTGCGCGAGCGCGTCGCTGCCTTCCCCGATCTCAGCGCCGTGCGCCTGACCCGCGAGCTGCGGGAGCGCGGCTATACAGGGGCCTACACCGCCGTAAAGCGGTTCGTGGCCGCGATCCGGCCGCCCGAGGCCAAGCCCTACGAGGTTCGCTTCGAGACGCCGGCGGGCCAGCAGGCGCAGGTCGACTTCGCTCGTTTCGTCGTCACCTTCACAGACGCACCGGGCGCGACCTGCATCGTCTGGCTGTTCTCGCTCGTGCTCGGCCATTCCCGGCATATCGAGGCACGCTTCGTCCTGCATCAGGACCTGCAGACCCTGATGCGCTGTCACATCCAGGCGTTCGCCGCGATTGGCGGCGTGCCGATCGAGATCCTCTACGACCGCATGAAGACGGCAGTCACCGGCGAGGAGGCGGACGGCCATATCGTCTACAATCGATCCTTGCTGGCGCTGGCCAAACACTACGGCTTCCTGCCGCGTGCCTGCCGGCCGTACCGGGCCAAGACGAAGGGCAAGGTCGAACGGCCGTTCTCCTACATCCGCCAGGACTTCTTCCTGGCCCGCTCCTTCCGCGACCTCGACGACCTGAACCTCCAACTCCGGACTTGGCTCGACACCATCGCCAACGTCCGCCTGCATGGCACCACGCAGCGAATCGTCTCAGAGGCCCTCGCCGCCGAGAAGCCCGAGTTGCAGCCGCTGCCCGCTGTGCCCTTCGACGTCCTGCTCAAGCTCGAACGGCGCGTCAGCCACGACGGCCTCGTCTCGATCGGCGGCAACTACTACAGCGTGCCGGATCGGACGCGGCGCGTCGTCGAAGTGCACCAGTTGCCCGACACGATCCGCATCCTCGACGGCGGCCGGCTCGTGGCGAGCCACCCGATCCTGGAGGGACGGCGCCAATACCGCGTCGATCCCGAGCATCGGCAGGGAGGAGCTGCCCGGGCCATGCGGCACGGCCATCCCGACAGCCTGCCGATCGCTCGGAGTGGCGATCATGTCGCGCAGCGCTCCCTGACCGTCTACCAAGCCGTCGGCGAGCGGCTCGCCGCCGGGATCGGGGTCCGGTCATGACCCGCACCGCCACCTCCCATGCCGCCACGACCCTCGACAGGATCAAGCACAGCCTGGTCGGCTTGCGCATGCCGCGAGCCCTGGAAGTCCTCGACGCCACGGCCCGGCGCATCGAGCAGGGCGAGATCGATGGGATCACCGCCCTCGACGAGATCCTGATGGAGGAACTGACGCTGCGCGAGAACCGCCGGGTGAAGACCGCCCTGCTGGTCGCACGCTTGACGACGATCAAGACGCTCGCCGGCTTCGACTTCACCTTCCAGCCCTCCCTCGACCGGGAGCGGATCATGGCGCTGGCGGAACTGACCTTCATCGACCGGGCCGAGGTCGTCCATCTCCTCGGGCCGCCCGGCACCGGCAAGAGCCATCTGGCCACGGCGCTCGCCGTCGAGGCCGTGAAGGCCGGGCGCAGCGTGGTGTTCTCGACGCTGGCCGATCCGATCGCGTCGCTGGCCAAGGCCGAGCGCGACGGCGCGTTGCGCGAGCGGATCCGCTACCTCAGCCGGGTCTCGCTCTTGGTCGTGGACGAGATCGGCTACCTGCCCGTC
Organism: Methylobacterium brachiatum; assembly: GCF_900113845.1. Classification (NCBI taxonomy): domain Bacteria; kingdom Pseudomonadati; phylum Pseudomonadota; class Alphaproteobacteria; order Hyphomicrobiales; family Methylobacteriaceae; genus Methylobacterium; species Methylobacterium brachiatum. The sequence continues at coordinate 54,476 of NZ_FOQW01000007.1, read as the reverse complement.
GTCCCGGGCGGGGGCAACCTGTTCTTCCAACTCGTCAACGCGCGCTACGAGCGGGGAGCGATGATCCTAACCTCGAACCGCGGCTTTGCCGAATGGGGCGAAGTGTTCGGCGACCCCGTCGTGGCCACGGCCCTGCTCGACCGGCTGCTACACCACGCCGTCGTCATCCAGATCGAAGGGGCGAGCTACCGATTGCGCCAGCACGGCGATCTGATCCCCGAGCACGTGCGTTCGAAAGCGCTGATCACCCCGCCGCCGGTTCCACGACGTCGCGGCCGGCCACCCAAGAAGGCGACCCTTGATCATATCGCCGGCTGATCACCGATAGCCACCGAACCCGCCGGGTAGGGAATTTTGAAAGCCCATAATTGCGGAGACTTCGGCGCCCGTTGACAACCCTCATCGACCCCGTGAAGGGGCACGCCCGCATCGAGATCTGGGGGTATGACAAGGCCGGCCGGCGTGTGCTGAAGGCCGGCCGCTCGGTCGAGTTCGACACCGGGCAGGTGCACCTCAACAAGCTTGAGATCGTGCCCGAGCACCAGGGGAAGCTGCACAGCCGGTTCCTGCTCAGGAACGCCTATGTGCTGGCCAAGGCCCTCGGCTTCGGGAGGCTCGCGTTGTCGGCGATGGACAACGGGTCCTACGTCTGGGCCAGGGCGGGCTTCTACCCGTGGGAGGACACCTGGAACGACCCGGGCGACGGGCAGGTCCGGGACACGCTCCTGCGCTACATCGAGCAGTTGCCGCCGGACGAGGTCGACTGGCGGCTCAAGGCCGACATCTACGACGTCGTCAACGACGACGACCCGAGGACGATCTGGGCCCTCTCCGCCCTTCCCGGGCAAGTCAGTTCACGCCTGAAGCCGGGGGAGAAGGTGAGGCTGGGCTGGGCCATGCTCGTCGAGAGCGGCGCCACGTGGCAGGGCCACCTTCCGTTCGCGACCGATCCCGAGGCGGAGGCCCGACTGAGAAGCTACCTTGCGAAACTCACGAACGCTGCGAGGCCATAGGCTTCCGCCGGCTCGGTACGTCGAGGCTCCTCCCGGGCTTCCTTCGGCATGGGCTGCGGCACGTACCCGAACCAGCGCTCGATACGTTCCGGGGTGAACCCCTTCCTGCGGAGGACGTCTGCAGCGGTACGGTCCTCGACGGAGTTCCGCTCGGGTCGCTCGTGGTCCAGACGCAGGAGAGCCTCGGCCATCCCGATGGTGGCATCTTCGAGCTTCGGATCGTCCATGACATGCCTCCTGGTTCGAGAGCGGCGTCAGGGGCGGCGCGCGTCAGTCACCATACTAGCCCAGGTGATGAAAGTATGGACCCACCTTGATGTAATCAACTCTGCATCCCCGGCAATCGCTTCGGCAAGGTCTAAGGCAGGTCACGCCGGATGCCGCCGTGGCGGGACCGTCACGCCGACGGTCCGCCGCCAGCTTAAGGAACAAAAGGGGTCCAGGTCGCATAACCCATGATCTTGGCCGCGGTTGCCGTCAGCCGGCCCGGACCCTGCTGGCCGTCCTGCAGGGACACGTTCCACGCGACGGCATGCGGTCGGGAGATGGCCGGTGAAGTGCGAGATCGAGTTCCTCGCGGTGGGTGACGCCGCCAAGGCCGGCGACGCCATCGTCGTCCGATACGGCGAACCAGACGCTTTTGGCCTGATGCTCGTTGACGGCGGGCATGCTGCCACCGGCGACCGAATTGTGAGGCATCTCCGACGGAACTTCACCTCCCGGGTGTTCCTCGAACATGTGGTGCTCACCCATTCGGACGGCGACCATGCCTCCGGGCTGAGGACCGTGCTCCGCGAGGTACCGGTACGTAACCTCTGGCTTCACGTGCCTTGGCTCCTCGCGGAGCAATCCCGGCACCTCTTCCTCGACAAGCGCTTCTCCGAGGAAGGACTCCGGAAGAAGCTCCTGGCCGAGTACGACATCGTCGCGGAGATCCTCGACCTCGCGGCGGAGGCCGGCTGCAAGCTTCACTTCCCGTTCGCCGGGGAGCGGATCGGCCCGTTCACGGTCCTGTCGCCGAGCCTGGAGGCCTACCGGTACCTCCTGCCCCAGTTCGACAGGACGCCCGCGGCCGACCAAGTCGCCATCGAGCAGGCGGGCATGTGGATCGGCAAGCGGACCGCGCTCGACCGTGTGCTGGAAGCCGCCCGTGCCAAAGTCCACAGCTGGACCACGGAACGCTGGGACGCGGAGCGGCTCAGGAACGGGGGCCTCACGAGCGCGAGCAATGAGTCCAGCGTCGTCCTCTACGGCTCCTTCGAGAAGGGCCCGGTGCTGCTCACCGGCGACGCCGGCATCAATGGCCTGACCTGGGCCGCCGATGCCGCCGACGCGCTCGGCTTGCCGCTCCGGCGTTTCCGCTTCGTGCAGATCCCGCATCACGGAAGCCGACGCAACGTCGGCCCGGACATCCTCGACAGGCTGCTCGGCCCGAAGTTGGCCGAAGGCTCCGCGCCCCGTTTCAGCGCCTACGTATCAGCCCCCGCCGAGGATGCGGACCATCCCCGCAGGATCGTGCTCAACGCCTTCAAGCGCCGGGGCGGAAAGATCATCGCCACGCAGGGCAAGGACAAGTGCCACAACGCCGGCTTCCCGGGACGGGCCGGATACGGGCCTTCGGAGGAGATGCCCTTCTTCACCAGGGTGGAGGAGTACACGTGACGAAGGAGGCGCCCCCCAAGTCCCTCAAGGACCAGAACCGGGCGGCCCTCTGGACGACCATCGCGGCCAACCTCGCGGCCCTCTACGGCTTCTCCCAGTATGAAGCTATGGCGACCATGGGCCTCAAGGGCTTGATCGCCGGCGCCACCGGCCTCGTCCCGATGGCCGTCGCACTCATCGCCACCACCTTGGCGAACGGTTTCCTCAGCGCCGAAACCAAGGCCCGCCTCGTCTTCCTTCATTGGAGGCACGCGCTCCCCGGCCATCGGGCCTTCAGCGTGTTCGCCGTCGCCGACCCGCGGATCGACGTGGAGGCGCTCCGAAAACTCCTCGGCAAGGGCTGGCCGACGACCCCCGAGGACGAGAACCGCGTCTGGTACCGCTTCTTCAAGGAGACCGAGAACGATCCGGTCATCCTGTGGGCGCACCGCGAGTTCCTGTTCACCAGGGACTATGCCGGCTTCGCGGCCTTGTTCCTCGTCATGTTCGGCGTCGCCGCGGCCTTCACGGTACGGCCGGCATCGGTATTGGCCGTCTACTTGGCCCTCCTTGTGCTCCAACTCGTGATCGCCCGGCACGTAGCGGCGACCTACGGAAACCGGCTGGTGTGCACGGTCCTGGCGAGGCGCGGCGCCGCGCCGGTTAAGGCACCCGCGTCCGGCAGGAAGGCTCCCAGGAAGGAGCAGTCCAAGGCTCCCTAACCCTGCACGCCGGTCGCGTCGACCGACCCCCTCCCAGGCCGGCTGTGCCCTGCCAGTGTCGCGCGCATCATGCCCTCGTACAGGATGCAGGCAGGCGCATCGGCTGACCGCCTGATGCGGCGCGGCCTGTTCGGCCTCGGCGAAGCCCCGCCTCTGACGATGAGCCTCCACATCGGAATTTTCTGCAAAATCTTAAAAAGGCCTTCTGCAGTAATTTTTGACCACCCAATTCGCATAATAATGCGCGTCGGACGTCGCGTTGGCATCTTCCAGCCATGCCCCACCGGGCACCAGGAGACGACGATGACCCAGCAACACTCCACCATCGAACGGACCGTCACCGACATCATGACCCAGGCGCTCGCCGCCTCCGGCCGCCCGGGGGAAATCCTCTCCGCCGTCGCGCGGCTGCTGCGTCCGAAATCCGGCGAGAAGGCCGTGGGCCGGCGGAAGCTGAACCCCACGGAGGCGCGCGCGGCGGCGGCCTGCATCACCAGCCAGGCCGACCGCCTCGGCGTGTCCGTCACGGAGGTGTGCCGCGCCGCCAAGGTGGCCGCCGGCGCCAACAACTACCGCCCGTTCCACCTCAACAAGGCCGAGTTCTCCGCCCTCGCGGACGGGGTCGCTCCCGAACGAAAGTTCAGCGGCTCGATCCACCACTACCACCGCATGGTCGTCGAGCTTGCCCGTCTCGCCGCCGCGAGCGGCAACGAGGTCGACGTGGCGGGCCTGCTCGACGAGATGGGGGAGGCGCTCGCGAACTTCCTGCAGCCGTGGGTGCCGCAGGTCGAGCGTTCGCGCATGGATAAGCTCGCCGACCACCTGAACAGGCTCGGCGCCTTCTTCGGGCGGCCGCAGCGGGCCGCCGACGGCACCCTCGTCGACCTGCCCGCGTTCTTCGGCACCTGCGAGACCGAGGAACTCGCCTACGATGACCGGACGGGCCGGATGGCCTACCGGGGCGAGGAACCCCAGGAGACCTGGTCCCGCAACCTGCCGCGCGTGATGCTCTTCCCCCATGTCGTGGGTAAGGTGCCGGTCGACTTCTACCAATACGAGGAGCGGGTGGCCGAGGACGGCGGCGTCTCGCGCCTCAGGGGCGCGCGCCGTTCCATGGGGCAGTCCCCCGCGTTCCTCGTCTACGTGGTGTCGCTCTGCCTGACCGGTGCGCCGGGCCAGAAAGTGAAGGCGCGCTTCCTGCTGGAGCCGTGGACGGTCATCGGACGCGGACCCCGCTCGACCGCGACCGATTTCTGGCTCCGCGCGCCCGAGCTTTCGTTCGAAGGCTTCCCCTTCACCGAGCGGAACGGAAGCGACGCCGACGGCCCGTTCAAGATCATGGCTGCCGGGGCGCCTCAGTTCACCTGCAGCGAGTACACCGCCTGGCTGTCCCGCTTCGACGATGACGAGCATCCCGACGATACCGACACGGTCCGGGTCACGGACGTCACCCCGGAAACCTGCGAGACGTTCCTATCCGGAACCCGCTTCACCGGGATGTTCGACTACCGCCAGCGCTGGGCGTCCACCTCGGTCCTGCCGCCGAGCTCGGAGCTGGATGGCCGCGCGCCCTCCGGGGATCTCGCCGACCGTCTGGCCGAGGTGCTCTACCGCGGTGACGAGACCTCCCTCGACCAACTCCTACTCGAACGGGCGGCGGTGTTCGTCCGTGCCCTCGACGAGCACGTCGAGCAATCGGCGGACGCCCAGGCGCGTCGGGAAGCGGCCTTCCTGCGCAGGATGCGCGGATGACCACCCCCGGCACCTGGCAGCCAGGCGCCCGGAAAGCGTAACGGGGACGCGTAGCGCCACGGGTTACGCGTACCCCGCCGAGTCGCACAGCACTCTTCCCGGAAGCCTGGCCGGGGCTGTCCCCGGGATCCACCGGGAATCCGTCACCGAAGGCCCAGGGATTTTACCGAGCTGGTTGATCGGACGGCAGCCGTCGTTACGTTAGCCTTCGACCTTTGTAAGCTGTTCCGCGTAGAGCGGGCGACCGCTTACGCGTACTGGCTGCGAAGTCGGCGCACTCTCTTGGATGGCCGATCAAGGGATCCAAGATCGCTCATGCCGTTACGAATGTGACTTAAAGTCCGTCGTCTTATCGTCCACATCCACGCTCGATGCGTGGGTGAAACGAACCTATCCAGGCGCTCTCCGGGAGATACTCGCGACCAACCTGCGGCGGATGCGGGCAGAGCGGGGCCTCACTCAGGAAGCGCTCGCGGATCTCAGCGAGATCGACCGAACGTATATCAGCGGGATCGAACGGGGTCTGAGAAACCTCTCGATCGACAATCTGGAACGCTTGGCGCGGGCGCTTCGGCTCGAACCCTGGCAGCTTATACGGCGGTCGGACGGCGACCGCTGACACGCGTCCGGAGTCGCTCGATGCGGTTTGCCCCAAGGCGCGTCGATTCAGGTAACGGATCAGGCCGCGCATTGCCGTCGATCAGGCTGACTTCACCATCACAACTGCAGACGAACCTGATCCCGCCGGCTCTGAGGGCGGACAGAACAGCCTGCATCTTTCGCGGGTGGTTACGGGCCGTACCGGCTTCGAGCATCACGACCGTACGCCTCACGACGTGCGCCTTCCGAGCGAGTTCCTCCTGCGTCCAATCCAATAGCACGCGCGCCGCACGAAAGTGGCGCGCGCGAAGAAAGTCGAAACTTTCGCTTGATTTGGACCCAATGTGCATTATCGTCTACAGAGCAAGGCAATGATGATTCGGCGCATCCGATACTGCGCCGTAGACTGACCTGCTTAGGCCGGCGGGATCGGATGCTTTTCCGATACCCTTAAGATCGGCTGATATGGCGGTTTCGTCAAGCAAGACGAGCCGCGTCATTCCTTCGATTGAAGGAATGCGCACGCATGCACGGTATCGTGCCACGTGGCGGAACCCGTTCGATCAGCATTCGCAAGCGCGCGGTCGCCCCAGGACGATCGAGATCGAAGCAGCCACATGATCCAGGAAGCTCCCCTGCCGCATAGGCACGCGTCGCTGTCCGCCCTCCGATGGCGGATGCGTCGAGGCTTTTTAAATGCGAAACGCCTCGACTACGAGGCGTCGGTTCTGGCTTCTGTATACGGTGCTGTTCGACTCGGTGAGGACTTGGAACTCACCGGTCTGCTACGAGAAGTCGGTTTGGGAGAGGACGCGATCTCGGCCCTCCGGTTCCGACAAAATGGCAGCGAATACAGTGTTATCCTTCCGACGGAGCGCACGTGGAAACAAGCGCGTCTGAAGGACCGTGCTTTCGGAGTTGGCCTTCGTGAGTCGGCCGTCGGTCGATCGGTTCTGATCGTGCCGCCTGCAGAGGTCCGATTGCAGCCGCGGCTTCGCAACGCCAAGCGCATCTACCACACCAAAATGGTCCCGGCTTGCGGCGACATGGAAACATTGATCGCCTGTATCAACGCCTGGGGCGACGGGGCTTCGCTCATCGACTGCGAAGCGGCATTGGCCGGGCCGCATCCGCGGAATCGCGTCTTCGGTCTCGTATACGGCGGGCATTTCGCGATGGATCTCATGGTCGGGATTACCGACCAGAGCGTCGTACGGCTCCGGCACCCGCACCCGAACGGGTGTTGGGAAACACTGGGTTGGCGCCCCGTTCACGCAGTCTGATCCCATTCATCGCGGTACCGGAACCGCGTGAACCCGGTCTTCGGCCGCGCAAGGCGAACGCCCGTTCGGACGGCAGCGATCGCGTCGAAGGCCGCACGATCCTCTTCCACATGGAGCCAGCGATGGCTGAAAGCAACATCGTCGTCCAATTCCCAAGCGGTCGGCTGCTCGCAGATGCGTCACCCTCCGGTGGGCAGAAGCAAACCGTCGCCGGCCTGGTGCGAAGCCTCGCGGCTAAGCGGCGCCTACCCACGTCGGCCTCGGAAGAGCCGCTCGCGATCAAGCTGAGCGCGCTCACAGGCCTCGCCGATCCAACCGTCAATTGGCTGACGGCCCTCGCCCACAGCGGCGTCATCACTCCGGCATCAGCCGGAAGGCTTGCTCTGCGGCATTCCGACGAGGTGGCCGCTCGCTGCCCCGGATTGCACAGGGTCGCGAAGAGCGCCGCGCGGTACGCCTTGGCCGTCGCGGGAGACCCGTTCGGGCAGTTCGCTTTCCGGCTGCATGGGAAGGACGCGTGGATCGTGTTCGCACCGGTCGACAGCCTCGGCTTCCTGTCGGAACTCTGCCCCGGTGAGAGGATACAGGCGTGCATGCTCGTCGGATGCGACGCCGAGCGATGGACGACCGTCCGGCTCCTGAATTCCGGCGACTGGCGTCGTCACCTCGGTACGCTTGGCGGGGGTACAAGCCGCTGCGGGTACCATCACGTTCTTCTTCTCGGCGGGTTGCCCTCGCGGGAGCCGGAGCGCTCGGACACGCTGACAGGCATCGAGCGCGCCCTCGGCCAAGGTGGAAACACGCGCTTGGTGTCCTCGACCCTCAGGAAGCGATCCGATGCCGCCGGCTCGGTTCCAGGCCAAGATCCATCGCGCGAAGTGTTGGCGATGATCGAACTCGCTTTCCCGGGCTTGGTGGATGTTCACGTTCCAGCCGGAGGTCCTGAGCGATGACCCGGTCTGGCGACGCGAAAACGAAATCCAAACGGTCCTCATCCGTGAGCGTGGACCGGGCGCGGCGAACGATGATCCGGCGTCTTCTCCGGCGTCTTGACGCGTGCCGCGCCCCCGCATCCGGGTGCACGGATCGCACCGACGTTCTCAAGAATCCCGGTCTCGAAGTGGTCGGTGCGACCATCCTCCTCGGCGCGGCCCTGGCGGCCAATGCCGGCTTGGAGAGGGCGATCCGTAACGCCGCGCCCGTGGTTATCGTCGAAGTCCCGAATGGCCACTGGGTCGAGCCGATGGCGGAGGCTCTCGCTGCCCTCTTCGAGTCGGATATCGAACGTCTGCCGGATCCTACGGGACCCCGCAGGCCCCGGTCCCGCAACAGGCCGGTCGTTATCACGGCAGGAGCCAAGAGCCGTCAGTACGACCCGGATCACCTGGCCCGTATATCTCGGGCCCTACGCGATTACCGCACCTTGATAGGCGTGGCCGGGCCTGTGTGCCCGGCTTTGCCCGACGAGCTTCTGCGAGCGTGCGACGAGCGGCTCGCTGTCGAAAGCTTTGACCCCGAAGCCGTCGAACTGCTTTTGGAGTATGTCGTCGGTACGGCGCCGGACAGACGCCTCTCCGAGGATGAAGCCTCAGAGATCGAACCGCTGGATCTGCGCGTCGCCATCCATCCCGCCCGCGGTGCCGAAGGGTCGCTCGACCGGCTCTCCGCTATCCTGAAAAAGCGTCTTCACCGAAGTCGATCGACGGTCGTGCCGTTGTTGCAGGACCTCGCAGGATACGGTTCCGCCCGCGAATGGGGCCTCGCGGCGGCCGCCGATCTCTCTGCCTATGCCAAACAGACGATCCCATGGTCAGCCTGCGAGCATGCGGTCCTCCTCGCCGGGCCGCCCGGAACGGGCAAGACGTCCTTCGCGGCCGCCCTCGCGCGGCAGGCCGGCGTCCCTTGCCTCTCCGGATCGCTCGCCCAGTGGCAGGCGGCGGGCGAAGCCCATTTGGGCACGACCCTGAAGGCGATGCGCGCCTTTTTCGAAGCGGCGGGGAAGGCAGCCCCTTGTGTCGCTCTGATCGACGAGCTCGACTCGTTCGGAGATCGGCGCAATTTTGCGCATTATGCCCGAGATTACTGGACCCAGTTGGTGAACGGGCTTCTGGAATGCCTCGATGGCGCCGGCGGGCGGGACGGGATCCTGCTTGTCGGTACCACGAACCACCCGGAACGGATCGACCCCGCCATTCTCCGATCGGGACGCTTCGACCGATGGATCACCATCGATCCTCCCTCGATCTCCGATCTCGCCGCGATCCTGCGTCATCATCTCGGGCAGGATCTGGCTGACGCCGACCTGACCGATGCCGCCCGGAGAGCGGTGGGCGGCACGGGGGCGGACTGCGCGGCATGGGTACGCCGAGCCCGCGGCCACGCGCGGCGCGCAGACCGGGCCCTGACGCTGGGAGATCTCATGGCCGAGATCGGCCATGCGGACGAGGCTCCGAGCCAAGCTGACGATAGGCGCGCCGCCGTGCATGAGAGCGGGCACGCTGTCGTCGCACATGCCCTCGGGTTCGAACTTCATGCCGTCACCCTGCACAGCGGTCCCGGCTTGGGTGGCGAGACGAGGCTCAAAGCCAGGGACCGGTATCCGACCGGCCGGGACGTGCGTGATCAACTCGCGGTCTATCTCGCTGGACGTGCAGCTGAGATTCTCGTGCTCGGCGACCCCAGCGTCGGTTCAGCAGCGGATCTCGTCGCTGCAACCGAGCTCTGTGGGCACATGCATTGTCGTTGGGGCCTCGAAGGCCGGATCACCGTTCGCCCCCTCGACCCGATGCCGAACGGTCTCGATGACGCCATCGAGCGTGATCTGCAGCGCGCGTTCGGTGTTGCCATGTCCGTCCTGTCGCAACGGCGTGCCGGCTTGGATCGTCTGACCGAGCTTCTAATCGCGCGGCGCTCACTTGAGAGCATAGAAATCGAGCGCGCGCTGGAGGCGGTCACGTCAGGCGTCACCCCAAGCAACACGACATCCAAAAATCGGCTTTCGAGTCGCTCCGGCTGCGGGACGAAGAGCTGAGACGACACTGCGTAGTGTCGACCAAGGCCGACAACTGGGGATTGGCGTCATGTCGATTCTGAACCGAGGTCCGGGCCCATTTCCTGAACTCACGCATCGGGCCGGCAAGTACCGCGCCCTTGCGGAGGACCTGGAGCGTATTGCGCGGGGCGAGCACCCCGGCGAACTGGACCTACGCGATGCTCCATACCTCTATGATTGGCAGCTCTGTCTGATGCCGCTTCCCTACCTCCTTGGAACCGTCTTCGGCCATCCAGAGATCGAGGACGGACATTTCTGCAGGACGAGCGAGCTCATCACCTTCGATCCGGTCGCAGGGTACTCCCGCACGTTCTCTCGTTTCTATCGTCTAGGCTCGCAAGCCCATAAAGACGGCATCCAATAACTGTAATAGAATCACTATTTGTTTCGCAAGAGACGCATAAAAAGACAATTGTCTCGATCGATCTGGACGGCATTCGCGCGAGACGTCCTGCGTATTTGGTGGGAGATGCACGGAACCGTATCGGGCCGACGCATGGATTCTGTGTGAAGGCCGGATTGGATCAGGCGCAGCCGGTCGACGAGGGATCCGGAGATCGAAAGCCTAGGCTTTCGTTCGTGTCTACGATCGCCGCAATCGGGCTCAAGGCCGATCAGCGCCGCCACGACGGGCAGCCGCGTGCCGGTGGATCGACGGAAATGGGGAAGGAGCGTTGCCGATGACGCCCGCTATACCACGGTCGATCAGGGGGCTTCTTCGCGGCTCGCGCGGCGATGGGGTTCTGACGATCGCGTTCATGGATTCCGCCGTCACCGTCCACGCGGCTCCTGCCTGGGCGCTCGATGAGATGCTCGAGGTTCCCGACCTCCTCGGACCAGGCGTCTACCTGCTGATCGGCGTGGCCGAGGAACCGTCCCAGAAGGCGCGCGCGGTCGTCGGAGAAGCGGGAATGCTGCGCGAGCGATTGGCCGGTCACGCCACGGATCCGAAGCTGGACTTCGTCTACGAGGCCATCGCGATGACGGGACCGAACGTCATGAACGAGACGGTCCGCCTTATCCTTCAGCGACGCCTCGTCGATGAGATCGTCCATGCCGGGAGGATCGGCCGCGTCCTCGGACGCTACCCTGAGCGATGCACGGCGTCCATCTACGACGTCGTCGCGGCGACGCGCATGCTTGCGGATGTCCGCCCGCTCTTCGGTCTCGTCGCTCCGGGACTCATCGCCGATGTCGAGCCGGTCACCGAACCCTTGGCCGCGCGGATTGCCGCGCTTCCCAGAGGTGTCGATCCAGAGGGAGCGACCTGGACCACGCACGAGATGGCTCATGCGGGCGCCAACGCCCGTGCGTCCATGCTGGGCCGTGAGACGGTCCTCCTGCCCCGATCGACGATCCTCGCCGAAACGCGCGGTGCTGCGAAGTGGATCGTCGCACGCAGGACCGAGCTGAAAGCGCGCGGCGTTCTGGTCGCCCATGCCGATCCCCGCCTCCTGCTCGTCGCGGCTTTCATCGCCTTCCGCACTGCCCACGAGGCGGCGGCGTTCGTGACGGGCGGCGCCGCGGGTTCGGCACGCCTGACGTGGCTGCCGGTCGATGAGCCTTGAGCTGCCGCAGGGTGTCGCGACGCGGGCGCCATGAAAGGAGCGGGCGATGGGCGTTCCCCGGATGTGGCCGCGCACCGGAGCGAAGGAACGGCGCCGCTGAAGCGAAGGAGTGGATTTCGCGGTGATGTCACCGAACGAGGAGCTTGAACGCCATGCCGCGCAGGATTTCGAGATCACGGTTCGAAGCAGAAACAGGTATAACTTATGATGGAAACGCGGATTTCTCCACGACTTTATTGATTCAAGGGCAAAATAATCTGCTTGATCTCACAAGGAAAATCGAAGCCTCTTATGGAGATCGCATCTATATGAGCCTTTCCGAGGTCGCGATGCTCATTGGCCTCAGCACGAAGACACTCAGACAGCATGCGCTGGCGGGAACCATCTCGTATGCGCTGCGCGGATTCGGAAGGGTGAAGATCAGACGCTCGTTTACGGCGCGCGACGTCGCGCGGTTTTGCGCACGGGTCTCTGGAGACAATATAGAGGCGAGACCGCCCGAACAGCGGCGTCGAAAAAAAGGTCGTTCGACGTCCGATAGATCGAACTGATCATCCACTGCACGACACCGTCTCCGCACTGGGATCTCGCGTCCCGGCGGTGAACGCGTGCGCGCTATCCCCAAGGGAGAGTCTCTGATGCCGCGCAGACGAAACGGTGACGGCCTCTACAAGCGGCCCGACGGAACTTACCACTATGATGTCGGCAAGGGCGTAGATCGCATCACGATCGCGACGGGGAAGCACGACAGGCGAGCAGCGCGCACCATCGTTAAACAGGAATTGGCGCAGAGAAAAATTGCCCTATCGCGCAGCCTCGATAGAAATACAGTCCAGATATCGCCGATGACCGACAAAACATATCTTCTTGGGGAGGTTCTGGAGCGATGGATAGAAAAGTATCGGACCACGAACAAGAACGATAGGAATTTCAGAAACGGTAGTCGCTGTGCGCGGCGACTGATCGATGAACTGGGAGCTGATAAGCCCATCTGCATGATCACGGCGCACGACATCCGCAAGATTGCCAATCGATACAGAGACGAAAAGACAAGTCCCTCAGGAAGGAGATTGAAAGAAGCGACCATAACCAGATGCGTTGTCGATCCAATGCGCAGTGTGTATAATTTTGCGCTCAAAGAGCTTCAAATCAAGAATCTGCCGTATATTGCTTGGTCGACGATCGGTAGGCGCCCGCATAACGCGCGCACCCGCTATCTGCGGCCGCACGAAATGGAGGCCCTGGTCAAGGAGGCACCCGACAAGGATGCCTTGGTTCACGAGTTCATGTGGCTAACAGGTATACGTGTTGGGGCAGTCGTCAATTTGCGCTGGTCTGATATCGACGAAAGGCTTGGTGTCATCTCAATTCGCAACAAGGGCGGGGCCATTCATGGGATTCCATTAACCCCGGAGACGCGTCAAATCATCGGATTAGTTCGCGGCGATCATCCTGAATTTGTCTTCACGTATCGAAATAATCGTTCACGTAAGAGGATGCCGCTCACATACTACACGTTTTTCAAACGCGCTCGGGAAACATTTAATCGTGCCGGCCTCGTAGATTATGTCCTGCATGATCACCGACATACTGCAGCGTGCCTCATTTTCGTTGCGAGCGGATTCAATATGTATGCGGTGAAAGAGCTGCTCGGACACAGTGATATCAGCTCCTGCGAGCGATATGTACATCTCGACAAAGAGCGCCTTCGTCAGGACATGATGAAAATCAGTTCCTGGGCGCCATCGGTCGTCGGGGACGAGACCAAAACGTCCCTGTTCTTCTCGGATGGCCCTCCGGCTCTCTCAATCGCCTTCCTGCGCGCCAATGACAACCTTCCCGACTCGCGGCGGTGACGGCGTTTGCGGCGGCCGGCTTGGTGCCGGAACGCATCGCCTCGGATCGACCAGTTCAGCCCCGCTTCCCGGCGGCTGACGGCCGCGCGGGGAACGTCGCCTCTCGGGCTTGTCGGGTCGCGAATGGCGCTCGACCTCCAAGCGCCGTTTCATGATGAACTGAGCAGCTTGGCTTTCGATTAGCGGCGGGCGTCACGGGCCTAACCCTAACCCTGGAACCCTGATGCGCAGGCCTGCCCGCGCTGGGTTTCGGCGCGAGAGCCTGCCTGATGGGCCTTGCCTGAGCGATGCCGAATGGGCGGTGGTCGCGCCGCTGACCCTGGCACCATCCGGCACGGGCAGCCGGTAACGCGGCGCGCGGTTCGCGACGGCGTTCTCCAGATCTTGCGTACGGGCTGCGCCTGCCTCCGGTCGTCCTCGCGCAAGATACGGTGCACCACTGGTTCCCGCGCCCATCGTAGGCCGGCGCGTCCGAGCACCTCGCCCGGGCCCGCACGATGGACGACCAGGAAAGGGTTGGGTGCCAAGCTGGGCCGGCAGGCTGCAGCCTTGGTGCCCGGGCATTGCGTTCCTGGGGCGTCGGCGTGGCGGTAGAACGTAACTTCGATCCGGCGCAACGGGTCGTCGGGCGCACGCGCCACCGGCGCACAGATGTGGACAGCCGCCGGCGGGTTGCCGCCGTCTCCGCCACAGACCTGCATGCAGTCGCGGCGGCGTGTACTCCGACGCGCCTTGCGCCAGCTGTGGCCGTCCCCGCCGGCTGCTTGGCCGCCCGCGCCTTGCAGGGTAAGCGCGCCGGCACCGCAGGCGTCATCACTGTCGAGATCGTCGAGCCGCAAGATGGGCCGAAGGGTTTTGCCGTGCAGCCCGAGCGCCGGGACATCGCGCGGACCTTCGACTGACTCGCATTCCGCTGAAAGCTCGCCCGCGACCACGAGGCCATCGAATCGTCCAGCGTTTGCGTTCTTCGTCCCTGCCGCCGCGATGATCCTCGACAGACGCCTCGCTCGAACCCGATGAAACGGGGCTGACTGTGGACATGCTTCGGAAAGCTGTCGCTGCCTTGCCCTCTCCATCGACCGTAGGACACGCGGCACCGCCGCGAACTGATCAAGCTTCGGAACGGCCGCGCTTGGCGAGACGCCGATCGACCTCTCGGCACGGTGCCGCGCAGGCGCAATCGAGGGCCGCACTATTACCCGCGGGTTGAGTGTCCGACATTCCGGAAGGGCATGCGAGGGACGTTCCGAATCGTCCAAACAGCGCGCGTGTTCGGCAGCCGTCGCGCGGAAAGCGACCGGATTTCCCGATCTGAGTCGGGATCTGGGGCCGTGGACCCGGATTGCGTCGTCGTCTCAGGACTTTGAGGGGCCTCGTCCAGTTCGTCCGGGACAATGTCGCCACAGCGCGACGAATATTGCCGGAGATCTTTGCCGTTGTTGGAAGAGACGGCACTTCGAAGACACCGTCGAGAAGCTCAAGCCGCTCTACGCGTGCGGCGGAGCGGGCCTTCAACTCGGGCGTCTCGCCGGGCACGGGCACGAAGGTTCCGCTCGATTGCTCGCCGGCCATAGTTTCGGCAGCTCGCCGCGGATCGCCGATCGTCTCGATCAAGTAATCCGCTTCAATCCGCAACGGCGGGGAGCAGGCCACATCGTTCACACGACTGATCATCTCGGACCTCCATCGAATGACGCGGTGGAAGCTGCGATGTCGGCGGCATCAACGAAATCTGCACAATACGCCAGCGGCGCAATCAAACGCCGTGCATATCGAGCCGAATGCCCGACCTTCACCGTTTCAGCCCGACTTCATAGAATTATTATTCCGATCAGTAGCCGAGCAAATTCGTGCCGAAAATCCGAGATCGGCGCAGAGAGCTGTGATAAAAACTGACAGGTAGAGTTTGGGAGGACGCCGTGCCGACTCATCTGCCGCTCAATGCATTGCGCGCTTTCGAAGCCGCGGCGCGGCTCGGCAGTATGAGTGCCGCCGCCGTTGACCTGGGGGTGACGCACGGAGCCGTCAGCAGGCAGATCAAGGCGCTGGAGGATCGCTTCGGATTTCCGCTTTTCGAGCGTCAGCCCCGATCTATCGTTCCGACCCGAGAGGGCGCGCAACTTGCTGCGGATGTGGCCGAAGCATTCGAGCGGCTACAGATCGCGGTTTCGCGCATGCAGCCCGGGCCTTTGATTATCTCCTGTTCGGCAACCATCATGATGAGGTGGCTAATCCCTCGTCTGCCCACATTTAAAAATTCTCAAACTTCATTCGAATTCCAGCTCAACGTGAACTACGGCGATCAGGATTTTGTTCGGGATGAAGTCAGCATCGCTATTAGGACAACGATCTATCGTGCGCCCGCTAGCGCCGTTGTCGAGACTGTCGCGACGGAGGAAATTGGCCCGGTGTGTCACCCGAAATACGCCGAGCGATTGGATCCGGGACATATGGACAGTTTGCGTGGAGCACGAATTCTTCTCAGCTCCACCCGACCAAACGCATGGAAAGAATGGGCAGCCGCGGCAGGACATTCCGAATTGAAGCTATCACCGCATGAGAGTTATGAGCATTTCTACTTGGCTATTCAGGCTGCAACCTGCGGCCTTGGCCTCGCCATGGCGCCACGTCTTCTCGTCGAGGACGATGTTCGTTCAGGCCACTTGGTAGCGCCTTTTGGGTTTGTTGCAGGTCCGCACAAGCTTCAGCTTTGGGTCGCTCATCATCAACGCAATAGACCTGACGTGCAGGCTACTGTCCGATGGCTACGCGGTGAACTAGCGACTATGGCAGCAGACCGTGAGGGTTAATGAGCAATTTTTCAGTATGCGGTTAGTAAATTTATATATAATATCATATGTATTGGTCAAGAATGCTCTGAAAAGCTATGAGATTTTTTGATGTTAGCCATCAATGACGCCTATCGAACGCCTCATGATAAGTGACGGCTTGTCTCCTAAGAGCCCGTCCGACAAGGGCCTAAGGCAGGGTTGAGTGGCCGGGATGGCAATGATTTCAGGCGGGTGCTGAAGCCTGACCTGGACCTGGCATGTGGACCCCGACCACCCGGCGGCAGCATAGCCGCGCGGGCCTTCGCTATGAAACTGACCTGACCGACGCTGAGTGGGCGGTGAGCGCGCCGCTGATGCCGAGGCCAGCGCCCTGTGGCCGGCCTCCGCTCTGGACGACACGGGAGGTTCTGAACGCCATTTTCTACGTTCTGAGAGGTGGGATCTCCTGGCGGATGATCCCCAAGGATCTGCCGCCGCGTTCGACCACGTTCGGCTACTTCAGCCGCTGGCGCGACACAGGGCTGTTCGGCCGGATCAACCACCACCTCGTCATGGCTGGACGAGGTTCTGGTCAAAGGCGGTCTTCGTGAACGCAGGCTCGACAAGCACGACCCGAATACCCTGTCCGCGGACCTCGTGGTCGAGGGACGCCGAGTAGCCCTCGACCGCGTGCTTGCTGGCGCCGTAGAGCGCCATGTAGGGGGCGGGAATGAAGCCCTGGACGGAGCTGACGTTGACGATGCGGCCGCCCCTTTGAGCACGCATCAGGGCGAGGACCGCCTGGGTCGTCCGGATAACGCCAAACAAGTTCACATTGAACATAGCCTGGGCCTGCGCGACCAAGGTCTCCTCGGCCGGGCCGCTGATGCCGAAGCCGGCATTGTTCACGAGAAGGTCGACGCGACCGGTCTCGCCGAAGACCGTCTCGACCATGTCGGTTACGGACGCCTCGTCGGTGACGTCGCAAACGAGCATCCTGGTCCTTCCGCCCTCGTCCAAGGTGGCCTTTCGGCTGGTCCCGAACACTCGGTAGCCCGCGGCCTCTAGGGCTTGAGCGGTCGATAACCCGATGCCGGAGGCGGCGCCCGTGACGATTGCGGTCTTGATGCTTCCCTGGGCTATGATGCCCTCCGGCTAAGGCTGCGGACCAACTGCCGACCGCGCCAATAGATTAAGTTCATAATCTTTTTATCAAGGCTCGGGAGGGAGACTTTTCGTTTGCCGCCACTCTCGACGCACCGGACAGCCAGCTTCGCGCGGAAAACGGCACCGTCGAGCCTCCCCCCTAAAAAGCGTCCGTGGGTGTGCTCATCCTGGGCGACGCGCGTCTCGGCGGACGCGATGCGGATGTCGGCAGCGAGGAAGAGTTCGCGACCCATGTTCTAGGTGTCGCCGCGCACGACCGCGACGAGCGGCTTGCTCAAGAGGGTCCGTCGCTCCAATGGATCAATGCCGTCGGCATCAGGCGCGCGCGCCGTACCCGTCCACAGAGGTGCGGCGAATGCATCGACATAGATGCCGCGCGTAAAGTTCTCGCCGTGTCCGAACAGCACCGCCGCGCGAAGGTAGTCGTCGGCATCTTACGCGGCGTAGGCACGGGCCAAGGCGCTGAACGCCTCGGGATCGACCCGGTGGTGAACATTGGGCCTGTTGAGGCCGATCAGGCAGACACGACCGCGTCGCTCGACCGTGATCTTTCGTCCGTCCGGCCGCGGACTAGGGCCGTAGATACTTAGTTCCGAGGCCTGCGAACTCTCGGCTGAAGTTCCCTGAGCGAGCAGGCCTGACGCAGCCCCGACGAAGGAATACATAACCACCGCACGCCGCGACGGTCGGGACTTTGGGACTGACATCGCAACCATCTGAGCTTTGAGGACATCTGTCGTCCCGGACCGCGCTGGCTCTCTCTCACCACGCCGAAATCTCGATTTTCCTGGAGCCGACGATCGGCGGGAGTGGAGGCCATTGACGATAGATGGCGACCATAATAGATGATGTTCTTAATTTCAAACCGGCATCTTGCCGACGGGGAGCTGGCTATGGATGCGAGGTGGGTTTTCGGTCTGACCAGCGTTGTGGTCACGGCTGTCTCGGCCTGCTCGCCGGCCGAGACAGCCGTGACGCCGGAGCCTCCGCTGGTGCAGGTCGCCGAGGTCGCTCCGGGAGTCGGCGGGGTATCGCGCTACACCGGCGTCATCCGCGCAAGGACCGAGAGCAACCTCGGCTTCCGCGTCGGCGGCAAGATCTTCGAGCGTCTCGTCGATCCGGGCGACCACGTGCGCCTCGGTCAGCCCCTAATGCGCCTCGACCGCACCGACTTCACCCTGGCCCTCAACGCCGCTCGGTCCTCCGTCGAGGCGGCGCGCGCGCAGATGATCAAGGCCAAGGCCGACGAGGAGCGCAGCCGGAAGCTCGTGGGCGATGGCTGGACCTCGAAGCAGACCTACGACCAGAACAAGGGTGCGGCCGACTCCGCCATCGCCCAGTTCGCCAACGCCGAGGCGCAGGCGAGCCAGATCGAGAACCAAGCCGGCTATTCAGAGCTCAAGGCCGACGCGGATGGTGTGGTCATGGACGTCCCTGTCTATCCCGGAGAGGTGGTCGCGGCAGGCCAGACTATCGTGAAGCTGGCGCGGGACGGCGCACGGGAAGCGGAGATCTTCTTGCCGGAAGCGAGCCGGTCCCTGGCCAAGGGCGATGCCACGGCGACGCTCTACGCCGAGGGCGAGGCGACCTTCCCGGCCCGACTGCGCGAACTTTCGGCCATCGCCGACCCGGCCACGCGGACCTATCGCGCCCGCTACATCCTTTCCGGCGGCGGCGAGGATGCCCCGCTGGGCGCAACCGTGACCCTGCAACTCAAGTCCCGGGAGGCGGCTCGCGCCGCCATGGTCGAGGTGCCGCTCGCAGCCCTCTTCAACCAGGGGACCGGCGCATCGGTCTGGCGCTACGACGCCGCCACTGAAACCGTGAAGCCACAGGCCGTGAAGGTCGCGCGCATGGGCGAGGAACGCGCTGACGTCGTCGGCGGCCTCAATCCGGGCGACCGGATCGTGGCGCTCGGCGCACATCTGTTGAAGCCCGACCAAAAGGTCCGCCTCGCGCCCTCCAGCATGACGGGAGCCGTGCGGTGAACGCGTCCCACTTCAATCTTTCGGCCCTGGCGGTACGCGAGCGCGCCGTCACCCTGTTCCTCCTGATCGCGCTCGTCGGCGCCGGCTTCTTCGCCTTCGAGAAGCTCGGACGCGCCGAGGACCCGGCCTTCACCGTCAAGGTCATGACGGTCTCGGCCGCGTGGCCGGGGGCGACCGCCGAGGAAATGCAGCGCCAGGTCGCCGACCCGTTGGAGAAGCGGCTGCAGGAACTCGTCTACTACGACCGGGCCGAGACGACGGTCCGCCCCGGCCTGATGGTGACCAAGGTCATCTTCAAGGACCAGATGCCGCCGGCCAAGCTGCAGTCGGAATTCTACCAGGCCCGTAAGAAGCTCTCCGACCAGGCCTCCAGCCTGCCCCGGGGCGTGATGGGGCCGCTGTTCAACGACGAGTTCTCGGACATCTACTTCGCCCTCTACGCCGTGCAGGCCAAGGGCCTGCCGCACCGGCAGTTGGTGCTCCGGGCGGAGGACATGCGCCAGCGGCTGCTGCGCGTACCCGGTGTCGAGAAGATCAACATCCTCGGCGAGCAGGCCCAGAAGATCTTCGTGGAGGTCTCCTACCAGCGCCTCGCGACGCTCGGCATCAACGGCCAGCAGCTCCTGGCGGCCTTGGCCAACCAAAACGACGTGACGCCGGCCGGCTTCGTGGAGGCCGATGGCCCGCGGGTGTACCTGCGCCTCGACGGCGCCATCGACAACCTCGACGCCATCCGCGACCTGCCGGTGGCGGCCGGCGACCGCAGCCTCAAGCTCGGCGACATCGCGCAGGTGAAGCGCGGCTATGAGGATCCGAAGACCTTCGAGATCCGCAACGACGGCGAGCAGGCCCTGATGCTCGGCCTCGTGATGAAGCCGGGCTTCAACGGGCTCGCCCTCGGCGAGGCGCTGAACGCCGAGGAAGTGGCGATCCACCACGAGACGCCACTGGGCATCACCTTCACGAAGATCACCGACCAGGCGAAGGTCATCGACGACGCCATCCACGAGTTCATGGTGAAGTTCTTCACCGCGCTCGGCGTGGTGATCTTCGTGAGCCTCGTGGCGCTGGGCTTCCGGGTCGGCATCGTGGTCGCCCTCGCGGTCCCGCTCACCCTCTCGGCCGTGTTCGTGGTGATGATGCTCACCGGTCGCGACTTCGACCGCATCACGCTCGGCGCCCTCATTATCTCGCTGGGCCTGCTCGTCGACGACGCCATCATCGCCATCGAGATGATGGTGGTGCGCATGGAGGAGGGCTACGACCGCATCGAGGCGGCGACCTACGCGTGGAGCTCGACCGCCGCACCGATGCTCACCGGCACCATCGTGACCATCGCGGGCTTCCTGCCGGTCGGCTTCGCCGCCTCCACGGCGGGCGAGTACGCCGGCAACATCTTCTGGGTGGTGACCTTCTCGCTGCTCATCTCGTGGATCGTGGCCGTGACCTTCACGCCCTATCTCGGCGTCAAGCTCCTGCCCGACATCAAGAAGGTCGAGGGCGGCCACGACGCCATCTACGCCACGAAGAACTACGAGCGCCTGCGGCGAGTCGTACGGCTCTCGGTCGATTACAAGTGGATGGCGGCGGGCATCACCCTGGCGCTCTTCGCGGGGGCCGTGGTGGCCATGGGCAAGGTCGAGCAGCAGTTCTTCCCGAACTCGGAACGACCCGAACTCATCGTCGAGGTGACCCTGCCGGCAGGCTCGGCCTTCGCCACCACCGAGGCCAGCGTGAAGAAGGTCGAAGCGGCGGTACGCGACCTGCCGGAGGCCAAGGAGATCACGAGCTACATCGGCCAGGGCATGCCGCGCTTCGTCCTGTCCTTCGACCCGGAGCTTCCGGACCCGGCCTTCGCGCAGATCGTCGTCCAGACCGCCGACGCCCAGGCCCGTGACGCGTTGCGGGTCAAGGTCCGCCAGCTCGTCGAGGAGGGGCGCTTCCCCGAGGCGCGGGTGCGGGTGCTGCAGATCGTGTTCGGGCCGCCGGTGCGCTTCCCCGTCGCGTTCCGGGTGGTCGGCCCCGACCTCGACGTCATCCGCCGCATCGCGGCCGAGGTCGCCGGAGCGATGGCGACCAACCCGAACATGCGGATGGTCCACCTCGACTGGGGCGATAAGACGCCGACCCTGCACCTGACGCTGGACCAGGAGCGCCTGCGCCTGATCGGCCTGACACCCAAGGAGGCCGGCCAGCAATTGCAGAACTACCTCAACGGCACGCCGGCGACCCAGGTGCGCGAGAACCTGCGCTCGGTGGACGTGCTCCTGCGCAGCCCCGGTCCGGAGCGCCGCTCGCTCGGTGACATCGGCGACCTGACGCTGGCGACGAAAGACGGTCGGCAGGTGCCGGTCTCCCAGGTCGCCCGCCTGGAAACCCGCTACGAGGACGCGGTGCTCAAGCGCTACAACCGCGAGACATACATTCGCGTGCAGGGCGACGTACTCGACGGAAAGCAGCCGCCGGACGTCCACTTCCAGGTCCTCCCCCTGCTGGACCCGATCAAGGCGAAGCTGCCGCCGGGCTACCGAATCGACACGGCCGGCTCGGTCGAGGAGAGCGCGAAGGCGCAGATGTCGCTGGCAGCGGTGTTCCCGCTTATGCTGATCGTGACGCTGACGGTCATCATGCTCCAGGTGCGCTCGTTCGCCACCATGTTCATGGTGCTCGCCACAGCGCCGCTTGGCCTCGTCGGGGCCGCGCCGACGCTGTTGCTCTTCAACCAGCCTTTCGGGTTCAACGCGATCCTCGGCCTCATCGCGCTCTCGGGTATCCTGATGCGCAACACGCTGATCCTGGTGGACCAAATCCACCACGACCAGGCGGCGGGCCTGGGGGACTACGACGCCATCGTCGAGTCGACGGTGCGGCGTGCCCGTCCGGTGATCCTGACGGCGGCCGCCGCGATGCTCGCCTTCATCCCGCTCACCCACTCGGTGTTCTGGGGGGCGCTTGCCTACGTCCTCATCGGCGGCGTCGGGGTCGGCACGATCCTGACGCTCCTCTTCCTGCCCGCGCTGTATGCCCTGTGGTTCCGGGTGAAGCGGGAGCCGCGAGAGGCGCAGGGCGCCGCCCGAGCCGAAACGATGCCGATGCCGGCCAAGGGCTGAAGCACGAATGACCATCATTGACGTCCTGCCGACGGGACGTCCCGAGATCGCGCGCTTATCCTCCGAGCGTGCGGTGCATCGGCCGACCTGCGCTTCGCCCCCTCGCGCAGGTCGGTCGACAGCCTCTTCCGGAAGCCTGGGGAGGATCGGACGGCGCAGCACGTCCAAACTCACCAGGGACTTCAATACATGACTGATCGCATCTATATTGAGCTCAGTTTCATCGAAGGACGGTAGGATGCCGCGGGTTTCGCAGGAGCAAGCCAAGCTCAACCGCCAGCGTGTCGTGGAGGTCGCATCCTCATTGTTTCGGGAGCGCGGTCTGAACGGCATCGGCGTCGTGGACATCATGGCGGCCGCCGGCCTGACCCATGGCGGCTTCTACGGTCAGTTCGCCAACAAGGATGCCCTCGCGGCCGAGGCGTTCGACGCCGCCATCGGCAACGAGTACAGGGCGGACCTGGAAACCTTCATCGAGAACTACCTGTCCCTCGGCCACGTGCGCACACCGGGCAGGGGCTGTCCCGTCGCGGCACTGGTGAACGATATTGGGCGCGAGCCTCCAGGGAGCGCGCTGCGGTCCCGGTTCACCCATGCGGTCAAGGGGCTCGCCGGCCTCATCGCGGACCGACTTCCCAAGTCTTCGAAGGAGCGGCGCAGGCAGCGCTCCTTGATCGCGCTGTCGACCATGGTCGGGGCTGTGGTGCTTGCGCGCGGTGTCGACGACGAGGCCTTGGCCGACGAACTGCTCGCGACTGCGCGCGCCACCATCACCGGCTGAACCATTCCTCGCTAGCATTCTTCGACGCCCTCCCTCTTCCGAGACGAATCCCGGTTGACCCGTTCCAGGCGCTTCAATAGATTACTATCATAATTTAACAGCGTCGATTCCTGACCGAAGCCGATGGGCATGGCTGGCCGGCGCGCCTGACCTACCCGGAGGAGTGCGCGATGAAGAACCCACCTTGCTTGGCGCGTCGCGGCTTACGTTTTCCGGCGGCGGTGGGACTGTCGCTCGCCATCGCGTTTTTTAACGGACCCGTCTTCGCCGCCGGTGGAACGACGGGCGTGCGGTTGCCGGACGGAAGTCGCTTCCCGGAGAGCGTGACCTCAGACGCGAACGGAACCCTGTTCGTGAGCAGCATCGCGGATGGTGGCGTACTCAAGGTCGCCGCGGACGGCGCCGTCACGTCGCAGTTCCTGAAGCCGGGCGACCACGGCACCCGGTCCACCTTCGGTTTGCTGGCGGATCCCAAGCGCGGGGTGCTCTGGGTCGCCTCGAACGACGCCACGGCCCTGGGAGCGAAGGGGCCAACGGACACGGAAGGGGCGTGGATCAAGGCGTTTGACGTCGGGACGGGCGTCATGAAGACGAGTGTCAGGCTGCCGGGCGCCAAGGCGCTCGCGAACGACATGGCCCTCGGCGGCGACGGCTCGCTCTACGTCACAAACACCTTCGCCCCCCAGATCCTGCGGCTCAAACCCGGTGCCAAGGAATTTGAGGTGTTCGTCGAGAACCCGGTGCTCGCCAAGGGGCTGGACGGAATCGCCATCGGCGGCGACGGCAACCTCTACGTCAACACCTTCATGGGCGGCGAGCTGTTCCGCATCGCCATGAACCAGGGTGTCGCCGGTGAAGTCACGCAACTTGAAACGACGAGGCCGCTGAAGTTCCCGGACGGGCTGCGGATCTTCAAGGACGGGTTCCTCATGGTCGAGGGCAGCGGTGCGCTGAGCCGCGTCACGGTCTCCGGCAACGCCGCCAAGATCGAGCCCATCCACCAGTTCGCCGGGCCGACCGGCGTGACGGTCGCAGGTGACAAGATCTGGGTGGCCGAGGGGCAGTTGGGCCTGATGTCCAAGCCGGTCGAGGCCGGCAGCGAGGCGCCGAGCTTCCATCTCCGCTCCATGGATGCGCCATAGCGCGTCGCCCGACTGTCTCCGTCGAACGGGGCTGCGTCGGGCGCAAAGCTTCATGCCTGACGTTCGATAGTTCACCGTGAAGGTCCAGCAATGATCGACGAAGTGCCTCCGGAAACTCATGCACCTTCACGGCGCAGGACGGTCGAGTGGGCCGATCCACGCACCATCGCCGCGGCAGGACAGGATCTTGCCGGCATCGACTTCCTACGCGCGCTGCTGGCGGGGGAGATTCCGCCGCCTCCTGCGATCCAGCTGCTCGGCATCGAGTTCGTCTCGGTCGATCCGGGTACGGCCTGCATGCGCATGCAGGCCGGAGAGTATCTCTTCAACCCGCTGGGGTCCGTCCATGGCGGGTCCCTCGCCACGCTCCTCGATAGCGTCATGGGGTGTGCCGTGCATTCCACGTTGCCGTTCGGGCGCGGCTACACGACGCTTGAGTTCAAGATGAATTTCATGCGCGCGGCGACCGGGAGGTCCGGTCTGCTGACCGCCTCAGGACAGGTCATCCACTCCGGGCGGCAGCAAGCCGTGGCCGAAGGCCGTCTTAGCGACGAGTCCGGCCGCCTCGTCGCGACCGCGAGTACGACCTGTCTCGTGTTCGATCTGCCCGGCGCCGTGAAACAGGGGTCGGCCGGCTGACCGAGCAGAAGCTTTGACGCCCACAGTCCATGCGAGCGAATTCCACCGATGACGTCACGCCAGATCGTTCTCTGCCATCCCGTCCGCACAGCGATAGGCGCCTATGGCGGTAGCCTCAAGGATGTCGCCGCGACCGAACTCGGTGCGGTGGCTATCCGGGAAACCCTGCGCCGAGCCGGCCTCGACGCGGGCCGGCTCTGCAGCGTGACGATGGGCAACGTCGTGCAGGCTGGCAACCGCATGAACCCGGCCCGGCAGGCTGCAGTGAACGGCGGCGTGCCGGTCAATGTGCCGGCGCTGACCGTCAACCGCGTGTGCGGCTCGGGCGCGCAGGCCATCGCGACAGCGGCCGACGAGATCTGGCTTGGCCATCACGACGTCGCGGTCGCTGGCGGAATGGAGAACATGGACCGGGCGCCGTACCTGATGGAGGGCGGGCGCTGGGGCCATCGGATGGGTCACGCCCAAATCCTCGACAGTATGCTCAATGACGGCCTCGTCGATGCATTCTCGGGCGAGCATTCAGGCTGGCACACCGAGGACTTGGCAAGCCGGTCCCAGATTGGCCGTGAGGCACAGGATGCGTGGGCGGCCCGCTCTCAGGCTCGGTTCGCAAGGGCGCAAGCGGCGGGCGCGTTCGAAGCCGAGATCGCGCCCATTGAGGTCAAGGGCCGCAAGGGCTCCGAGACCTTCGCGCGGGACGAGGCGCCGCGTCCCGAGACGAGCGTCGAGACGCTGGCCAAGCTGAAGGCGGCCTTCCGCAAGGACGGGACGATCACGGCCGGCAATGCGCCGGGCCTCAATTCGGGCGCGGCGGCGATGATCGTGGCCGAGAAGGGTTTCGCCGAGGCCAACGGCCTCGACGCCTTCGGCCGCCTCGTCGCCTACGGCGTCGGCGCCTGCGAGCCGGGCCTGTTCGGTCTCGGACCTGTCCCGGCGGTTCGGCAGGCGCTGGAACGGACCGGCTGGTCGCTCGGAGACCTCGACCGGGTCGAGATCAACGAGGCGTTCGCGGTCGTGCCGCTCGCCGTCGCGAAGGAGCTCGGCCTGCCCGAGGATATCGTCAACGTCGAGGGCGGGGCCATCGCCCACGGCCACCCCATCGGCGCGACCGGCGCGGTCCTGACGACCCGCCTGCTCCACTCATTGCGCCGGGATGGCCTCCGGCGCGGGATGGTCACGCTGTGCATCGGCGGCGGCCAGGGCATCGCGCTGGCCATCGAGGCGGCCTGAGCCGATGCGCCAGACGGCGCCAAACCGTCGTTCTGCGCGCCTGGGCTTGCGGTTCATGATCTCGCGAGAGTTCCACCATGGACACACGCACACGCCGCCTGTTGGAAGCGCCTCTTGTACCGACCCTGGCTCGGATGGCCGCACCCAACGTCACAGTGATGGTGGTCCAGACTTCAGTCGGGCTGATCGAGACGTACTTCGTGTCGACGCTTGGCACCGACGCACTGGCCGGGATGGCCCTCGTCTTCCCGGTGGTGATGCTGGTCCAGATGCTCTCCGCCGGCGGCATGGGCGGCGCGATCCAGTCGGTGGTCTCGCGAACCCTCGGTGCCGGCCGGCAGGCGGACGCCGGACTTCTGGCCTGGCACGCGACGGCGATCGGCCTAGTGCTCGGGATTGCGACGAGCCTCGTCGCGATCCCGTTCGGGCCAACCCTCTACGCGTTCATGGGCGGGGAAGGTGGTTCGCTCCATGCTGCGACCACCTATGCGGGCATCGTCCTCGGCTGCGCGGTCCTGATCTGGTTGTTCAACGCCCTGTCGGCGGTGATCCGTGGCACCGGCAATATGGGGCTTCCGGCCTTGGTCACCTGCGTCGGGGCTCTGGTGCTCGTCCCACTCTCGCCCGCGCTGATCTTCGGCTGGGGGCCTTTTCCCGCGCTCGGCATTAGGGGTGGGGGCGTCGCGTTCGCCGTCTACTACGCGGTCGGCACGGCGGTGTTCGCATACTACCTGTGGTCAGGCCGCGGCGTGCTGCGTCCGAGCCGGCGCCTGCCGAGACTGACCTGGGCCCCGTCGCGGGAGATCCTGCGCATCGGGGTGCTCTCGGGCATCGCCAGCGTGACCTCCAACGTCACGGTTATCGCCGCCACCGCCTTCGTCGGGGCGGCCGGGCCTGCCGCCGTGGCTGGCTACGGGACAGGCGCACGGCTCGAATACCTGCTGGTGCCCCTCGTGTTCGGTCTCGGCTCGCCCATCGCGGCCATCGTCGGCACGGCGCTGGGGGCCGGCGACCACGCCCGCGCGCGTCGGGCCGCCATGACCGGTGCGGCCATCGCGGGCGTACTGACGGAGGGCATCGGGATCGCGGCGGCCCTGCATCCGGTGGCTTGGCTCGGCTTGTTCGGTGAGGACCCGGCAATGCTCGCCACGGGCTCCCTCTACCTGCGTGCCGTGGGTCCGTTCTACGGGTTCTTCGGCGCCGGCCTGGCCCTCTACTTCGCCGCCCAGGGCGCAGGGCGTGTCGGCTGGCCGGTCGCCGCCAGCCTGCTCCGGATGGTGGTGGCTCTCGGCGGGGCATGGACCGCCTCGGCGCTCGGCTTCGGGTTGAGCGGCATCTTCCTCGCGATGTCGGCCGGGTTCGTCGTGATGGGTCTCGTCAACGCGGCCGCATTCGCGACGGGCAGCATGATCCCTCGCGCTGCCATTGGTGAACCATCATTCGGTCCGCTGCCTCTCGCGCCTGCGTCGAAACCCTGAACGCCCTGCCTTGCGGAGACATCATCGATGCCTGCTACGTTCGATTGGCGACGTCTTGGCGACCGAGCGCTCCGTCTCCTGCTCTCGACGGTCTTCATTGTCGCGGGCGGAATGAAGCTCGCGGCGGTGGAGTTCGAGGTCTCGAACTTCGAACGCTTCGGCTACGCAAACTGGTTCATGTACGCCGTGGGCATCGCCCAATTACTCGGAGCGGCCTCGCTCTGGGTCCGGCGCTACGTCGCCTACGGGGCGCTGTTCCTGGCCGCCATGATGGCCGCCGGTGCCGTCAGTCACCTCCGTACCGGTGATCCGGCCGTCATGGCGGCTCCGGCGCTCGTGCTGCTGGCGCTTCTGTGCGGCCTGGCCTTCACTCGGCGAGGCGAGCTTTCCACCGCCTGACGCCGGATCAGAAATGCCTGTGACGACCGAGGGGCATGGCGCCGGCTCAGTAGCTTCGAAGGTCGCGGCAGGACGAAAACTTCGCCCGCCGAGCCTTGATAATAAAGATTATGAACTTAATCTATTAGCGCGGGCGGCGGTCGGCCCGCCGCCTCAACGGGAGGACAACGTGGCCCAGGGAAGCATCAAGACCGCAATCGTCACGGGCGCCGCCTCCGGCATCGGGCTGTCGACCGCGCAAGCCCTGGCGGCTGCGGGCTACCGGGTGTTCGGGACCAGCCGGAAGGCCGCCCCGGACATGGGCGGCGGGACCAGGATGCTCGTTTGCGACGTCACCGACGAGGCGTCCGTGGCCGACATGGTCGAGACGGTCTTCGGAGAGACCGGTCGCGTCGACCTTCTCGTGAACAACGCCGGCTTCGGCATCAGCGGCCCGGCCGAGGAGACCTCGGTCGCGCAGGCCCAGGCCATGTTCGACGTGAACCTGTTCGGCGTGATCCGGACGACCCAGGCGGTCCTCCCCCTGATGCGCGCCCAGAAGGGTGGCCGGATCGTCAACGTCAGCTCGGTGCAGGGCTTCATACCGGCCCCGTTCATGGCGCTGTACGGCGCCAGCAAGCACGCGGTCGAGGGCTACTCGGAGTCCCTCGACCACGAGGTCCGTGGCCAGGGCATCCGGGTCGTGCTCGTCGAGCCTGCCTTCACGAAAACCGCCTTCGACCAGAACCTGGTCCAGCCGGACAAGTCCCTCGACATCTACGCGGCGGACCGTGCCGGACGAGGCAGGTTCTGGAGCGAGGTCATGAAGACGGCTGACGAACCGGAGGTCGTGGCGAAGGTGATCGTGAAGGCCGCCACGGCGGTGGCACCCAGGCGCCGCTACGCCGCGGGACCCAAGGCCCGGCAGGTCAGCTTGCTGCGTCGGTTCGTTCCAGCCAGCGCCTTCGACAAGGCTCTCAGGAAGGAGATGCAACTTCCGCCGGCGTCATGACTACTGGGATCATCCCGACCATTAGCAAATATTACAACCGAGGAAGCACATGAAACTGCAAGACATCGACTATGCCCGCTCGACTGCTCTCGTCACGGGCGCCAGTTCAGGCATCGGTCGCGCAATCGCATTCGAGCTCGCCGCACGCGGGATCAGGAAAATGGTGGTCGTCGCCCGCGGCGAGGAGAAGCTCGCCAAGGCCGCGTCCGAACTCAGGCAGTCGGCCCCGGGCATCGACGTGCGGGAGATCAGCATCGATCTGTCGAAGCACGACGCGCCGGCGGAGATTCAACGGCAGGTCGAGGCTTGGGGCTGGCAGGTCGACCTGCTGGTGAACGACGCGGGGATAGCGCGTAAGCAGCTCTTCGCCAAAGACATGGAAACGGACATCTCGCTCCTGACCGTCGACCTGATGATCCGGGCGGTCATAGACCTGTCCCTCCGCTTCCTTCCGCCGATGGTCGAGCGGGGTCATGGCGGCATCCTGAACGTCTGCTCGACGGCGGCCTACAATCCCGTCCCCTTCATCGCGATGTACGCCGCGAGCAAGGCGTTCATGCTCTCGTGGTCTCAGGCGGTCCGTGAGGAGAATCGTGACACCGGTGTCCGGGTGGCCTGCATCGTGCCCGGCGTGACGGAGACCAACCTCGACGGCGATGGCCACGGCGAGCGTCGCGGGCTCCTGGATGCGGTCGGCATCGACCAGCCGGAAGATGTCGCGAAGGCTGCCGTCGATGCCCTTGAGGAGAACGCCGCCCAGAGCATCGTCGGCACCAACAACAAGCTTCTGAAAGTGGCCCAGGGCCTGCTGCCGGACTCGCTCAATGCTCGCTTGATAAGCAAGGCCCGGGGCGCGCCCGAGGAGAGCGACAACGTCGCTCCGAACCAAGGCTGAGGCACGACGCCTCGTCAGACAGCCGTCCGACGACCAACGTCGCCCCTGACGCAGGCGCGTGTGAAATGGGTGGACGACGGAGTATCCGTCTCCACCAGTCATAACAGCGCTCGCTCATCCGGCGGGTGAGGACGCTCTTCAGGAGAATGTCGCTTGTCCGGGGCGATTTAAAAAGATGCTTTTCACCTCGGCGGCTCGCAGGCTGAACTCGATCTCCCCCAGTTATTCACGGGGGGACCTCGAACTCATATCCCGGCCTGCGATTTCTGGCCGTCCATCCATATCGTTGCTTTTCGTCCACGGCATCAACGTCGGCGCCTGGGTGTGGGAAGACCACTTCCTCGACTATTTCGCGAAGGTTGGGTTCAATGCTCATGCGGTGAGCCTGCGCGGCCACGGACGCAGCTGGGGCTCCGAACACATCCGGGAATGGACGCTGGCCGACTACGTCGATGACCTGGTCGAGGCGACCGGGCGGATCGAGGGGGCCCTCGTCCTGGTCGGCCATTCGCTCGGCGGTGCCGTCGTCCAGAAGTTCGTTCAGGGTGGGGGACGGGCCGCCGGCATGGCCTTGATGGCTTCGGTCCCGCCTTGGGGCCTCGCTCCGTCGGCCTTCCGCATGGCCACTCGGTCACCGCAGATGCTCACGGTCCTGCTGGAGATGTCGTCAGGACACCGTCCTCCGGCCGACAAGGGGTTGTTACGGCGGATGCTGTTCACGCCGGATACGCCTGACATCGAGCTCGATAGGTTTCTCTTACGCGTCGGCCCTGAATCGCCGAAGCTGAAGCTGCAACTCCAAGGGTGGCCGCCGCTCGCCCCCTCTCCTTGGCTCGCGCCTAAGGTCTTCGTGCTCGGCGCAGCAGACGACGCCATCGTCCCCATCGACGAGGTCTGGCGGACCGGTCTGTACTACGGATGCCTCCCCGAACTCGTACCGGGGCTCGGCCACATGGTCATGTCGGGACCTCGATGGAGGGCATCGGCGGTCCGTCTTGAGAAATGGCTCAAGGCAAAATTCATGTGATTGTAGTCCATTGTCTGCTTTTGAATTCGGCCAGGCCGCCCGCGAACGACTGCGTTGGGTCGGCAGCAGGCCGTCCGCTCTTCCCGCGGACCTTTTCCGAAGCGGACAGACGGCTTTCGGCCAGACTACGTCATGCCGGATTACCATCGGCGGCAAAACCGGACGTTCGGCTTCGCGCCCATTGCTGCCACTCAGCCGAACCGGGCAGCAACCTGAAAGCAGACGTTCTATCGGCAGCTGAGCGATGGCCTGGTTGTCGATGTATCCGACGGTGCATCGCCGTAGGGAGGCTTCGCAGGTGCCTTCACGAATTAAGCTCCGAGGCGCACAATCCCCCGGTGGACCTTTGACGACACCATCGTTGAGGTCAGCCTCGCCCTCGTGCCGTCACCAACGGCCTACGCCCTTTCGTGTCCCAAGCTAAGCTGATTTTGCTCAACTGCCGCGAAAGACCGCTATCGGGATGCGCCAACTCCGCCCGAGATGGTAGACATGGGTCACTGAGACTATGTTAGCTTTTTAGGCTAGAAAGATGCGTTTTATATTAATTATAGTGCTGAATCAGATAATCTGATGGCGCCGATCAAATCAGAATATTTGTCCGCTTCCTCTTCAAAATCTAATTTTTCCCGCAATGGCCGTTGCTTCTCGTTCCTGCGAGGAAAGCTGCGGCCCCGAATGATTTCGGAGGAAACATGCTGGGGTCCCTTGGCGCTCAGGCGCTACGGCATCGCCGTTAGGCCGCACCCATGCAGCCAAACTGGATCGTTCTCTCCCTGACCCTGGCCTACATGGCGGCGATGGGGCTAATCAGTTTCTCTGTGCGACGCCATGCGAGGAGCGCGGGAAGCTTTACCTCCGGCGGCACGCGCTATCCGGCGTTCCTGATCGGCTTTCTGCTGATGTCGGAATTCATCGGGACTGCGACGAGCGTCGGTACCACACAGACGGCCTACAGAGTCGGCGTGTCGGCAGCCTGGAACGTCTTCGCCCTCGCCGTCGGATTCGTTCTTTACGCCATCCTGCTCGCGCCCCGCTTCAAGGAACTCGGCGAGAATACGATCTCCGGGGCGTTGAATAAGGCCTACGGTCGTCCGACCAAGCTCGCGACCTCAATCATCATGATCTTCGCTCTTCAGATCGTCGCAGTCTCGACCTATGCGGGCGGCGGTACGATCCTGGCAGGCCTCCTTAACGTCGATCGGACCAGTGCCATCGTCATCACGGGTATCGTCGCGACGCTCTATGTCAGTGTCGGGGGGATGCGCTCGGTCATCTACACGAATGTCCTCCATGCCGTCGTGAAGTATCTTGGCATCCTCGCGGCCGTCGCCTTCGGATTGTCTCAGGTCGGCGGCCTCGCGAACCTGCGGGTCCGCGTGCCCGAAGCGATGTTCGCGGTCGATACGGTCGGCTGGTCGCAGATCTTCGCGTGGATGGTCGCCGGCATCGGCGCGGTCTTCTCGACGCAATACGTAATCCAGGCCATCAATACCGTGCAGGACGGGCGCACGGCGAGGCAGGCCAGCTTTTATTGTGCCTTCCTGCTCGTGCCGTTCGGCATCGGCGCCGCCCTGGTCGGTGTCTGCGCGGCGGCGCTGCTGCCGGGAATCCCCGCGATCCAGGCTTTGCCGGGCCTGATCGCCCGGATGGACGATCTACTGGCCGCCATCGTGGTGGCGGGATTGGCGGGGTCCCTGTTCGGCACGATCTCGGCCCTCAGCATCGGCGCCGCCACCCTGCTGTTCAAGGATTTCTATCATCCCCGCCGTCTGAGCGAGGATGGGAGATCGTCCCTGCGGTTCGTCCGCAGCATGACGGTGCTCGTGGGTCTGATCCCGATTCCCCTGGCGATCTTCGCGCCGGATATCCTGAAGGTGACCTTCCTCGCGAAATCCCTGCGGGCGACGCTGGCGGTCCTGGTCGTCTTTGCCTTCTACGCTCCGCGCTTCGGCACCCCGCGGGCCGCCGTCGTCAGCATCCTGGTTTCCCTCGTCGTGACGATCGGCTGGTTCCTCGCCGGCGATCCCGGGGGAATCGACAACGCGTATGTGGCCCTCGTCATTCCCCTGGCGGTGATGGGTACCGCCGAACTCCGCAAGAGGACCACGCTCCGGAACGAACCGGTTGCGGCGCCCTGACGGGACGGTGGGCCCGGCGGCGATCTAGCTGCCACCCGCGGACCATGCTAAATAGTGCAGATGTCCGAGGCTCTTGAGATCGCCCATGGCGCCTTCGGCCGCGTCGCGCTCCTCGACATGGACCGCAGCCTCGTCCGTCACGCGCACCCGCATTGCCATGTGCTCCTGAAGGTCGAGGGAGACGACACGCAGTTCCTCGTCGGCGATCAGGTTGTCGCGCTCACCGACGATCAGGCTGTCCTGATCAACGCCTGGGAGACCCACGCCTACCTGCACGATCCCCAGCGGGCCAAGGCGATGATCCTGGCTCTGTACATCGAGCCCGACTGGCTCGGCGCGTTCCGGCGGAATTGGGCTGCGAGCGGGGCGCCCGGTTTCTTCGGACAACCGTCGGGCGCCGTCACACCAACGATTCGCCGGCTCGCCCACGACCTCGCCGCCGAGATGGTCTACGCGCCGCTTTCCTCCCACATCCAGGACGAGTTGCTGTCGAACCTGATGGTCGCCGTGATCGAGCGGTTCACGGCCTGGCGCGAGGAGCCCCTCTCCCTCCGCGCCGCCGCCCGGCGCAACGCTGGCGACTGGCGCATCCGACGCACCATCGCGCGGGTGCGGGCGGAGCCCGGCGCCATGCTGGGCACCGAGGCGCTGGCACGCGAGGCGGGCCTCTCCCGCGCCCAGTTCTACCGCCTGTTCGAGCAATCCACCGGGGCCCCGCCGCATGTCTTCCTGAATGCGATCCGGATCGAGCAGGCCGTCGAGGCCATCGTGAGTAGCGAGGAGCCCATCACCGCGATCGGCATGCGCCTCGGCTTCGCCGCGCCCGCACATTTCTCGCGCTTCTTCCGGGACCACGTCAGCGTACCCCCGAGCATCTTCCGCGGTATCGTCCGGCGGGGCGGGCAGCCCGCTGCCTGACGGCGCCGTCATCAAAGAATGAGACGTTTCGGTAAGTCGCGAGACGCCTCGGCATCGCCGCACCCACACGGAGCCGCCATTCTCCCCGAGATACGGACCCCATCGAGAGGTCCGGCGGAGGAAACGGCTTGGGCATCGTGTCATCGAGCTATGTCGGACGGTCCGTGGAGCGCGTCGAGGACGCCGCCCTGCTCTCCGGGCTCGGCCGCTACATCGACGACCTCGGCACGCGGCCCG
This sequence comes from Methylobacterium brachiatum, assembly GCF_900113845.1. Lineage (NCBI taxonomy): Bacteria > Pseudomonadati > Pseudomonadota > Alphaproteobacteria > Hyphomicrobiales > Methylobacteriaceae > Methylobacterium > Methylobacterium brachiatum. The sequence goes on along the minus strand of NZ_FOQW01000007.1, from coordinate 20,072 downwards.
GCACGCTGCACGCGGCAATCCTGCGCTCGCCCCACGCCCATGCGGACATCCTTGGCATCGACGTCCAGGTGGCCAAGGCGCTGCCCGGCGTCACCGCCGTGGTCACGGGCCGGGACCTCGACGCCGTCACGACCGGCCTCGTCCCGGCCTTGCGGGCGGCCGTCGATGCCCGCGCCATCGCGGTGGACCGGGTGCGTTATGTCGGCGAGCCCGTCGCCATCGTCGTCGCCCGCGACCGCTACCTCGCGGAGGATGGCTGCGACCTGATCGAGGTGCAGTACCGGGTCCGCCCGGCGGTGGTCGACCCGCTGTCGGCCCTCGCCCCCGACAGCGAGATCCTGCACGAGGGCGTCGGCGCCAATTGCGTCAGCGACCGCCGCTTCCGCTACGGCGACCCCGAGGCGGCCTTCGCGGACAGCCCGCACAGCCTGTCCGTGACCGTGCGCTACCCGCGCAACACCGGCTCGCCGATGGAGACCTACGGCGTCGTCGCCTCCTACGATCCCACCGACGATTCCTACGACGTGCTGGCGAACTTCCAGGGGCCGTTCAGCATCCACGCGGTGGTGGCCCGGGCGCTGAAGGTGCCGGGCAACCGCCTGCGCCTGCGCACGCCCCCCGATTCCGGCGGCAGCTTCGGAGTGAAGCAGGGCGTCGCACCCTACGCCGTGCTGATCGCCGCCACGGCGCGCCTCGTGGGCCAGCCGGTGAAGTGGATCGAGGACCGGCTGGAGCACCTCTCGGCCTCCGTCTCCGCCACGAACCGGGTCACGACCCTCCGGGCCGCCTTCGACGCGGATGGGCGCGTCACCGCGCTCGACTGGGATCAGGTCGAGGATTGCGGCGCCTACCTGCGGGCGCCCGAACCCGCCACGCTCTACCGGATGCACGGCAACCTCACCGGCGCCTACGCCATCCGCAACGTCGCCGTGCGCAACCGGGTGGTGCTGACCAACAAGACGCCGACCGGCCTCGTGCGCGGCTTCGGCGGGCCGCAGGTGTACTATCCGCTCGAACGGCTGATGCAGCGCATCGCGCTGACGCTGGGCCTCGATCCCTTCGCGGTGATCCGCCGGAATCTGATTCCGGCCGACGCCTTTCCCTATCGCACCGCGACCGGCGCCCTCTACGATTCCGGCGATTACCAGCGCGCCCTCGATGAAGCCGCCCGGGACGGCGGGCTCGATGAGCTGAAGCGGCGGCGGGACGCCGCCCGCGCCGAGGGCCGCCTCTATGGGATCGGCCTCACGGCGGCGGTCGAGCCCAGCGTCTCCAACATGGGCTACATCACCACCGTGCTGACGGCGGAGGAACGCGCCAAGGCCGGGCCCAAGAACGGCGCGCAATCGACCGCCACCATCACCCTCGATCCCGTCGGCTCGGTGACGGTGCAGGTCGCCTCGGTGCCGCAGGGCCAGGGGCACCGGACGGTGCTCGCCCAGGTGGTGGCCGACGTGCTCGGCCTCCCGATGGAGCAGGTCCGGGTCACGGCCGACCTCGACACCGCCAAGGATGCGTGGTCCATCGCCTCGGGGAACTACGCGAGCCGCTTCGCCGCCGCCGTGGCGGGGGTCGCGCACCTCGCCGCCACCCGCCTGCGCGACAGGCTCGCGCGGATCGCGGCGGCGCAGCTGAACCTGCGTCCCGAGGATTTGCTCTTCGCGGGCGGTCGCATCGCCTCGCGATTGAACCCGGATGCGGGCCTGCCCTTCGCGCGGGTGGCCGCCACGAGCCACTGGTCGCCGGGCCTCGTGCCCGAGGATCTCGGCGCGGTGATCCGCGAGACGGTGTTCTGGACACCCCCGGAACTGACGGCGCCGGACGCCGAGGACCACATCAACTCCTCCCTCTGCCACGGCTTCATCTTCGACATCTGCGGCCTGGAGATCGACCGGGTCACCGGCAAGATCATCATCGATCGCTACGTCTCGATGCACGATTGCGGGCGCATCCTGCACCCGGGCATGGTCGAGGGGCAGGTGCGCGGCGGCTTCGCGCAGGCGCTCGGCGCGGCGGTCTTCGAGGAACTCTCCTACGGCGACGATGGCGCCTTCCTGTCCGGAACCTTCGCCGATTACCTGCTGCCCACCGCGACCGAGGTGCCGGATCTACGCATCCTGCACGTCGAGAGTCCGTCGCCCTTCACGCCGCTCGGCGCCAAGGGAGTCGGCGAGGGCAACTGCATGTCGACTCCGGTCTGCCTCGCCAACGCGGTGGCCGACGCCCTCGGGCTTGAGGCCATCGACCTGCCCCTGACCCCCGCCAAGCTCGCTGCCCTCGCGGCGGGCGGGGAGGAACGAGCGCCCCCCGCCGGCCACTCTGCCCCGAAGCCCGCCACGAAGACGGGCGACCGCACCTTGCGTGGGGAGGGCTCGGCCACCGTCACGGCTCCGCCGGAGACGGTCTGGGCGATGCTCCTCGACCCGGACGTGCTCGCCTCCGTCATCCCCGGTTCGCACGGGGTGCGGAAGCTCTCCGGCACACGGTTCCAGGCCGACGTCACCCTCGGCGTCGGCCCGGTGAAGGGCCGCTACAAGGCCGAGGTCACCCTCAGCGATCTCGATGAGCCCCGGGCGGTGACGCTCACCGGCACGGTGACGGGTGGCCTCGGCAGCGGCGGTGGAACCGGCCGCCTGACCCTGGAGCCCGACGGCGCCGGGGGGACGCGGATCGCCTACGTCTACGAGGCGGCGGTGGGCGGCAAGGTCGCGGCGGTGGGCGGGCGCCTCCTCGACGGGGCCGCGCGGGTGATCATCGGCGGATTCTTCACCGCCCTGGCTCGGCGAGCCGGCGGGTCCGGCGAGCGCAGGCTCCGCCTCCCGGCCGCCCTGCGACGGCTCCTCGCACGCCTGGGAGTGTCCGCATGAAGCCCGCGCCCTTCGCCTATCTGCGCGCGACGTCTCTGGACCACGCCTTGGAAGCCCTGCGCCAGCACGGCCCCGAGGCTCGGATCATCGCGGGCGGCCAGTCCCTGATGCCGATGCTCAACATGCGGCTGACGAAGCCCGCCGTGCTCGTCGACGTGATGCGCATTCCCGCTCTCAAAGAGCCCCGTCTCGACAAGGGGGCTCTCGTCATCCCGGCGGGCGTGCGGCAGGCGATCCTGCTCGACCGGCCGGGGCTCGCCCGGGACCTGCCGCTGCTGGCCGCCGCCCTGCCGTGGGTCGGGCACATCCAGACCCGGGCACGGGGGACGCTGTGCGGCTCCGTCGCCCATGCCGACCCGAGCGCGGAAATCCCCCTCTGCCTCGTGGCGCTGCAGGGCGAGATTCACCTGCGCAGCCGCCGGAAAGTCCGGCGCGTGGCGGCCGAGGACTTCTTCACCGGCATGATGGTCACCGACCGGGCCGACGATGAGATGATCGAGGCCATCGCCTATCCCCTCCGCCGGGAGGGCGCCGGCACCGCCTTCGCCGAGGTGGGGCGTCGGCACGGCGACTACGCCATCGTCGCCTGCGCGGCGGTCGTGGACGGCACCCGGATGCGGCTCGCCGTCGGCGGCGTCGCCGACCGGCCCACCGCCCGTGACTTCCCCCATCTCGCCGGCTCGGCGCTGGACGATGCCCTCAACGCCTTCGCCTGGGACCTCGGCGCGGGGGACGATCTCCACGGCACCGCCCGCTACCGCCGCGACCTCGTGCGGAGTCTCGGCCGCCGGGTGCTGGAGGAAGCGGCCAGGGCCGCAAGAGGCGACACCCATCAGGAGGCCGTGCCATGCCACAGCTAGACGCGAAGGGCCGTCACACGGTGACCTTCACCCTCAACGGGCGCGAGACCACGGTCGAGGTCGAGACCCGCACCCTGCTGACCGACGCCCTGCGCCACGGGCTCGGGGCCACGGGCACGCATGTCGGATGCGAGCACGGCGTCTGCGGCGCCTGCACGGTGTCCATCGACGGGGTGCCCGCCCGGGCCTGCCTGACGCTGGCCGTGGGGGTCGAGGGTTGCGCCGTGCGGACCGTCGAGGGTCTGGCTCCCGAGCTCGGCCGGCTCGGAGTGCTGCAGGCGGCCTTCCGGCGGCGGCACGCCCTGCAATGCGGCTTCTGCACCGCCGGCATCCTGATGTCGCTCGATGCCTATCTCGTGCTGCGGCCGAACCCGTCGCGCCGGGAGATCACGGAAGTGATCGGCGGCCATCTCTGCCGCTGCACCGGCTACGCGCCGATCATCGAGGCCGCCCTGGAGGCGGCTGCGGAACTCAGGGGCGACATCCCGGCCCCGTCATCCCCGGAGGCCGCCCATGCTTGATCTCGGCACCAGCTTCCTTGCGAGCGTCTCCCGCGATCCCCGCGCCCTGGCCCTCGTCGACGGGGAGACCCGGCTGACCTACACGGAGTGGTTCGCGGTGATCTCCGCGACCGTCGCGGGGCTCGACCGGCTCGGGCTGAAGCCCGGCGACCACCTCGTCACGGTCCTTCAGAACCGGCACGAGGCGGCGACCCTGCACTGGGCCTGCCAGTTCGCGGGTATCGTGATCACGCCGATCAACTGGCGGGCCAAGGCCGAGGAGATCGATTTCGCGATCGAGAACGCGCAAGCCCGCGCCATCGCCTACGAACCGGTCTCGACCGGGAGCCTGCGGGATAGCGCGGCGTCGCAGCGGATCCCGCGCATCGCCGTCGGCACGCCACCCGGCCCCGGCGAGACCGCCTTCGCCGACCTCACCGCCACCGAAGGCCCCCCGGCGACGCCCCGGGTCGACGCGGAAGCGATCTCGCTGATGCTCTACACCTCCGGCACCACCGCCAAGCCCAAGGGGGTGCCACGGCGACACCGGGCGGAGCGGGCGGCGGCGCTCGCCCACGTGGCGCAGAACCTCTACGGGCGTGGCGAGCGGACGCTCGGCGTCATGCCGCTCTACCACACGATGGGCGTGCGCTCGCTCCTTGCCATGTCGCTGATCGGCGGGACCTTCGTCTGCCTGCCGCGCTTCGACGTGGCCGGGGCGCTGCGGCTGATCGCGGCCGAGCGGATCACCAACCTCTACCTCGTGCCGACCCTCTATCACGACCTCGTGCACCACCGGGATTTCCCGGCGACCGACACGACCTCCGTGCGCAAGCTCGGCTTCGCCGGGGCGCCAATGACGGACGGCCTGCTCGCCCGCCTGACCGAGGCGTTCCGGCCGGACCTGTTCGTCAACCATTACGGCTCGTCGGAGGTCTACACCTTCACGATCAACCACGAGGCGGCGGTGAAACCCGGCTCGGCCGGGCGGGCGGGCCTCAACACCATGGTGCGCGTCGTGCCCATGGGGGGCGACCCGGACCGGACCGCCGCGCCGGGCGAGGAGGGCGAGATCGCCGTCATCGCCAAGGGCGACGAAGCCTTCGAGGGCTACTGGCATCGCCCCGAGGCCGACGCCAAGGCCTTTCGCGACGGCTGGTACTTCACCGGCGACACCGGCTTCGCCGACGCCGATGGCGACCTCTACGTCACCGGCCGGGTCGACGACATGATCATCACCGGGGGCGAGAACGTCTCGCCCGTCGAGATCGAGAGTCGCCTGTCCCTGCATCCGGCCGTGTCCGAGGTCGCCGTCGTGGGCCTGCCCGACGAGCGCTGGGGCCGGATCGTGGCGGCCTTCATCAAGCGGAGCGGCAGCACCGACGAAGCGGCGCTCGACGCCCATTGCCGTGCGGGCGGCCTGCCGAGTCACAAGCTGCCGCGCCGCTACGTCTTCGTGGACGAGATCCCGAAATCGCCGGTCGGCAAGCTGCTGCGCCGTCAGCTCGTGGCCGGCGAGTACGTGCCCGAGGGCGAGGCCGAGCCCCGCGCCGAAGGCCACGAGGCCGCCTGACACCCCCCAACGAATTTCAGCGAGAGCCCTGCCCCATGACGAGTGACACCCCCACCATCGACCCGCGCCTGACGAACCTCGACGGCTTCCGCGTCGAGATCGACGCCGAGCGCGAGCGTGCCGACGTGATCCTGGCGCGGCCGCCCATGAATGTCATCGCGATGCCCCAGCGCGACGAGATCCGGAAGGTGTTCGAGGCGCTGGACGAGGATCCCCGCGTGCGGGTCATCGTCCTGCGGGCGGAGGGCGAGCACTTCTCGTCGGGGGGCTACATCAAGGGCTTCCTCGACGCGTCGCCCGAACACGTCTCGAAGCTCGCCTGGAACATGGCGGCGCCGGCCCGCTGCTCGAAGCCCGTCATCGCCGCCAACCGTGGCTACACGTTCGGGGTCGGCTTCGAGATCTCGCTGGCCTGCGACTTCCGCATCGTCTCCGAGACCTGCCGCTACGCGCTTCCCGAACAGAAGCTCGGCCAGATCCCCGGTTCCGGCGGCTCGGCCCGGCTCCAGAAGATCGTCGGTATCACGCGGACGAAGGACATCGTGATGCGCTCGAAGCGCATCCCCGGCCGGCAGGCCCTCGACTGGGGCATCGCCACCGAATGCGTGCCCGACGCGGACCTGGAAAAGGCCACCGACGCCCTCGTGGAGGAGCTGCGCGCCTTCTCGCCCATCGCCCAGCGCACCGCCAAGAAGCTCCTCAACGACACCGAGGACGCGAGCCTGTCCATCGCCATCGAGCTCGAGGGACACTGCTACAGCCGCCTGCGGCAGGCCGACGACTTCCGTGAGGGCGTCGAGGCGTTTCACGCCAAGCGCGCCCCGCGTTTCACCGGCTCCTAAACCCACCACGCCGGGGGGGGCTGCAGGGCAGCTCCCCCCACCCCCGTGACCCCCACGGCACCGCTTCGATCCCGCCCCGGCGGGACACGATGGCGCGCGCCCTGATGGCCCCCGTCCCGACCCAGAGCCCGAACCGGCCCACCGCGGCAACGACCGCATCCCCCGGAGGAACCCCATGCAGACCGCCGCAACCTTCGCATCCGATCCCCCCGCTCACGCCAAGCCCACGGGCCGGCAAACGGCGACGGCCGCCATGGCCTCGCTGTTCGGCTGGGGGCTCGATCTCTTCGACCTGTTCATCCTGCTCTACGTGGCGCCCGTCGTCGGCGCCCTGTTCTTTCCGGCCGACAAGCCGATGCTGTCGCTGGCGGGAGCCTATGCCTCCTTCGCGGTCACGCTGCTGATCCGGCCCCTCGGCTCGGCCCTGTTCGGCTCCTATGCGGACCGATTCGGCCGGCGCCGCGCGCTCATGGTGGCGGTGACCGGGGTCGGCCTGTCGACGGCGGTCTTCGGCCTCCTGCCGACGGTCGGCCAGATCGGATGGCTCGCCACCGCGATCTTCCTGATCTTCCGCCTCGTCCAGGGCATCTTCGTCGGCGGCGTGGTCGCGGCGTCTCACACGATCGGGACGGAATCCGTCCCGGAGCGGTGGCGGGGGCTGATGTCCGGGGCGGTCGGCGGTGGCGGCTCGGCCATCGGCGGCCTGCTTGCCTCCCTGGTCTTCTACGTCGTCTCGCTCATGGCGCCGGGAGAAGCCTTCACCGACTGGGGCTGGCGACTGATGTTCTTCTCGGGTCTCCTGACCTCGGTGATCGGCCTGATCCTCTTCCGCAATCTCGAGGAATCCCCGATCTTCAAGAATCTCCAGGCCCGGAAGGCGGCGCTCCGGGCAGGCGCTCCGGCGGAGGCCTCGCCGATCCGCTCCCTGTTCTCACCGTCCAACCGGGGAAGCTTCGCGGTCGCGACTCTCATCTCTTTCGGCGGCGGCGCCGCCTACTACCTCACGTCCGGCTACCTGCCGACCCTCCTCAAGCTCGTGAACGGCGTGCCGAACGCCACCGCCTCGATGATCCTGATCGGCGCCAACGTCGCGGCGGCGATCGGCGCCTGCGGCATGGGCGAACTAAGCCAGCATATCGGGCGCAGACGGTCGTTCCTCGTCATGGGCGTCGTCCGCCTGCTCGCCTTTCCCGCCCTGTTCCTGACCATGGCGAACACGACGAGCCTCGTTGGGGTCGCGGCCTGCGCCTTCCTGCTGGCGCTCATCGCCAACGCCAGCTACGGGCCGCTGTTGATCTTCCTCAACGAAAAGTTCCCGACGGCGGTGCGGGCCACGGGGACGGGCCTGACCTGGAACATCGGCTTCGCGCTGGGTGGAATGCTGCCGACGCTCGTCTCCCTCGTCGCCGACGGGCCGACGCAGATCCCGATGGTGCTGGCCGTCGTCATGACCGGCGTCACCCTGGTCTATCTCGTCGGTGCCTTCCTGACCGACGAGACGCAGGGCAATCTCGACCGGGCCTGACGATACGGTTCTGCGCGGGCGGAGGCCTCCCATGACGAGTAATCCCCTCTGGACCTTCGCCTGCGCGTTCTACGGCCGGCCCGGCGTCGCCGCGGCCTGCCTCGCGCTCCAGGACGAGGGCGGCGCCGATGTGCCCCTGCTCCTGTACCTGATCTGGTGCGGGAGGACCGGACGAAGGCTGGACGCCTCGGCGCTCGCCGGAGCGGAAGCCCGGATCGGCCCCTGGCGTGGGCAGGTGATCAGTCCCTTACGGGCGATCCGCCGGGCGATGCGGTCGGACATCCTTTCGGGCCAGACGACGGAGGCGCTCCGGGAGCGGATCAAGCTCGCGGAGATTGAGGCGGAGCGCCTCGCCCTCGCGGCTCTCTTCGAGGCCGCGCCGGTCCCGGATATGCCGGCGAGTTCGGGCGGCGAGGCCCTGGCCCTCTATGCCGCGCATCTCGGCCGGACCTGGCCGGAGGCACCGCTGCGGGTTCTCGCGACGGCGCTGGAGGGCTGAGCGCCGGTCAGCCTTCTCCGCTCCGCCAACGCCGGACGCCGGGTGCGTCGATGTCGAACAGGTCGAGAACCCGCCCGATCGTATGGTCCACCATGTCGGCGAGGCTCTCCGGACGCGCGTAGAAGGCCGGAACCGGCGGGGCGATGATCGCCCCCATTTCCGAGAGCGCCGTCATGGTGCGGAGGTGGCCGGTGTGGAGGGGAGTCTCCCGCACCATCAGGACGAGGCGGCGGCGCTCCTTCAGGGTCACGTCGGCGGCCCGCGTCAGCAGGCCGGATGTGACGCCGGTCGCGATCTCGGCCTGACTCCGCATGGAGCAGGGCGCCACGACCATGCCGCGGGTCCGGAAGGATCCGGAGGCGATCGAGGCGCCGATATCCCCCTGGGCGTAGGTCTTGGCGGCCAGGGCGCGGACGTCGGCGACCTTGAGGTCGGTCTCATGGGCCAGCGTCACCTCGGCCGAGCGCGACATCACGAGATGGGCCGGGATCGCGAGGTCGCGCAGGATTTCCAGGAGACGGATCCCATAGATCACCCCCGAAGCACCCGAGATGCCGACCACGAGGGGCAGCGGTGTCATCGTTCCTCCCGGCCGCAACGGGCGCGGCGACGTTGCCGGTGACAGTATCGGGGTGTGCTCGCCCGTGTCGAATAACGTCGGCTGATCGCTGCCATCAGTCCGGGGGGCTCAACCGGTGATGATATGGGCCTGGAGTGCGGCCGCCGCCGCGTTCAACTCCTCCTCAAGGATGCCGATGAGGAGCTGCGCCGCGTGGCTGAGCGGTTTCTGCGGATGGTGGATGATCACCAATTCGCGGGCGATGCGCGGCGCGACGATGCGGTAGGCCTTGAGGGACCCGTCGGCGAGCTGTCGGCTGACGGCGATGCTCGGCAGCACAGTGAAACGCGTCGAGCGCGCCACGAAGTCCGCGATCGCGGGGGGCAGGTCGAGTTCGAGCTTCGGGCACAGGGTCACGTCCGCGGCGGCGACACGGCGGTCGAGTTCGACGCGCAGGCCGTGGCGGGTCGACGGCAGGATCAGGTCGAGGGCGGCGAGGTCCGCCATCCGGAGGGGCAGGGGCACCGGCAACGGTGTGTCGCGCCCGCCGACCACGACCATTTCCTCGTCGAGGAGGGGTGCCATGACGAGGCCGAGGCGGCGGGCCGGCCGGTTGATCACCGCGAGGTCGAGGGCGCCGCTGCCGACGCCCTCGATGAAGGTGCTGCTGTAGCCATCGGCCAGCGACAGCTCGACCTCTGGGTAGGCCGCCGCGAAGCGAGCGAGGACGCTGGGGATCACGCTCATCGACAGGGACGACAGGATGCCCGCCGTGACGCGGCCCGACACGGTTTGGGACAGGCGCGCCATGGCCGCCCGGGCCTCGGCGACATCCCGCTGGATCGGGTGGACCAGCCGGTGCAGCGTCCGGCCGGCGGCTGTCGGCACCATGGCCTTCGGCTGGCGGTCGAACAGGCGCTGGCCGAGTTCCCGTTCCAGCTTGGCGATCTGCATGCTGAGCGCGGGCTGGACGACGTTCATCCGCTGCGCGGCGCGGGTGACGCTGCCCTCCTCGAACAGGGCGACGAAGTAGGAGATCTGACGGAGATCCATACACGGGACCCGGGCGACACGAGCAACGCGCCAGAGGACCATGTGCGGGCCGGTCGGCGCAATTCAAACCGGCTGATGGGCGGCATCACCAATCGTTATTTTTCCCGCCTGCGGGAAGAGCTTAACGCTTCCTCCCCTGGCAAGCTTGGTTCAGACGACCCCGCCGTGAGGACAGCATGAACGCGCCCACTCCCGTTCGTTCCCTCCGCGACTGGCTCGATCGGCTGTCCGGGGATGGGCGCCTCGCCATCGCGCGGCCGGGAATCGGCTTGCGCCACGAGGCGGCGGCGGTGGCGAACCGCCTCGACGGCCGGCAGGCCAGCCTGTTTCCGCAGCCCGGGGGGCATCCGGGCACCATCGTCTCGGGCCTCGTGTCGAGCCGGGCCTGGATGGCGGAAGCCCTCGGCACCACGCAGGATCGCCTCGTCGCCCATTTCCAGCAGGCCGCCGCCCAGCCGCTCCCCTGGCACGAACGCCACTCCGCCCCCGCGCAGGAGGTCGTCCACCGGGAGGGACTCGACATCCTGAAGCTCCTGCCGGTGCCGACTCTGAACGAGCACGACAGCGGCCCCTACATCTCGGCGGGCCTGATGATCTCCCGGGACCCGGAGACCGGCCTGCAGAACGTCGCCATCCTGCGCTGCCAGATCAGCGGTCCGGACAGGATCGGCGTGCTGGTCCTGCCCCGGCATACCGACAATTTCTACCGCAAGGCCGAGGCCCAGGGCCGGGGCCTCGAAGTCGCCCTCGTGGTCGGCGTCGATCCCGCCTGCCTCCTCGCATCCCAGGCCATCGTGCCCCTCGGCCACGACGAGTTGGAGATCGCCGGGGCGCTCACCGGCCAACCCCTCGACGTGGTCAAGTGCCTGACGAACGGCGTGCGCGTTCCGGCGAACGCAGAGATCGTGATCGAGGGCCACCTCCTGCCTGAAATCCGCGAGCCCGAAGGGCCGTTCGGGGAGTTTCCGCAATATTACGGGGAGCGGGCCAAGCGGCACGTCATGCGGGTCGATGCGGTAACGCACCGGCGCGACCCGATCTTCCACATGATCGTCGGGGGCGGTCTGGAGCATCTGTTGCTGGGGGCGATCCCCCGCGAGGCCACGATCCTCGCGACGCTCCAGCGCAGCTTCCCCGGTGTCGAGGACGTGCATCTGTCCCTGGGGGGAGTCGGCCGTTACCACCTCTACGTCCGCCTGCGGAAGACGCAGGAGGGCGAGGCCAAGAACGTGCTGCTCGGGGCCTTCGCCGCCCACTACGACATCAAGCACGCCGTCGTGGTCGATACGGATGTCGACATCCACGCCCCGCAGGAAGTCGAATGGGCGATCTCGACGCGGTTCCAGGCGGACCGAGACCTCGTCGTCATCCCTCACGCCCAGGGCTCGAAGCTCGATCCCTCGGGCCGCGAGGGGGTCGGCGCGAAGATGGGTCTCGACGCGACCGTTCCCCTCGACGCGCCCCCCATGAAATTCAAGCGCATCCGTGTTCCCGGCGAGGCCGAGGTCGATCTCGACGCGGTGCTCGCGTCCGGCGCCGACTGGCGCGCGGCGATCGGCTGATCCCGTGAACGCCTTGCCCGAAACGGTCGACGTGTTGATCGTCGGCGGGGGCTCTGCCGGCTGCGTGATGGCCCACCGGCTCTCCGCCGACCCGCGGCGCCGGGTGCTCCTCGTCGAAGCCGGCATCGATACACCGCCGGGCCGGGTGCCGGCGGAGATCCTCGACAGCTATCCGATGCCGCTGTTCCATGGCGACACCTACATCTGGCCGGGGCTCGACGCGGCGGTCACCCGCGACTCCCGCGGTCGCATGCGGCGGCGGGCCTACGAGCAGGGCCGGGTGATGGGCGGCTCGTCCAGCATCAACGTCCAGGCGGCCAACCGCGGGCTGCCCCGCGATTACGAGGCCTGGGCCGCGCTCGGCGCCGAGGGCTGGGCCTGGGACGACGTGCTGCCGTATTTCCGCAGGCTCGAGACCGACCTCGATTGCGGCGGTCCGCTGCACGGCCATGATGGGCCGCTCCCGATCCGGCGCATCCTGGAGCCCGCATGGCCCCCCTTCGCCCATGCGGTCGCCCGCGCCTTCGATGCGACGGGGCTGCCCCGGCGCGTCGATCAGAACGGCGAGTTCGAGGACGGGATCTTCCCGCCGGCCTTCTCCAACCGGGACGACGCGCGGGTCTCGGCCGCCGCCGCGTATCTGGACGTGGGGACGCGGGCCCGGCCGAACCTCACCATCGCCGCCGGCCTCGAGGTCCGTTCGCTGGTGATGGACGGGCGCCGCGCGACCGGGGCCGTGCTGCGGCGGGGCGACGGATCCGAGCAGCAAGTGAGCGCCGCCTCCGTGGTCCTGTGCGCCGGCGCTCTTCAATCGCCGGTGCTGCTCCTGCGTGCCGGGATCGGCCCGGGCGATGCGCTCTCCGCCTGCGGGATACCCGTCCGGCTGGCCCGTTCGGGCGTCGGCGAGAACCTGCGGGACCATCCCGCTTTGACGATGGCCCAGGTCCTTCCCCGCTCGCTCCGGCTACCCGAGACCTTCCGGCGCGCGAGCTTGCTGGCCCTGCGCTATACGTCCGGCCATCCCGGAGGCGGCGCCTCCGATATGTATCTCACCGCCTCCGCCCGTGCCGGCTGGCACGCCCTCGGCGGACGCCTCGCGCTCTACTTCCTCTGGGTGAACCAGCCGCACTCGGTCGGGCGCCTGCGTCTCGATCCGGCGAACCCATCCGGCCCGCCCGACATCGACCTCGGCCTGCTCTCGGATCGCCGCGATCTCGAACGCCTCGCCTCGGGGATTCGGCTGCTCAGCGACCTCGTGGTCTCGCCCACCCTGAACCCCCGCTCAGACGACCTCTTCCCCGCGAACTATTCGCCGCTGATCCGCCGGTTGAGCGCCGTCTCCCCTCGCAACCGGCGGCTCACCGGCCTCCTGGCCCCCGTGTTCGATGCACCGGCCATGCTGCGCGCCCCGCTGCTGCGCGCCGTCCTAGGCGGCCACGCTTGGGCGACAGTGCTCCAGGACGATGGCGCTCTCGACGACTTTGTCCGGGACAACGTCTTCGGGGTCTGGCATGCGAGCGGTACGTGCCGCATGGGCCGGGCCGACGATCCCGGCGCGGTGGTCGATCCGGGGGGGCGCGTCATCGGAACCGAGAACCTGTCCGTCGCCGACGCATCGGTGATGCCCCGCCTTCCTAGCGCAAACACGAACGTCCCGACCTTGATGATTGCGGAAAAGATCGCGGAGAGGATGATGGTGGAGATGGGATGATCCCTCTCGACACATTCGGCACCTTTGCGGTGGCCGACCTACGGCTGGAATACCGTTTCGTCGGTCCGCAGCCGGACTTGGCGCCGACGCTGGTGTTGCTTCATGAGGGTCTCGGTTCTGCCACGCAGTGGGGCCCGCTGCCGGAAATTCTGGTCGAGACGACCGGATGCGGTGTCCTGGCCTTCTCGCGGCAGGGTTACGGGGCCTCAAGCCCGGTGCCTCTGCCCCGCCGGGCCGACTTTCTCGAACAGGAAGCTTGCACCATACTTCCCCAGGTCTTCGACCTCGCGGGACTGCGAAGCGGCCTGCTGATCGGCCATTCCGATGGCGCCTCGATCGCGGCCCTCGCGTTGGCGGAGGGCGACACCCGCGTGCGGGGCGGCGTCCTCATCGCGCCCCATTTCTTCGTCGAGGAGGCGACGCTGGCCGGGGCCCGACGGGCCCGGGACGCCTACGACAAGGGCGATCTGAAGGTCCGTCTCGGTCGTCGGCATACCGATGTCGAGGGCGCCTTTCGCGGCTGGAACGACGCTTGGTTGGATCCGGCTCGGCGCGGATGGACAATCGAGACAGCCCTCACGCGATGGACCGTCCCGGCACTCATCATCCAGGGAACGAAGGATGCTTACGGAACCAAGGCCCAGATTGCTGCCGCTCGCAGATTTTGCCCCGCCGGTCTGCTGACTGTTTATGAGATGCCGAATGTTGGGCATCACCCACATCGCGAAGCGTTGGCAGAAACTGCCGACGTCATCGCCCGCTTCGTCACCCATGTCTTGAGCAGAGATTAAGTCTTCCCAAGACAAGGTCTGATTGGCCTTGACACACACACTGTCGCGAGGCCGGGTGCCGGCCCCTGTCCCGTGGGGAGGGGCAGGAGGCGGTGTTAGGTTCGTTGACAGGGTTATTTGGACTCACCTGCCTCCCAGGCCTCACCCAGATCGAGCTTTCCGGATCCGGGCGAGGACCAAGCCCAGCCGTGGTACTGGGCCCGTTCGCCCACGTTGCCGCCCGACAGCTTTCGGCGAATTCACGTCCTCGACGGAATGACCGGATTGGATCGGGTAAGACGCTGTCCGTTTTTCCAGCAAGCCCCCTCCAGAGCGGACCGGCCGCTTTCGGCCAGTGTCGGTCTCACCGGTAGGCCCGTCGGGATGACTGGGGTGGGTGGATTGCTGCCGGTCCGCTTCCGCTCGAACAGAGGCGAAAGCGGACGTTCGAGGGTCTGTGTCAGGCCGCGCGAACGGTGGCGAGAAAGCGCCCTACCTCGGCCGTCAAGTGCTCGGACTGGCGCGACAGTTCCGACGCAGCCCCAAGCACTTGGCTCGCGGCCGCGCCGGTGTCCTCCGCTGCGCTCGCCACACCGGCGATGTTGCTAGTCACTTCGCCGGTGCCGGCGGCCGCCTGGGAGACGTTGCGCACGATTTCCTGCGTTGCAGCCCCTTGTTGTTCTACTGCTGCGGCGATCGAGGTGGCGGTGGCGCTGATGTCGCGGATTCGCTGCGTGATGCCGCCGATGGCCGCCACCGCCTGACCGGTCGAAGCCTGGATCCGCCCAATCTGGCCCGAGATCTCCTGCGTCGCCCGGGCGGTCTGGCCGGCAAGCTCTTTCACCTCGGACGCCACGACGGCGAAACCTTTGCCGGCCTCGCCGGCGCGGGCCGCCTCGATCGTGGCGTTGAGCGCCAGCAGATTGGTCTGGCCGGCGATCGAGGAGATCAGCCCGACCACGTCACCGATCCGCTCGACGGCCCCGCTCAGTTCGAGAACCAATGCGCCCGTCTGGTCGGCCTCGACCACGGCCTGTCGCGCGATGGCCGCGGAGCCGTCCACCTGTCGGCCGATCTCCTGCACGGAGGAGCCGAGCTCCTCAGCCGCCGCCGCGACCGTGCCGACGTTGCTGGCCGCTTCCTCGGCGGCGGCGGCGACGGCCGTCGACTGCGCGGCCGTCTCGGCCGCGGTGCCGCTCATCGCACCGGCCGTCGCCTGAAGCTCGGTCGCCGATGACGACACCGTGCCGATGATGCCGCCGACTGCGGCCTCGAAGTTGTCGGCCATCTGGCGCATCCCGGCCTTGCGCTGCTCCTCCGCGGCCAGCCGCGCCTGCGCGGTCTCGGCCTCCAACCGACGTGTGTGAATCAGGTTGTCCTTGAAGACCTGGACAGCCGCCGCCATGGCGCCGATCTCGTCCCGGCGGGCGCGATGGGGCACCTCGACGCTCATATCGCCGCCAGCCAGGACGGTCATCGCGCCGGTCATGGTCTGGATCGGACGGGACACGCGCAGCAGCACGAAGACAACCGCTCCGATGGCAGCTACCATGCCTAACCCGATCGCGAGATAGGCCATCAATGTCGCGGAAGCCGTGGCAGCCATGGCTCTATCGGCATCCACGTCGGCACCACGCTCATTCAGAGCCACGTCTTTGGCCAGCGCTGTCCGGACATCGTTGTAGAGGTTGATGTTGGTGGGAGCGCTCATGAGCTGGGCGCCGTCCGCTGCTTTGCCCGCCTCGGCCAAGCGCACAGCTTCGTAGCCCACGGCGGCGTAGCGGTCCCAGGCAGCCCCGAACGCATCGTAGAGCGCTCGTTCCTCGGTCGAAGAGATCAGCGGCTCATACACCTTGCGGGCGTCGGCGAGGGCAGACGCTGCCTCCGTCATCTGCCGGTCATTCTCGGCTCGCACCTCCGGGCTGCCGCCGAGGGTCAGAGCACGGAGCTGTTTGATGCGGATCTCCGACGCTGCAGCGCGGATGTTTGTGATCGCCACGACCGAAGGCAGCCAGTTTGTGGCGATGCCGGTGACGTTGGCTCGAATACCGGCGAGCGTCGTTATTGAGATCAGGCCCTGCCCAAGACACAGTAGAGCGAGGAGTCCGAAGGCGGCGAAAAGCGATGTTTTGAGCGTCGGGCGCATGATCTGATCCAGGCAGATCCCGCACGAACGCGAAGACGCCTGCCGGCGGGCAGGTGATCACGCGGCCGCACGGGCGAGATGGGCAAGCCTGGACCTCGTACCTCAGCAACCGAGGCTACCCATCCAAGCACATAATTCATCGCCGTTTAGCGGTTAACACTCGTGTCCAACTTGGCTTTCGATGTCGCCATCTAGCATCAATCTAACGTGATCGGCGAAGCTCGCCATCGGACCTGTTCGATTATGTCATCTACTTCCGGTTGTGTAATTTGGCGTTCATCGATTAACCCTCGAGGCGGCCTTGATCGGCGCGCTCCGAGAACCAAGGACAACTTTGGCACTACGCTGGGAGTGCCATCGGCACCTTGCCCTGTTTCAGGCGCTCGGGGCGTCCGACGAGATAACCTTGGATGGCGTCGCAGCCAATGTTACGCATGAGTTGTAGCTGCGATGTCGTCTCCACACCCTCGGCCAGGATCGCGACGTTCATCGTTCGGGCGATATGCGTGATGCCCTCCAGCACCGCCATCGAGTGACGGTCCGTCTCGGCGGTCGCCACAAAGGACCGATCCACCTTGATCCGGTCGAGCGGCAAATCGCGCAGATGCGCGAGCGACGAATAGCCCGTGCCGAAGTCGTCCATCGCGACGGTCACACCAAGGCGACGGATCGCGGTCAGCATGTTGGCGATCTGCCGCCCGTCCTCGACGATCGCCGTCTCGGTCAACTCGAGTTCCAACCGCCGAGCGGACAGCCCACTCTGGGCCAGCGCCTGCGTGAGGTGAGACAACAAGAGAGGAGAGCGGAACTGTACGGGCGAGACGTTGACCGCGACGTAGAGGTTGCCCGGCAGCTGCGCTGCCTGCCGGCAGGCTTCCTGCAGAACCCAGGCGCCGATCGCCAAGATCTGACCGGTCTCTTCCGCAAGCGGAATGAACTTGGCCGGAGAGACCATTCCGAGCGTCGGATGGGTCCAGCGGATCAACGCCTCGTAGCCGATAACCTGATCGTCGATGAGCGCGATCACCGGTTGGTAGGCCAGATGCATCTCGCCGCGCTCGATAGCGGTACGCATGTCAGTTTCGAGCTGGACGCGCTCCGCGACTGTTTCCAGCATGCCGGGCGTGTAGCAGCTGATCCGACCGCGCCCCTTACGCTTCGACTCGTAGAGCGCGATATCGGAGAACTGCATCAGTTCGCCCGCATCGCCCGCATCGTCCGTGCAGCACAGCCCGATGCTACAACCGATCAATATCCTGACCTGATCGATCTGGAACGGGGTAGCGAGCGCTTCGATCACCCGGTTGGCGACCGCAATGGCCTGGTCTTGATCGCCGTAGACGAGCATCGCCATCTCGTCGCCGCCGAGCCGCGCCACGAAGCCGTCCGTTCCGGCAACATCGATCAGCCGATCGGCGACCTGGATCAGAAGCTGGTCGCCAGTCGCGTGGCCATAGGTATCGTTGACCTGCTTGAACCGATCGAGGTCAATCAGCAGCAGCTTGAAGCGCTGCTTCGGGGAGAAGTCGCGTTCCATTCGCGAGGTGAGGGCACGCCGGTTGGCGAGCTTGGTCAACGGGTCGCAGAAGGCGAGTTCTGTGATCCGCCGCTGCGCTTCACGGTCCGCGGTGACGTCGTCGAAGGTGATGACCGTACCGCCTTCCGCAGTAGGACGGATCTCGACTTCCATGATGCGGCCGTCATCGAGGACATAGTCGATCTGCGTAAACTTCTCGATCTCGCGCCACGCCTCCAAACGCGCACGCGCCTGCTGACGCCGTTCGGCTGGCCAGCCATGGCGATCACCGACGACTTCGATGATTTCGTCCGAGTTGAGTCCGGTCAGGTTGCTGTCAGGCGGAAGCCCGTAGATCTCGAGATAGCAACGATTGTACAGGCGAACGCGGTCGGTATTGTCGAGATACACCAGTCCGTTCGACATGTTATCGAGAGCGGTCCGCAGGACCGTCGTGTGGGCTAGCTCCTGAGCGTCGAACCGTTGTGCTGTCAGGATTGTCAGGAAAGCTCCGAGGAACAGGACGCCAGCGGCGACGGCTGTGAAGAAGCTGAGCGTGGTATTCGCGTGCAGATGACCAGCGTATCCAGCGAAGTGTTGCAGCGTCGTGCCGGCAATGCCGATGAAGTGGGTTCCACCGACCGCTGAGGTAAAGAGAGCGCAAATCATACGGTTGGTGGCCAAGCGTGGCGGGAGACCGCAGGCCAGCGCGAGGCCGCAGGCACCGATACAGGCAGCCAGGATGATCAAGGGCACCGAGTGGCTCTGCATGCATCCCTGTATCGCCGCCATGCCAGTGTAGTGCATCGCAGCGATGCCGATACCGGCCACCGCGCCCGCTACAGCCCGAGCGCGCCACGACGGGAGCAGCGGAGCAAGGGCCAGCGGCAGGCCGACGATCAGGATTGCGACGAGCGCCGAGAATGCCGTGGTGCCACCGGCAAAGCTCAACATCATGTCGGGTCTGTAGCCCAGCATGGCGATGAAATGGGTCGTCCAGACACCGAGCCCGGCCACGATCGCCGTTCCCACCAACCAGCGGTACCGGTGAGCTGGTCTGGCCTCTCTGGTCCGGTGCATCAAAGCGCCGACCAGCCATCCAGCAACGAGGCAGATGACGACGGCCGTAAGGACAAACCCGAGGGAATGGTCCTCGGCCAGCTGAAAGGCACCGTAGATTATCGCCAAGCTATGGGTAGCAATCTTTCAATGCGGCATGAAGGAAGACGATGAAAGAAATGTTTAGCTTGCGGGTGCAGCGCTCTCGCGACAGCGCCAAGAAACATCGACGACGGGAGTCGACTTGCGCTTAGTTCAAAATTTCGTGATTTAATAGCTTGCGCGGAATACGGAACTTTTGGAGGTAGATACGCTCACCGGGTTGCTCGGGTTCACACGTATTGTGCAGCAAGGTCCCTGCAACGCAGTCGTTGCGAGGGCTCGAGTTTTCGTGATCATGCTTGCAGGTGATCCGTCTACCGATAAGTCATGGCCAAGGCTGGACCGCGGCACAGTTCGGAAGGGCTTCTATTCGGGTGGTCGGTTTCTAGCCCAATTCCTGACAAGCCTCAGCTAGCCCACGGATGGCCGTATTAGAGAAGCGCAGTGGGTGGCCTGAGCGACCGGGTTGGGTCGAGGCCGTGTCAAAACGCATTTAACATGGCCGCCAGCGTCGATCGGCAGGATGATGACGACGGCGCGGCGCGCTGCTTCAGGCTCGAATGGCCTGGATGAGCCGGGTTGCGCCGAACAAGCGGATCATCCGTTTCAGGTTGTAGGCGAGGATTGCGAGGCTCATCTCGGTTCTCACGCCTTTCAGGCCCTTCGTCAGGATGGGCGTGCTGCCCATCCAAGCTTTCAGCGTCCCGAAGACGTGCTCGACCGTGGCGCGCCGTACCGCCATGGCGTCCGGCATGGCATCGAGCCGCCTCTGCATGGCCTCCAGCACCGCCTCGTGCTTCCAGCGCTTGAAGCGTTTGAACTTCTCGGTCGTGCAGCGCGCTCGCATCGCGCAGGCCTGGCAGGCGTCCAGGTTGCGGTAGTGATGGATGTCACCGTGTCGATCGGAGCGCGCGTTAGACTTCGTCAG
>NZ_FOQW01000047.1:0-1484 GCF_900113845.1 Methylobacterium brachiatum | reverse complement strand
GGTCGCGGCTCGGCTGGCAGCCCCGCCACGACGACCTCGACGCCATCGTCGCCCAGGCGCTCGCCTGGGAGGACAAACTCAGTACGCGCAATCGGGTCTGAACGCCGCTAAAGCGTGCTAATACAGGCCACAAGACATGAATCCTGACAGAGGCCGGCTGAATGCGCGTTGCAATCGTACATTATTGGCTTGTGGGCATGCGCGGCGGTGAGAAAGTCGTTGAGGCGCTCTGCAAGATGTATCCGGAGGCCGATATCTTCACCCATGCCTATGCGCCGGATTCGATATCGCCGACCATAAAAGCCCATCGCATCCAGACGTCCTTCATCGGCCGGCTTCCGTTTTCAGCGACGCGCTACAAGTCCTATCTGCCGCTCATGCCCATGGCCCTCGAGCAGCTCGACCTGCGCGGGTACGATCTCGTGATCAGCAGCGAGTCCGGGCCGGCGAAGGGGATCATCCCGCCCTCGAACTCGACCCATATCTGCTATTGCCACTCGCCGATGCGGTACGTCTGGAACATGTTCCACGATTACCGCGAGCGGACGGGGTTCCTGAACCGGCTGCTGATGCCGCCGGCCGCGCATTACATCCGGAACTGGGACGCCATCTCGGCGAGCCGCGTCCATGAATTCGTGGCGAATTCCGCCACCGTGGCGCGCCGGATCGAGACCTATTACCGGCGCAGCGCCACCGTCATCTATCCCCCGGTCGATACCGACGCGTTCGGCGCCGTTCCCGAGCAGGAGATCGGCGATTACCATCTGATGGTCGGCGAGCTGGTGCGCTACAAGCGGCCGGAACTGGCCATCGAGGCGTTCAACCGCCTGCAGAAACCCCTGGTCGTGATCGGGGGCGGGGAAATGCTGCGGGAGTTGCGCGCCCTGGCCGGTCCGCATGTGACGATGCTCGGCCCCCAACCCTTCGCGGTGCTGAAACACCATTACGCCCGGTGCCAGGCGCTGATATTCCCCGGCGAGGAGGATTTCGGGATCGTGCCGGTGGAGGCCATGGCGAGCGGCCGGCCGGTGATCGCCTACGGGAAGGGCGGCGCCACGGAGACGGTGCAGGAGGGGCTGACCGGGACGTTCTTCCACGAGCAATCGGTGGAGGCGTTGATCGACGCGATCGAGCGGTGCAAGGCGATCGCGCCGAAACCCGCCGACCTGATCAGCCGGGCCTCCGAGTTCAGTGTCGAGCGTTTCACCGGAGCGATGACGCAGTTCATCGACGGGGTCCTCAACCGTGAGGATCACGGCCACCGTCCCGCGATGGCCGGTGGACAGCTGGATCTGTTACATTGAGTTTTAGCTGAGCGCCTTGTTTTTAACGCGAAAAGACCTTCGTTCGAAAGATTGATCTTGATGCCTGAGCCTATCGATACGGTCTATCCGATCATCCTGTGCGGCGGCACGGGGACGCGTCTGTGGCCGGCCTCGCGCGAGAGCATGCCCAAGCAATTCGCCCGCCTGGTCGATCCGCGG
>NZ_FOQW01000048.1:0-1084 GCF_900113845.1 Methylobacterium brachiatum | reverse complement strand
GCGTCTCGTAGGCGGCCGCGGTCAGCGCGAGGCGGCCCTTGGCGATGATGTCGCCGCTGGAGGCGACGATGCCGCCGGCGGTGAGGCTGAGGTCGCCATCCTTGGCGATCAGCCTGCCCGTGTTGTCGACCCGGCCGCCGACCGTGGCCGTCAGGTCATCGACCGCGCCGATCTGGCCGCTGTTGACGAAGTCACCCCCGGCTTTGAGCGCGAGGCTCCGGGTCAGAAGGCCCCCGCTGTTGCCGAAGCCGTCAGCGATCTCGATCACGGCAGCGCCGTTGACTTGGATCGTGCCGCTGTTGGCGAGGTTCTGGGTCGTGAGGGCGAGGTCTCCGGTGGTCTCGACGCTGCCCTTGTTGTCGGCTGCGCCGGTGAGCGCGAGGCGGATGGATGCGCCCGAGAGGTGCCCTGCCGGGCCGTTGGTGAACTCGCCGGCCTCAACGTCGAGGGCATTGGCGGCCACGAACTGGCCGAGGTTGAACAGGTGGCCGGTGCCGAGGCGCACGACCACGTCCGCGCCGCCGATCCGGGCAGTGTCCGCGGGCGTCTCGTAGGCGGCTGCCGCCAGCGCCAGGCGACCGCCGGCGATGATGTCGCCGCTGGAGGCGATGAGACCGCCGACGGTGAGGCTGAGGTCGCCATCCTTGGCGATCAGGCTGCCGGTGTTGTCGACCCGGCCGCCGACCGTGGTCGTCAGGTCATCGTGGGCGCCGATCTGGCCGGAATTTTTGAGATCACTTCCGATCCCCAGTGCGAGGCGCTGGGCCGTGATGAGACCATTGTTGGCGACCGCACCGGCGATCTGGATGTCGCCAGCGGCATTAGCGATGATGGAACCTGTGTTGGCGAGATTCGGGGCCTTGACGGCTAGGTCTCCGGTAGCCTCGATGCGGCCATGGTTGTTAGTGGCGCCGGTCAGTGCGAGGCGGACGCCGGCGCCTGAGAGGCGCCCGTCCGGGCCGTTGGTGAACTCACCCGCTTCGACATCGAGGGCATTGGCGGCCACGAGCTGGCCGAGGTTGAACAGATGGCCGGTGCCGAGGCGCACGACCACGTTCGCGCCGCCCATCTTGGCGGTGTCCGC